>DAIRCW010000284.1:0-1267 GCA_036796475.1 Candidatus Acidiferrales bacterium | reverse complement strand
TGCAACGTCCACAAATCATGCAAATGCACCACTCCCTCGACTCGCCGCTCCTCATCCACCACTACCACTGACGTAATCTTCCGCTCCTCCATCAACCGCAACGCGCTCGCCGCCAGCTCCGTCCGCGCAATGGTCACCGGGTTCTTCGTCATGCTCTCCGCCGCCGTCAAATCCAGCGCTTCTTTCTTCCGCCGCTCCATCAACCGCCGCAAATCCCCATCCGTGACAATTCCCAATAACTTCCCCGCGCGATCCATCACCACCGCCATCCCCAGCTTTTTTCTGCTAATTTCGTAAATCACATCCGCAATCGGCGTATCCGCAGCAACGCGCGGCATCTCCTCGCCCGCATGCATCACTGACTCCACGCGCTTCAGCTTCGTCCCCAATCTCCCTTTGGGATGCAGCGCCGCAAAATCCTCCTCGCGAAATCCCCGCCTCTCCAGCAGCGCAATCGCCAGCGCGTCGCCCAGCGCCAGCGCCGCGGTCGTCGAAGCCGTCGGCGCCAAATTCAGCGAACACGCCTCCTCCTTCACCGAAATATCCAGCGCCACATCGCTCGCCGCCGCTAGTGTTGACCGCGCGTTCCCCGTCATCGTCACCAGCTTAATTCCCAATCGCTTCACCGGCTCCAGCAGCGCCACCAACTCCTCCGTTTCGCCGCTCTGCGAAATCCCCAACAGCACATCTTCGCGCATCAACATGCCCAGATCGCCGTGCAGCGCATCCGCCGCGTGCAAAAACACCGAAGGCGTCCCCGTGCTCGCCAGCGTCGCCGAAATTTTCCTTCCAATTAGTCCAGACTTTCCCAGCCCGGTCACCGCCACGCGCCCGCTGCACGCCAGCATCAATTCCACCGCGCGCTCGAACTTTTCGTCCAGCCGCGCCATCACTTCCGCAATGGCTTCCGCCTCGATCCGCAGCACGCGCCGCGCCGCCGCCAGACTCCCGCGCGCTTTTTCCGGCTTGCCCGTCTTCGCCGCCTTCGCATTCGCCTTCATCGCCCGTCCCCGCCCTCCACGCGGTGGGTCAGTTTGAATTTTCTTGATCGTGACACAATAAGTCAAAATTCAAACTGACCCATTACGCCCACTCCCGCACCAGCGCCGCGATTTTCGTCAGTTTCTCCACGAGCGACTTGAACTTCCCAAGCGCCAGCGCATTCGCTCCGTCCGAAAGCGCCTTCGCCGGATTGTCGTGCACCTCCATAAAAACTCCGTCTACTCCCGCCGCCACTCCCGCGCGCGCCAGCGGCTCGATGAACTCC
>DAIRCW010000283.1:3164-3433 GCA_036796475.1 Candidatus Acidiferrales bacterium | reverse complement strand
GCCAGCTTCGATCGCGCTCTCGCATCCGTTCAGGAAGTCTTCGGCCGCGGCGCCGTTCCCGTCCAGCTCCCCATCGGCGCGGAGAAAAACTTCAAAGGTGTCGTCGACCTCGTCTCCATGAAAGCGCTCATCTACGCGCCCGACGGCGACGGCAAAGCCAAAATCGAAGACATTCCCGCCGACCTTGCCGAGGCCGCCAAGTCCGCTCACGAAGCCCTCGTCGAAATGGTCGCCGAAGGCGACGACGAGCTCATGCAGGAGTTCTTCGA
>DAIRCW010000283.1:0-3154 GCA_036796475.1 Candidatus Acidiferrales bacterium | reverse complement strand
GCGGCGCCGGCGGCGCAGGGCGGCGATGAAGGTCCGCCGGATTACCAACTGGTGGCGGGAAACGAGCTCGATCCGAGCCTACCGGCCACGCCGGATTACATCTCGCTGGACCTTCCGAAAGACAAATGGGAAGTCTCCGCCATCCTCATCGCCTCACGCGGCGGGGTAACTGGCGACGACCTGATGTACTTCATCAAGAACGGCGGCATGCAATCCAACCTGCAAGCCGTCAATCCCGCCCGCATCATGCAGGAGTTCTTCGACAAAGGAACCTTGCCCGCCGAAGACTTGAAAAAAGGTCTCCACGCCGCCATTGTCGAGAAGCGCATTTTCCCCGTGCTGGTCAGCTCCGCTCTGCACAATATCGGCAGCGACGCCATTTTGAATTTCATCGTCGAGGAATTCCCCTCGCCCGCCTCCCGCGGCAAAGCCGTCGCCTACAAAGAACCGAATCGCAAAGGCGAAACCGTCGAGCGCAAAGTGGACGATAAAGAGCCTCTCTCGCTCTTCATCTACAAAACCATGGCCGATCCTTTCGCCGGACGCATCAGCTACTTCAAAGTCGTGAGCGGCATCCTCAAAAACGACGCCAACGTCGCCAACTTCAACCGCAACACCGTCGAGCGTTTCCAGCATCTCGAAGTCCGCCAGGGAAAAACGGCCACAGCCATCCCCGAGCTTCACGCCGGCGACCTCGGCACCATCGCCAAACTCAAAGACTCAACTACCGGCGACACCCTCGGCGACAAAGCTGCCACCGTCTATTTCCCGGCCGCGCGCATCCCCGAGCCTTCCATCACCTTCGCTATTGAACCCAAAACTCGCGCCGACGAAGACCGCATCGGCGTCGCTATTCACCGCATTCTCGAAGAGGATCCGGCCTTGCGCTTCAGCCGCGACCCGCAAACCAAGGAATTTTTGCTCTCCGGCGCCGGCCAGCAGCACATTGAAGTCGTCGTAGCCAAGTTGCGCAAACGCTACCACGTCGAATTGACCCTCCATCCGCCCAAAGTTCCTTACCGCGAAACCATTCGCGGCAAAGCCGACGCCGAAGGCAAGCACAAAAAGCAAACCGGCGGCCACGGCCAGTTCGGACTTTGCCGCATCAAGATGGAGCCGCTGCCCCGCGGCAGCGGATTCGAATTCGTGGACGATATTTTCGGCGGCGCCATCCCCAAGAACTGGATCCCCTCCGTCGAAAAGGGCGTTCACGACGCCGCCGAGCGCGGCTTCCTCGCCGGTTTTCCCGTTGTGGATTTTCGCGTCAGCCTCTATGACGGCAAGTATCACGATGTGGATTCCAGCGACATCGCTTTCAAGATCGCCGGCGCGCTCGCCTTCAAAGAAGCCATGAAGCAGGCCAAGCCCGCTCTCCTCGAGCCCATCATGAAAGTCGAAGTCTACGCGCCCGACCAGTATTCCGGCGACATCATGGGCAACATAAGTTCCCGCCGTGGACGCATCAGCGGCAGCGAAGCCCGCGGCCACAACGTCATCGTCCGCGCCCAGGTGCCCCTCGCCGAAATGCTCAGCTACGCCAACGATCTAACGTCCATGACGCAGGGCCGCGCCGGCTACTCCATGGAATTTTCGCATTACGATTTCGTGCCCGCGGAGCAGGCCGAGAAAATCATCGCCGCTCACAAGCCTCACGCCGCCGCCGACGAGGAGGCCGCCTCCGCCGCCAACGGCCACTGAGGGAACTAGCCATGGCGAAAAGATGGGGTATCTCGGCCCGTGTTCTCAAGAATGCAGCGAAGTACGCCATACCGAATCGCGAGGCATGTGTCTCTGAGAGACACACGCTGCGTATATTGCAAACTCAGATTTAGGATTGCGACGCGCAGCCGCGCCGGCCTGGCAAGCTGGGAACATCTGGACGACCATGCCCTCAGCAATCCAGCAGTTTGGAACATCGCCCTGTGTTGCGGTCGTTGTAATTCAAGCAGAGGAGCTAAAGAACTAACGGCGTGGTTTGGTTCCGCATACTGCAAGAACAACAAGAGGAACATCACGGAACGTACCGTTGCTCCTGTCATACGCAGGTATCTAAGAAGAAGCTTGGGAGCTCTTTGATCTTCGCTGTCCTCATTCGTTATCCGGTTTTTTTTGCACTCGCACTATCCTCTTCCTGATCTCTTCCCGCCCGCAGCGCTAGCCGCCCTGCTTGCGCCTTTCTGTGCGGGCTGCGCACCCGCATCCGGCTTTTTCGGAGTGCGGCGGTCCGCCTCGCGGATTCCGGCGGTGCTTCCGCCGGAACTCGACGCCGCTTTGCCACTCTCATAACGAACGCGGAGATGCTGTCTCGATTTACCACGAGTTTTGACCAGAGTGAGTTAGGATCGGCGCCGTGAAGCGGATTGCTTTCCTCGCTCTCTTCAATGCCCTTTTGAGCTTCGTCATGTTTGTTATCGCAGCGGTTGTGATCATCCGGACCATTCCGGCCGCAAAATTGCTCTTGGATTCCGACTTGCGCCACAAGGATCCCAGTGGGCTCAGAGCAAAGTATGGCGATCCCGTCCGAGAAGTGCGCCGCGTGCTCTGGCTGCTTGAATCTGTATTCCTTCCAATAATTGCGGTCACCATTGGAACGATTAGTGGATTTCTGTCAAAGGCTCACCCGGTGCCTGTTGCGCTCCTCGGCATTCTCCCGATAGACACGTTCTTCCTGAGATTTTGTGAGTTCCGCGTGAAAGACGTATTCCCTTTCGTTGGATATGCTGCGCTAGCTTCTGGTACTGCACTGATCGTCTTCTATCTACGCACTACGTGGTGATGGGCAATCGAGAGTCTGTGTTTTTAGAGTGTGGCTTGCCGCTTGCGGCTTTGCGACTCCCATTCTGGTGCTCCACGCAATGCGACTCGTCTCACTTTGCGACGAAATCAATTGCAAATCCTGTTTACCCATGCTATATAGGTTGTGATGTTCAACACTCTCAATTCCGCAGCCCTCATCTCCCCGCGAGGCCCCCGGTGGCGTTTGGCCGACGCCTTCCTGCCCTAGCGCAGGAAGCCACCTCGCCGCGCCTCCAAGCCGGACACCCACAAAGTAAACATAACATTTCTAATCGCAAGACCTATGAAAAATTAGAAGTTCACATAACTGCCTCAAAATCAGCCACATCACTTTTTCTAATCGCAAGAAAACAGCACT
>DAIRCW010000282.1:290-3440 GCA_036796475.1 Candidatus Acidiferrales bacterium | reverse complement strand
GCCGGAGCGTTCGGAGGCGCTGTATAGGTAGCAGTATTTGCTCCGCCGGGAAGGATTGTTCCAGTTAATGGGCTTCCGCCGCTGATGCCGTTCACGGCCCAGGCGATCGGCGTGCCCGGCGAGACGCACAGTGAAGCGGTGAAGAGTTGCGTGCCACCTGCGATCACGGTCGCCGATGACGGCGCGACAGAATTCGCAGACGGGCAGGACACCGTTACGCTCGCCGATGCGGATTTGGACGGGTCCACCACGCTGGTGGCGACCACGGTGACCGCGCTGGCTGGTGGAACGGCTGGAGCTGTATAGGTTGCAGTGTCCGGTCCTGTTGCGCTGAGCGTGCCGTTTGTCGCGTCGCCTCCGCTGATACCATTTACGCTCCAGCTCACGGCCGAATTTGCGCCACCGCTCACAGTTGTTGTGAAATTTTGCGTTCCGCTGGGAGCCACATTTGCCGCGCCGGGTGCGATGCTCACGGTGATTCCACTTTGGAGCTGAACTGTTGCAGACGCGCTGGCCCGCGAATCGCTTACGGCTGTAGCAGTGACGGTAACGATTGTTACCGCAGGCATGCTCGAGGGAGCTGTGTACAAACCGGCGTCCGAAATTTTTCCGGTGGCCGCGCTGCCACCGGCGGTTCCATTGACGCTCCAACTCACAGCGGTGGAACTCGCACCGGTCACTGTGGCCGCGAACTGTGCCGTGCCGCCGAGCATCACCGTTGCGCTTTGCGGCGAAACGGTAACGGTAACTGGGCTTGGGGGGTTGGGGCTTATTGGCGAGGCCCCCGTGAATCCGCATCCGGCCGCGTAGATCATGGATGCGGCGAGCACGAGGGCCGCGAGGTTGAGGGCTTCGGATTTTTTCGAAATTGGTTCGCGCACCCGAGGACAGTTGGCAAGAACTGTTCCACTCCGGTGCAGGTGCGCTGGCTGCCGGCGGGTAGGCCCCTCGGACCGGTCCAAATCATTGGAATCATTGGAGAAAACCGGAAATGGAGGTTCGAAGTTAGGCGCGAAATTGCGGGGACAACTCTATTTCTAACCAGCTCGGCAGTTCTAAAATGGAACTTTGATTCGTTCCATCATGGAACGATGGTGGAAACTTATTGCGTCGAGCTCAACCATCGCAACATTCGGCATACGTCGAGTGCGGTACTATGGACGGCTCGAATTCCAAACTAGCGAATGACAGGAACATGACCCGACCAATTACCCGTGAAGAGCAGCGCTTGGAGGAAAATCGTCTCCGCAAAGTTTACTGGAAGCGCTGGGGACCTTACCTCTCCGAACGCCAGTGGGGCACAGTACGCGAGGACTACAGCGCGGATGGTGATGCCTGGAATTATTTTCCGCATGACCACGCCCGCTCGCGCGTGTATCGCTGGGGTGAAGATGGCATCGCGGGATTCAGCGACAAGCATCAGCGCTTCTGCTTTGCTCTGGCGCTGTGGAACGAACACGATCCGTTTTTGAAGGAGCGTCTATTCGGCCTGACCAATCAGCAGGGCAATCATGGCGAGGACGTGAAGGAATATTATTTTTATCTGGACGCCACGCCGAGCAGCGCTTACCTGAAATGCTTGTACAAATATCCGCATGCCGCGTTTCCTTACGAGGAATTGATTGAAGAAAATCGGCGGCGCACGCGTGAAGACCCGGAATTCGAGTTGATTGATACGGGCGTGTTCAACGAGAGCCGCTACTTTGATGTGTTTGTGGAGTACGCGAAAGCTACTTCAGAAGATATTTTGATCCGCATCACGGCGTTCAATCGTGGGCCGGAGGCGGCGCCTTTGCATCTGCTGCCGACGCTATGGTTTCGCAATACGTGGGCGTGGGGCGGGCTGGTGCGCGGGGCGCGAGCGCACGTCATTCCTTCTGAAGACGGCGTAGCGATCATTGAGGCGCAGCAAGCGGATTATGGTAAGCGATGGCTTTTCGCGGATGGCGCTCCGCGGTTGCTATTCACCGAAAATGAAACGAATTTCGCGCGGCTGTACCAAACAAAGAATGCGTCGGAGTGGGTAAAAGACGGCATCAACGAGTACATCGTGAGCGCGCGGCAGGACGCGGTGAATCCGGCGCAGACGGGAACGAAAGTTGCGGCGCATTATTTTGCGAGCGTGCCTGCTGGGAAACAGTGGTCGATTCGATTGCGGCTGACGGATCATTCGCCAGCCGATGCGCTAGCAGGGAAAACATTCTCGCGGGATGCGATTTTTGGAGCGCAGTTCGATTCCACATTTGCGCAGAGAATTGCTGAGGCGGACGAATTTTACTCGGCCCGCGTGTGCGAGCACTTGAGCGAGGATGCGCGGCAGGCGCAGCGGCAGGCGTTTGCGGGATTGCTGTGGGGCAAACAGTCGTATCACTACGAAGTGAAAACCTGGCTCGCGGGCGACCCCACGCAGCCACAGCCTCCGCACGAACGGCTCAATGGCCGAAACCATCAGTGGGTGCACCTTTACAACGCGGATGTGATTTCCATGCCGGATAAATGGGAGTATCCGTGGTACGCGTCGTGGGATTTGGCGTTTCACTGCGTGGTGATGGCTACGATCGATCCGGATTTTGCGAAAGAGCAGCTGCTTCTGCTTTTGCGCGAATGGTACATGCATCCGAACGGGCAGATTCCCGCATTCGAGTGGAACTTTTCGAACGCGAATCCGCCTGTGCATGCGTGGGCGGCGTGGCGCGTTTACAAAATTGAGGGACGCGTGAGAGGGAAGCTTGACCGGATTTTTCTGGAGCGCATCTTTCAGAAACTGCTTTTGAATTTTACCTGGTGGGTGAACCGGAAGGATCCGCTCGGGCAAAACGTGTTTGAAGGCGGATTCTTGGGAATGGACAACGTCGGCGTGTTCGATCGCTCGATGCCGCTGCCCGGCGGCGGCTACATTGATCAATCCGACGGCACGAGCTGGATGGCCATGTTTTCGCTGAACATGATGGCCATGGCTATGGAATTGGCGCACGAAGAGCCGGCTTACGAAGATATGGCCAGTAAGTTTTTCGAGCACTTCGTCTACATTGCCGATGCGATGAATCAGATGGGCTCAAACGATATCGGCATGTGGGATGACGAGGATGGTTTCTATTACGATGTGGCGCATTTTTCCGGTGGAGCGCAGATTCCCATGAAGGTGCGCTC
>DAIRCW010000282.1:0-280 GCA_036796475.1 Candidatus Acidiferrales bacterium | reverse complement strand
TGATACCACTGATCGCGACGGAAACATTCGAGCCGCAGGATTTTGAGCCGCTCGCGGGCTTTCGCAAGCGGATGGATTGGTTTCTGGCGCATCATCCGGACGCTCCCGAGCATGTGGACATGAGCCAGAAGGCGGCAAACGGATCGCCGAGGCTTTTGCTTTCGCTGGCTAATAAAGAGCGCATGAAGCGAATGCTTCGCTACATGCTGGATGAAAATGAATTTCTTTCGCCGTATGGCCTGCGCTCGCTTTCGAAATTCCATCAGGAGCATCCTTTTGT
>DAIRCW010000281.1:1466-3448 GCA_036796475.1 Candidatus Acidiferrales bacterium | reverse complement strand
CCAGCTCATGGCCAACCGTGTGAGCGCCTTTTTCGGCGCGGACGTGCTGGTCTCTGCGATTTCGCTGTTTCTATTTTCGCGATAGCGCCAAGGAGGCCGGGCAGCCAGCCGCAAAACCGATTGCAGCTTAGAGCTATGGCCCAGCCCTGAGAGTTTTTCGGCACGACCAACTGTTCCATATGGAACAGTTCTGCAAACCTCTCGTGGCGAAATTGAGGCGCGCGGCTCCCAGGGATAGACGCCTCTAATGCGATGAGCGCAATTCCCGCCGAATCAGATAAGCGTCCACAAAAAACCCGACGCCGATCGCAAAGGGGATGAATCCAAGGACGGAAGCTTCCATTGCGTCCGGCTCCCATCGCGCGAGCAACCAGAACGTGACTACATAGCCTACCGCCGCGGCTACGAGCAGGATTCCGGCACGCCGCGAGACTGCCGGATGAGCCAATTCCGGATCAAATGGGACGTTTATCCCACGCGCCAGCGCCGCCAATCGCTCGTCCGCTCGAAATTTCCGGCCCTTTTGCCAAGCCCAGGCCCAAATTGCCGCCAGCGGAATCGCGAAGATCATCACCACTGCTGCAAGTCCAATCACATTGTCGGACATGAATTTCTCCTCTCGGCTGCTTCAGCTCTCGAGCCAGCCTCGCAGATGTGCTTGCGAGAAGAGATACGTGGAAATGCCGAGGAATGTTCCGTGCGGCTTAGGGGATCTGCTGCACTTGCATGGTCTGGTCTATCGAGAAGCTGGGGCACGATTGGCCCTGCGGCGGCTGGCAATGCGCAGTGATGGTAAATCCAGCAGCAGAAGTTTCCGAAGAGTAGGTGTAACCGGCGCGATCAGGCTTTCGTTGCGTTAAGGAACCGCTCGAGTAGAGTTCATCGAGCGAAGCGTACGATCCGTGCGAAGCCTGATAAATGCGCTCTGCCTGTGCCATGGAGAGCAGGTCGCTTTTCGCGCCCACGCTGGAAATAACCTCCGCCGGCGAGCCATTCGCGCCGCTCGATTTCACGCTTGTCGCGTAGAACCAGTAGCCGACGCCGAGGACAACAAGGATTGCTACCAAGCTTCCAAATGCTCGCATGATTCCTCCTAAACACGGAGCAAGCTGCGGATGATTAAACAATTCTCCTCCACCGGAATGAACACCGCGCGTCAAAAGCTGGATTGTTTGCCTGATCTGCAACTCGGCTCGGGCCGGCCGTGAGCGGGTCGCTGCGGCCTGTATGCATCTTGCGGTAAGTGTTTGACATCAAATCCGCCGGCTCATACGATGCTGGTGCCTCGCAGCCACCGCCGCAACTGCTGCATAGAGGGAGTGTCCAATGAATCGCATTCGCCGCGTAGGAAGAATTCTCAACCTTGCGTTTCTATTTTTCGCGCTCGCACTACCTCTCGTTGCGCAGCAAAAGAAATTGCCCGGACCTCCAGCGCGCCAGCGGCGCACCGCCGAATCAGCAGCTTTTCGGGTCCCGCGCATTGCCTTTCAAACGCGCACGCTCCCGAATGGCCTGCGCATCGTCATGGCGGAAGATCACCATGTGCCTGTCGTCAATCTGCAAATCTGGTACCACGTCGGCTCAAAAGATGAGAAGCCTGGGCACACAGGATTCGCCCATCTTTTCGAGCACCTAATGTTCAAAGGCTCGGCGCATGTGGGTGCCGACGAACATTCACGCATCATCGAAGCGATTGGCGGCTTCGATAATGCCTATACCAACGACGACGTCACGGTCTTCTGGGAGACGTTTCCGAGCAATTATCTCGCGCGCGTCCTCTGGCTCGAAGCCGACCGCCTCGGCAGCCTTAATGTGGATGAGAAAAACTTCACCTCGGAGCGCCAAGTTGTGGAAGAAGAGCGCCGCCTCCGCGTTGACAACTCGCCTTACGGACGATTGCAGGAGGACTTGTACGCCACCGCATTCACCGTGCATCCTTATCACCACACGACCATTGGCAGCATCGCCGATCTCGACAAAGC
>DAIRCW010000281.1:0-1366 GCA_036796475.1 Candidatus Acidiferrales bacterium | reverse complement strand
AAAAAGAGCGGAGTTTCCCCAAACGACCTGCAAAAAGCGAAGAACCAGGAAATTTCGGCCGAAATTCTTGGCCGTGAAACGGATCAAGAAAAGGCCGAGGCCCTGGGGGAAGCCGCAGTGATCGGCAAGAATCCCGATTTTGTAAACACGGATCTCGCCAAATACGAAGCTGTCACGGCTGCAGCGATCCAGCATGCCGCTGACCTGTACTTCGATCAGAAACACGAAACGGTCCTCTTCTACTTGCCGCAAACGCAGCCAAAACCTGCCAACGGGAGTCCCAAATAATGCGCTCGCAAACGGATCCGGCAACTGTTCACACAAAAATCGCAGCCGCTGCGCTCCTTTTGGCTGCCGCTCTCATTGGCGCACCAACATTGCTGCGTGCGCAAACGCAATCATCGGAGAGCGCATCCCAGGAAACGCCATCTGGCGCACAGCAGGAAAATTCAAAGGGCACAGGCATTATTCCCAAAGGCGTGAAGCTCATTCAGCAGATGCCTGCCGCGCAGTCGACGCGGCCGTTTCATTTTCCGAATGCGGAAACGCGCACGCTCTCGAACGGCCTGCGCGTCTTTGTGATCCCTGACCACCGCCAGCCGTCGGTTGCAATCCGCCTGGTGTTGATGTCCGCAGGCGCGATTCATGATCCCGCGGATATGCCGGGAATCGCGTCCATGACCGCGGATATGCTAACGCAGGGCACCAAGACGCGCAGCGCGCAGCAATTCGCGCAGGCCATTGATTTCGTCGGTGGCCAAGTTAGCGCGACCGCATCAGATGACGCCACCTACGCTACCGCGACGGTTGTCTCGCGCGACCTTGACCTCGGCGTGGATCTTCTCTCGGACGCCGTCCTACACCCGGCGTTTTCGCCTGACGAACTCGAGCGCCAGCGCCAGCAAGCGCTTTCCGGACTCCGCGTTGAATACAGCGACCCGAACTACATGGCCTCCGCCGCCTTTGCTCGCGTGGTGTACGGCGCGTCTCCCTACGGCATGCCCTCCGATGGCACGCCGCAAACGGTTACGAAGATCACCCGCGATGACCTCGTCAAGTTTCATGATTCGTCTTATGCACCGAATGACGCGCTCCTCGCTTTCGCCGGCGACGTCACGCCGGAACAGGCTTTCGCCCTAGCGCAAAAATACTTCGGCGACTGGGAGAAAAAAGATTTGCCCACGGAAGCGCCTGCCGCGCCTCCCCAGACGCAAGGCCTTCATTTCATCGTCATCGACAAGCCAGACGCCGTCCAAACGCAAATCCGTGCCGGCAGCATTGGAATTCCGCGCAACAGCCCCGACTACATCCCTCTGCTGGTCACCAACAGAATTTTTGGCGGCGGATTCAATAGCCGGCTGAACAC
>DAIRCW010000280.1:940-3452 GCA_036796475.1 Candidatus Acidiferrales bacterium | reverse complement strand
CCTCACCGCGCTCACCGGACTCGTTCACACCGCCGGACAGCTCTACGCAGCGCGCCTCGCGCTGGGCGCCGCCGAAGCCGCATTTTTTCCCGGCGTCATCGTCTACTTGAGCCACTGGTTCTGCCGCGAAGACCGCGCCAAAGCCACCGGAAATTTCATGTCCGCCATTCCGCTGTCGCAAGCTCTCGCCGCTCCGGTCGCAGGATGGATTATTGGCCACGCGTTTCTTGGACTCGCCGGATGGCGCTGGCTCTTCATTCTCGAAGGCCTTCCCGCGATTTTGCTGGGCTGCGTCACATTTTTCTTTTTGAACGACCGTCCGCGAGAAGCGCACTGGCTCGCGGCTGACGAGCGCGCCTGGATCGAGCAGAAGCTTCACCAGGAAAAGCAAGCGACGCCGCAAACGATGCCGATACTCGCCGCGCTGGGTTCGCGAATCGTGCTGCTGCTCGCGCTCGTGAGTTTCTTGCAGTACTTCGTCGGCTACGCGTTTTACTTTTGGTTTCCGACGATGCTGAAGCGCGCCTCCACGCTCTCGAATTTTGGCGTCGGCATCGTCGGCATGATTCCGTATCTGCTAATGTTCGTCGCAATGATCGCCAACGGCTGGCACTCCGACAGAACCATGGAGCGCCGCTGGCATTCCGCTGTGCCGCTCTTCATCGCCGCGCTCGGCGCACTGGGACTCTCGGTCCACACTGGCGGCTCGCTTCCCGCGCTCGTCGCGCTCTTCAGCATGATCGCGTGTTGTAACGCGTTTCTGTCCACATTTTGGGCGATTCCCACGACGCTGCTCAGCCGCTCCGCTGCCGCCGCTTCGGTGGGATTGATCAACGGCGTCGCCTCTATCGGAGGATTCGCGGGTCCGTATATGCTCGGCTATCTCAGCACGAAGACCGGCTCGTTCAGTGCGGGCATGGGCGTCGTCGCCGGAACTGCGGTCGTGGGTGCGCTGCTGATTTTCCTGATTCCGAAGGCGGGAACTGCTACGCGCTAGTCACTGCGCCGTAGCAAATGCTTCACCAGCGAAAATCCGCCGGTCACCGGCAGCAGGATTAGCTGCTTCCAGGCCGCGGCCTTCTCGCGCGCCTTTTCGTGCTCGCGATCCACGCGCGATTGCTCCTGCGCGATCAGCATGGCCGCATATTTCGCGAAGTCCACGCCGCACACATCACATTTTCCGCCGTGCCGCTGCGTGGCGGCGCAAGAAGGGCACTTGTAGAGCAGCGTCATGTGGCAGCGCACGCAGAACTGCGCAGCGTCGGAATTCGCCGCCTTGCATTGGGGGCATTCCATGACGCAATTCTAACGTCGCCGGCGCCGGCATCGCACTCCTCAAACGCAAATGTGCGCACGCCGCAACGTCCCTCCGTACAGGCGAGCCGGAGTTGGCTTAGCATGCCTGCCTTTAGCGCGTAGGTGCGGTGCTTCGAGCGTCGTTCGAGGTTGCTGAGCGCTGACCACTGACCACTGAGCACTGACTGCTGCTCGCGTCAGGGTTGCTCGTCACTCGCCACTGCTTTTAAGGTTTGCTCGCGCTCGGCGGCCCCACCGGAATCATGGCATGTTCGTACGGCGTGCCCACCCACATCATGTAGGGCTTGTTGGGATCCGGATCCGCGTCGCGCGTGTAGCCCAGTTGTTTCGCCGCCGCGCCCGTCAGCATCAAATGTGGCCCGGTGACGATCCAGTGATTGGTCACCGTCTTTTTCGCAGCGAACGGGTCCGTGTTACTCGCGCCGTGATCGCCCGCCAGCATGTAGGAAAATCCCGGCTCGTCGGGTGGCGCAGTGTGATTGACGGCAGCCAAAAAAAACTTGTCAGCGTTTTCGTCGTTGCACATGCGGTTGTCGCCGGGCATGACCGAACAGGTGAATCCGTTGGTGCCCTTGCGCAGCGTGCGCATTTTGCCGTCCTTGTCCATGCGCACCACCGCTGCATGCGCGGCGATCGCGCGCGGCGCCGCCGAGAGCGCCTTCGCCGTGTACTGCGCGTCAGAGATCACTTTGTCCTGCGAAAACGCAGCGCTAGGCAGCAACGTCGCCGCCGCGCAAGCCGCTGCGAACATCATTGTTCGAATGCACATGTGTCCTCCAAGCATTGAAGTGAACTGCTGGTTGATGGGGCCGTGTTCGAGCCGTGAAAAGGGAATTGCGCGGATTTTACCCGTAGACAGTTGCTGCTGCAATGTAATTCGCCGGCCGCTTATTCAGCGGGAGCGGGAAGGAGGTGACGTTTACGGAACATGATCCTGCCAGCAGGTTGTCTCTATATAGGGTGCCTATATACTTACATCATGATCAGCTCAAATATCAAACGAGGCTCCGCCGAACTGGCCATTCTTTCGGTTCTGGCCGAGCATCCGCTGCACGGCTACGAAATCGCGCGGCGAATCGAATTGCGAACGCGGGGCACGCTGCGATTTACGCTCGCGTCCCTCTATCCGTTGCTCTATCGCATGGAAGCGCGCGGCTGGCTTCGCGCTGCGTGGGGCGAAACGCCCGCGGGACGC
>DAIRCW010000280.1:0-930 GCA_036796475.1 Candidatus Acidiferrales bacterium | reverse complement strand
GGGGGGGCGAGAGCCCCCCGGGGGCCCCCCCCGCCGTTACTATCGCCTCACCGCTGCCGGACGCAAGAAGCTCGCGCCGCTGCGCAAAGAGTGGAAGGAACTGTTCCATGCCCTCGGCCGCCTTGCGGAGGCTCATCATGCATAACTTTGGAGAAGCGAAGCATGATTGGCACAGTGAAACAATACGCAGGCTGGCGGACTCGAAGCTGAGCGCGGCGGACCGCGAGGAAATTTCGCGCGAACTGGCGGGTTACCTCGAAGACCTGTGCGCCGATGCGCCTTCGCGCTGCCTCGACGCTTCCGCCGCCGGGCAAACTGACGCAACCGAAATCGCCGCAACGCAAATGGCCGCCGCCGAACTTCACGAAGATCAAAACTTGGGCGCAACTCTCTACCGCGCCCGCAAGGAGAACACCATGCACCTCAACGACCGCACCAAACGTTTCTGGCTTCCCGGCATGTCCATGCTACTTGCCAGCGCCGGATTTCTCGCGGTTCTGCAAGCCGCTGGTTTCCGTCCGTATTTCATGACGCTTTGGCTTCAAGGCGGACCGGTAAGTCCCCACGGCCTAGGCTGGCCTTTGGAGTTCTATTTTCCGTGGCTTTGTTTGCTTCCATTTCTGGGCGCGGCCGGAGCGTACTGGTCGCGCCGCGCGGGCGGAAGCCTCGCCGTGCAAGCAGCCGTGGGATTTTTCTCCGCGTTTGTTTTTCTCGCGATTTTTGTGACGGTGCTGCTCTTCGCGTTTGTGATTGGCGGGATAACGGGAAATGTGTCCGAGCCCCAGACGTTGTCTCCCGAATTCGCCGGCGCGGTGATGAGCTGGATCGTAATTCCGGCAATCGCGATGATGATCGGCGTCCTGCCATTTCTCCGTGGCAGAACGCAAGCGACGGTCGCGTGAGAGCCCGGTTTGCCGGAGCACGGAAAAA
>DAIRCW010000279.1:0-3463 GCA_036796475.1 Candidatus Acidiferrales bacterium | reverse complement strand
GGCGCGACCAATTTGATGCTGGGCGCAAATGAAGTGCAGGAAGTGAGCATCGTCAGCAACGGTTACAGCGGTAATTACGGGGAGTTTGCCGGTGAGAGCGTGGATTACCTCACCAGTTCCGGACAGAACGCGGTGCACGGGAACGCGAACTACTTCTGGAACCAGCGCTTTCTCAATGCCAACAGTTTTTTTAATAACGCCGCAGCACTCCCGCGTCCGTTTGATGGGCAGAATCAGTGGCAGGGTTCTCTGGGGGGGCCGCTGCGAAGGAACAAAGCTTTCTTCTTTATCAACACGGAAGGGCTGCGCGTGCTTGTGCCATCCACGGCGACCGTCATATTTCCCAGCCCACAGTTCCAAGCCGCTACGGCTGCGAACCTGGAAGGCAATGAGCCGACGAGTACCGCGAATGTGTTCCGACCGGATGTTTCCACATTCTACAGTTCGCAGCTTTTCAGTCTGCTGAACAATGCTCCGCAAGCCATCACTTCTCTCGATAACCAGCCCCCCGGAATCACCACAGTCAACGGAATACAGACCAACACAGGCGATGGCTGCGGGAATTTCAACCTCGATTCCCAATTTTTTGGCTCTGGTGCACTGCCGTGCTCGATAAGTTTTACTTCGTCGCAAGCTAATTTGAGCACGGAGTGGCTCGTCGCTTTCCGCTTCGATGTGAACGTGACTCCATCGAACCGCGTCTTTTTCCGCTATCAGATGGACCGCGGAAATCAGGTGGCGTATTCCGATCCCATCAGCAGCCAGTTCAATGTGCGGAGTTCGCAGCCGGAGAAGCAGGCGCAATTGGAATGGACGCACTCGTTCGGCGCTTCCGCGGCAAACCAATTCGTTCTCGGCGGGCAAACTTTTAAGGATGTTTTCTTGCCGCCGCCGCCGTCGTTCACGCAAGTGAATTTCCCGACGACCATTGCGCTCGCGGACGGTAGTTTCTTCAGCACCGCGGGACCGAATCCTTGCGTGAATCCGCCGCTCGGTGCAGGACTCGACATACTCGTTGGCGGGCAGACGTGCGATCTGCCGCGAGGCCGCAACACGGCCGATTTCCAAGTGTCCGACGATTTCACGGTGACGTCGGGCATCAATACCGTGAAGCTCGGAGGCTTTTTCCGTCGCCTGGACGTAAGCGACCACGATTTCGGCGCGTTAAAAACCGGCCTGCTGGTGATCAACTCCATTAATGATTTCTTCACCGGTGGCGTGAGCGGCGATTCGCTGACGCAATCTTTTCCGCAATCCCTCAATCAGCCGATTGCGTATTACACCTCAGGTGGGTACTTCGAAGACGATTTTCGCTACAGCAAGACGCTCAGTTTCCAGCTTGCCTTTCGTGTCGAGCACGATTCCAATCCCATCTGCCGACATCTGTGTTTTGCGAAGCTCGCGGGCCAGTTCAACATCATTGCGAACGGCGCGAATCAGAATCAGTTGGCGCAGATTCCGTACAATCAGGCCATTCAAACGAATCAGTTGCAGGCGCTGCCGCTGGGAGTGCAGAACATTCTTTATGAGCCGCGCTTCAGTTTCGCCTGGCAGCCATTCGGCGTTTCGGGAAAAACGGTTTTGCGCGGTGGGGTTGGCGTGTTCCACGACTTGTTCCCGCCGCAGATCGTGGATGATTTTGCTCAGAACCCGCCACTCAACGCGACGTTCGTGACGCGGAACGATTTCATTGTGCCGGCATCCTCCGCCCAGGGGCCGAGCATCTTTGTGGACTCCGCGAGCACCAATTCCGCGTTTCAGACGGGCTTCCTCACCGGGGAAAACTTCCCTACGATTCTCGCCAACAGCCCTGGGTTCACGCCGCCGAGCATCTTCACCACCGAATCGAAGCTCAAGAGGCCGGTTTATTACAAATGGGATCTGGAGTTGCAGCGGCAATTCGGCGACGCCACGCTGGTCAGCCTGAGCTACGTGGGAAATCACGGCGTGCACGAGCCGGTGAACGACAATTCCATGAACGCGTTTGGTTTCGCGAGCCTGCCTTCCAACGCTCCCGATCCGCGCTTTGGCGGCGTGACCATGCTTTTCGCCGGCGGCTATTCGCATTACAACGGTGGCACGCTTGCCGTGAGCCATCGCATGAGCGGCTTTCTGGGAACAGGAGTCATTCAGGGCAGCTACACGTACAGCCATTTGCTCGACGTCAGTTCTAATGGCGGATTCTCACCATTCTCTACCACCAGCCTGCTGAATCCGCAGGATCCGGCGAATTTTGTGGGCAGCTACGGCAATTCCGATTACGACGTGCGCCACTCGGGTAACGTCAACGCGGTGTGGGAACTGCCGCTTCGCCGGTGGGTGGGGAAGACCACCACCAGTTATTTGCTCGACGGATGGCAGCTTTCCGGCACGCTCTTTGCGCGCTCGGGCCTGCCGTACAGCGTCGTGGATGGCGCTCTCAGCCAAACGCTCGCCGCAAACAACAATTACTTCGGGCAGGTCTTGCCGGCTTTTCTCGGAGGCCCGCAGAGCTGCGATACTTCTATTCCAAGCTGCTTCCTGCCGCTCACCGCGCCGATACCGCAGAATTGTTTTGCTTCGAGCGCCGCAGCGTGCCAGTTCAATGTGGGCGGCGAGAGCGCCTTCACGACCAGGATGCGCAACGTTTTTCGCGGGCCGCGTTTTTTCAATGCGGATGTGGCGCTGATGAAGTCCACCGCGCTTCCGTTCTGGGAGGGCGCGCGGCTGGGCCTGGGCGTGCAGGTATATAACGTTCTCAATCATCCAAATTTTGGATTGCCAGTGAACAACGCAGCGAGTTTGGATTTCGGGCAGATCCTCAATACGGTCAGTTCGCCGACGAGCATCTTCGGCTCGTTCCTCGGAGCCGATTCTTCGCCGCGGCTGATTCAACTGAAAGCCACATTGACGTTCTAAGGCTAAACTTCAGAGTTGAAAATACAAAGCGAGAGCCGTGATGGCTCTCGCTTTTATTTTGGGTTGAACTTACGTTGCTTAGAAACGGACGATTACGCCAAGATTGGCCGCGCCCTGATTGGCATGGTTGTGCGTGGGCACCTGGAAGCAACCGACGAATCCGCACTGGATGCTGCTTGACGGAGTGGTGCGCACGTAAAGGTAACGGACATCGGCGCGAAGCCCGATGTGGCGGCTGAAATAGTATTTTGCTCCGCCACCGATGTTGTAGGTGAGGCCGTTGCTGAAGCCAAGATCTACATTGTTCGGGTTATGGATGTTGGTGAAGTGGGTCCAGCCTACGCCGCCGGTGATAAATGGCTTGACCGGGGCATCCGGGTTGCGGAAATCGTAGGTAGCGCCAAAGGTGAAGGTGTCGAGCTTCGAATCCGTAATCCGCGTGACGGTTGGAGGTGACGTGCTCGTGTCATGCGTACTGAGCACCGAAGGCTGGCGCATCCACAAAAACTCGAACTGAAAATTGTCCCAGAGTGAGTAATCAAAAATCCCGCCGTAATCCACGCCA
>DAIRCW010000278.1:0-3481 GCA_036796475.1 Candidatus Acidiferrales bacterium | reverse complement strand
TCCTCGCGAACGATTCGCGACAACGTTTTTCTCGCGCTGCTGGCATTCGCCGGGATGCTCGCTTCGGCGATTCTCACGGTGGACACCATGTTCCTCGTGGGGCTCGCGCTGTTTTTACTGCTCGCGGTTTCCAGTTTCGTAGGACTGGAAATCCGGCGCAGCGCAGAGGGAGCAGTTTCGCCGGTGCTCGATCCAGGAAGCATGCTGGCGCGGCGGCTGAATCGCGCGCTTGGACTGACCTCTGGAATTGTAGCGGCGAGTTCGCTGGTCATCGGCGCGCTGATTTTCTTTTTAATTCCGCGCTTCACCGCCGGATATCTGAGCGCGTTCAACGTGCGGCCCACGATGATGACCGGTTTCACGGATAACGTTTCGCTCGGCGAAATCGGAAAAATCCAGCAGAGCAGCGCGGTGGTGATGCGCATTCGCGTGGATGGCGATCCCTTGCGCGCGCAGGACATGCACTGGCGCGGCATGGTGCTCACGAATTTTGACGGCAAGCGCTGGTTCACGCCCGCGCCGAGGCCGACGATTTGGCCCGCCGATGCCGGCGGCAATTATCAGATGGAGCGCGCGCCGCTCCCGCCGAACTCTTATTTTGTGATGCGTTACTCGGTGCTGATGCAGCCGATTGCGACCGATGCCCTGTTCGTTGCGCCGCGCGTGGTCTCATTATCGGGGAACTTCGGTTTCAGCGATGCGGGCCGTTTTGGACGCGCGCGAAGTTATCTGCTGCTCGACCGCAACGGAACGATTCTGAATCCGCTGCACAACGGCGCGGCGTCGCGTTATGAAGGAGTGTCGGAAGTTCCTATGGTGCCCATGCAGGAGCTTCGCGCTGCGGCGGGAAATTATCCCTTCGAAATTCGCGACACGTATTTGCAGTTACCTGAATTAGATCCGCGCGTCAAGCCGCTCGCCGAGAAAATCACCGCACATGACGCGACGGCGTACGACAAAGCCGCGAACCTCGAGCGGTATTTCCATACGGAGTTTCGCTACACGCTGGATCTTTCGGACATGAGTCCGAAAGACCCGCTGGCGTATTTTCTCTTCACCAAGCGCGCGGGCAATTGTGAATATTTTGCGTCCGCGATGGTGGTGATGCTGCGCACGCTGGGCATTCCGGCGCGCTACATCACCGGATTTTTAGCCGGCCAATACAACGATGTGGCGCAGGATTACATCATTCGCGCGCGCGACGCGCACAGCTGGGTGGAAGTCTATTTCCCGAAGTATGGCTGGATTACGTTTGATCCCACGCCGGCCGGAGACGCCGAATCCGCCGGAATGTTTTCACGGCTGAGCATGTACTGGGACTGGTTTCAGTACAGTTGGAACGAATGGATCATCAACTACGATTTTTCGCATCAGCTTTCGCTGGCGCGGGACGTGAAGAGTTCGTCGCTCACGTGGACACAGCGCATCGCGCGCGATTATCGCCGCGAACGCCGCAGGGCCATCAATTCCATCAAGCTAATGCAGGCGCGCGTTTCGTCTTCGCCGTACGCGCTTCCCGGCGCGCTTGTGTTTCTGCTGCTATTGCTGATTTATTTTCGCGGACGCGCGATGGGCGGCTTCGTGGCTGTTCGCTGGAAGTTGCGCGCACATCGCGATGGCACGCTGCCGCCGGAACTGGCGACTTTCGAATACCATCAGATGCTGCGTTTGCTGGCGCGGCGCGGCTGGCGCAAAGCTCCTGCGCAAACGCCGCTGGAATTTGCCGCTTCGATTCGCGTGCCGGAATTTGCCGGGCCGGTCGCGGAGCTGACTCACCTCTATCAATCCGCGCGCTTCGGCGCCGCGCCCGCTGACGCCCGCCGCGTCTCGTCACTCCTCGCCGCCCTCAAATCCCTTCGTCGGGCGCGTCGGACTGTTTAACGCGAGTATCTATCCCTCGGTCATCTCGAATGTCTCGGTGGCCGAGATGTTCATCGTGTCCGTTATTGTCAGGCGGCAGTGTAACGGTGGGAACCTTTGCTCGGGCCCTTGCATCCCAAGATTGCACTCAGCGAACTTTCGAAGATCCATATCTAGAATATAAAAGATCAGAGTGTCGCGGTCTGTCGTGCTCTCGGCATCAATCCTGATAAGCCGGGTGTTGCTGAGACCTCGGTGGGGGCTCATTCCATATGCGCAATGCCTTCCCTGCATGCCAGTCAGCCCCTCCTGAGGAGCAAGCTTTGGGAATGTTCTGTTAAGCTCGACGATCTCTACCTGAAAGTCGTTCACAGTCGATTTCCTCAAGCCTTGATTTTCAATCATCAGATGAAACTCCAAATACATTCCGCGGAAATCGCCCCTACGTATGTTTTGCACTGGTCTTAGAATGTAACGCGAGCCTTGCTGCGCCACGATTCGGAGGTCTGAAGCCCTGACTTCCTGCGATTGACTGCTGCCCTTCAGGCTCGAAATCTTAGACTGCTGGCCTTGGAACACCCTATAGTTGGCCCATGCGAAACCAACAACCGAGGAAATCGCTAGAACGGTGCGTACGCTGCCAGACCACGTATGGAAAAAGAAGGTAGATAGAGTGCTTGCTGCGGATAATGCCCACCACCAGCTGATGACCGCTTGGGACAATAGCGCTCGAAGCCAGGCCTTCATTTGTTCGTATTCTACTTAATCTCCATCACTTCTTTTTCTTTTGCGGCGGATAGGTCTTCGACCTTTTTGGTTTCCGTGTGAGTGAGTTTTTCGAGTTCATCGAGGCCGCGCTTTTTATCGTCTTCGCTGATTTTCTTTTCCTTTTCGAGTTTCTCGACGTGCTCTTTGATGTCGCGCCGGACGTTGCGCACCGCGGTGCGATGATTCTCCAGAATTTTGTGAATCATCTTCACCAAATCCTTGCGGCGCTCTTCGGTGAGCGCAGGAATGGGCACGCGCACCACTTTGCCGTCATTGGTGGGATTGAGGCCGAGGTCGGCGGTGCGAATGGCTTTGTCAATCAGCGGCACGGCGGTGGGATCCCACGGCGAAATCATAATCATGCTGGGATCGGGCACGGACATGGTGCCCAGCTGATTGATGGGCATCGGCGTGCCGTGATAATCCACGCGGACGCCGTCGAGCAGCGCGGTGTTGGCGCGGCCGGTGCGCACGCCCGCGAGATCCTTGCGAAAATCCTCGACCGCTTTTTCCATGCGCGCTTTGGCCTGCGCCAGCGCGTCTTTTGTGTTTGCGATGGTTGTCATTGAATTCGCTTTCCTGGTGATTTCTTTGCGTCCCTCAGCGGCTAAAGCCGCACTCCTTTTTGCATGCTTACGGCACGGCTGAAGCCGTGCCCTGACAAAACTCGCTGCATTACGGCCACGTGCATCACGCCGTGACGATGGAGCCGACTTTCTCTCCCATCACCACGCGCTGCAAATTCCCGGCGACATTCATGTTGAAAACCAGAATGGGCATTTTGTTGTCCATGCACAGCGAAATCGCCGTGGAGTCCATCACCGAGAGACCTTTTTGAATCACGTCGAGATAC
>DAIRCW010000277.1:0-3497 GCA_036796475.1 Candidatus Acidiferrales bacterium | reverse complement strand
GTAAAAGCCAGATGCACCGCATCAGCCAAGCGTGCGCAAGTATCAGCCGTACAGTGTTGCAGTGAGGTTACAGCTTCATCTGGTGACGCGAAGGATGCCCTGTGCGGCTTGCATCCGGAGAAGAAAAACACAACTAGGACTGAGAAGGACACAAACGCCAGACTGCGCGGCGGAAAAATCCCCGTCTTGTGCATAGCCTCCGCTTATCAATCACGTTGCCGCAATTTCGCCAAGCGCTTTTCCGCTTCTGCAAAGGTGGATTCTTTTTTGCAGAACGTAAACCGCAACTGCTGCGCGCCATCAACAGGATCGTTATAGAAGCTCGAACCGGGCACCGCCGCCACGCCAATCTCCTTCACCAGATAACGCGCGAACTCCACGTCATTCGCGAATCCGAAATTCGAAATGTCGGTCATGATGTAATACGCGCCGCGCGGCTTGAAACATTGGAATCCCGCGCCGCTCAAAATTCCGAGCAGCCGGTTACGTCGCTGCAAATATTCGCTCGCGAGCTGCGTGTAATACGAATCCGGCATGCGCAGCGCCAGCGCGCCCGCCTCCTGCAAAGGCGCCGCCGCGCCCACGGTCAGAAAATCGTGCACTTTGCGAATCGCGGAAGTTACCTCGGGCGGCGCAATGGCCCAGCCGACGCGCCATCCCGTCACGCTGTAGGTTTTCGAGAGCGCGTTAATGGTAATCGTGCGCTCGCGCATCCCCTCGAGCGACGCCGCGCAAATGTGCCGCGCGCTTTCATACAGCATGTGCTCGTAAATCTCGTCGGTAATGAGGAACGCGTTATGACGCACGCATAATTCGCGAATGGCTTCCAGTTCCCTGCGCTCGAAGACTTTCCCTGTGGGATTATTCGGTGTATTCAAAATAATCGCTTTGGTTTTGCTGGTGAACGCGTGCGCCAGTTCATCCGCATCGAACATCCAATCCGCGTCGTCCGCATTGGGCGGCCGCAGGCGAACGAATTTCGGCGAAGCGCCGCTCAAAATCGCGTCTGGGCCGTAATTTTCGTAGAACGGCTCGAACACCACCACCTCATCGCCAGGATTAATGATGGCCATCATCGCGGACATCATCGCTTCCGTCGAGCCGCAGCAAACGGTAATTTCGCGCTCAGGATCGATTTCGATTCCTGTTTGGCGCGCGAATTTCTCGGCAATGGCGTTGCGCAGCGGCTTCGCGCCCCACGTAATCGCGTATTGATTGATATCGCGGCTGATGGCCTCGCGCGCCGCGGCTTTGATCTCCTCCGGCGCGCCAAAGTCGGGAAAACCCTGCGACAGATTCACGGCATTATGCGCCAGTGCCAGCCGCGTCATTTCGCGAATCACTGACTCGGTGAACAGTGCCGCTTTTTCCGATAACCGCGAGCTTGCCGCGCTCGCCGCTACGTTCATAGACCCTGCCGCCGCCGGATTCATCATCCGCCTCCTGCTTGTGTCAGCACGCGCCGCAAGCTCGTATCACCGAAGCCCGTACAGCCGCCGGTAAATGTAAGCATTGCGCATCACGATCTCGACATATTCGCGAGTCTGCGTGAACGGAATGGATTCCACAAATTCCGGCAGCTCCGCGTACTTCTGCCCGGCCTGCCACGCGGTCACGCGATCTTCGCCTGCATTGTACGCCGCCAGCGCCGCTTCCGGCGTGTGAAAACTGCGCGTCAGCTCGCCGAAATAGACCGTCCCAAGCCGCAAATTGTAAACCGGATCGAGCAATTGCTCTTCCGACGAAAATCCGATGCGCAGCTTGCGCGCGTAGCGCTCCGCCGTCTCCGGAATGAGCTGCATCAATCCGTACGCGTTCGCGTAAGAGTGCGCATCTTTCTCGAACGTTGATTCCTGATGCATCAACCCTGCGAGGACCATCGGATCCGTTCGCGTGCGCCGCGCGTCCGCCAGAATCTGTGCGCGATAGGGCAGCGGAAAGGCCAGCAGCCACACTTCGCGCGGAACCGTTGGATAGGCGCGCGCTTCAATCGATGGATAGATACTTCGCACCGCCACCATCGCGCTGCCGTATTTTTCGCCGTTCACCGCCACGCGCGCCAGCGTCATTTGCAGCGACGCAGCATGCGTCTCGTCATACGCCGCGCGCAATTCCAGCACCGCGTCATCATCGAAGCCAATCGTCTCGAGCGCCAGACTCCGCCGCACAAACGGCAGCGCTTCTTCAGGCGTGGATTTCAGCACAGTTCGCGCGTGTGGCACAGGCGAAATCGCGTCCAGAATATCGAGCTTCGCGGCGCGGCCCGCGCGCAACTCGCGCAAACGCAGTTCGGCGTAGTGCGCAAAATAATTATTGGGAAAGCGCTCCACCAGTTTTCGAAAATATGCGCGTGCGACCGCAGCATCCGCCGCAGTTCTTTTTTTCTGTGCCAGCCGCCCTAGCCAGTAGAGCGCATCCGGCGTGTACCCCGCGTCCGGATTAGCCCGCAGGAATTTCTCGAATAGCCCCTGGGCGTTTCCCGTGCGGTCCATATACGCCGTCCAAGCGACGCGCCACTCGGCATTGATGGCGTCCTCGCTCACCGGAAACTTCTCCACCACCTGCTGATATTGCGCCGCGGCCTTATCGCGCTGCATGTTCACCCAGTAATAGTTGCCCAGCGCGAAAAGCGCCCGCTCCGTCCAAGTGCTCTGCGGCGCGCGCGTCAGCATCTGTGCTACGGTTGCATTCATATTCGTTTCATCGTTCAGCAGCCAGTAAATTTGCACCATGTCGTAAAGACGCTCGGCCTCGATCTCCGGATCGCTGAATGACAAAGATGTGAGCTGCGCTGCGCCACCTCCGAGCCGCGCCTGACAATAATCGGAACGCAATTGCGCTTCATCCTTGTCTCCTCCGGCGAGCGAAGGCAAAGCGCTCGTGTACGCGTCTTCCGCTTGCTGCCACTGGTGCGCTTCGAACAAAGTATTCGCGCGCAGCAATTTGTCCGACGCCGAAGGCTGCGGAAACGAATTGCCCATTACACTCTGCAAATACGCAATCTTTTGCCCCGCTTCGTCCGCCTGCGTGCTGGTAGGAAATCGGTCATACACCTCCAGATAATCGCCCGCCGCGGAGATGAGGTCCTTCCCCTGTTCGTGAGCTTGCGCGCGCAGAAAAAGCAGCGTGGGATTCGTTTCGATGCTTTTCGCCGTGGCCAGCGCGTCAAGCGCCACTTGAGGCTGATTCGCGGCGATGGCCGTCTCCGCGAGCGCCTGAAAGGCCACCGGCGCCAGGACGCTTTGCGGATACTGCTGGCGCAACTGCTGCAGCTCCGCCAGCGCCGCATCATTGTTATTCAAATTGCGATCAACCTGCGCGCTCCAGAAGAGTACGTATTGCGCGAGCAATTCTTGCGGCTTCGCCCCATCGAGCCACGTGCGGGCCGAAGTGTAGCGCCCATCGTTGTAATCGTAATAGCCAAGCGCCAGCGCCGCTCGCTCGCCGAGTTCCTGCTTGGCATGCAGTTTCGCAAAACGCGCCAGGTGCTGATAGGC
>DAIRCW010000276.1:0-3503 GCA_036796475.1 Candidatus Acidiferrales bacterium | reverse complement strand
GCTCCCTCATGGCGCTCAACATATGGCACTCCATCAGGTTGATGAACGACAATCTTGGATTGTCCGTGTCCGCTAGACGTATGACGGGTTCGATCGCCCCGCGACCGCGCGTCCAGTAGCGCAGAGTTTGATATGGAACGCGAAGATAATGCGCGGCGTCAGTGAGCCCATAAATCGGGAGCTCAAACACATTTTGATTCATGGAACGCATTTTCCCCTCGCTTGTGTCCCTATAGTATCAGTTGTTGGGGTTCGCGGAGACTGCGTTGTTCCTGCATGGCTGCAAAGTAAACCTTTCGGTTGTCGGTGGATACGTTTTAAGATTCTCTCGAAATCGACAAATGTACCTAGAGTAACATACTGCGTCTTTTACCCCTGCTCCCTCAAACTCCTCACCGCCCACGCAAAACTTCCCAGCGCAAACAGCGCAAACGCAACTCCCTCAATCGCCAGCGTCCGCGGCGCTCCCAATCCAATCGACCCATACCGCAGCACGTCCACCTGCCACGTGATCGGATTCACCAGCGCCGCCGCGCGAAACCATTTCGGCAGCGGCGCCAGCGGATAAAACATCGAGCTGGCAAACAGCAGCACAAAGTACGACACGTTCACCACGCTGTTGAACAAATCATTCCGCCGGATCTTCAGCGCAAACGTCGCGTAAAAAAAGAACCACCCCGCCGTCCCGCCAATCACGCCCGCGGCCAGCACCGGCAGCGCATTCCAGTGCAGCCGAATTTTCAGCAGCAAACAGCCCGCCGCAATCGTAATCACCGCCTGCACGATGCCAATGCAAATGTTGAACAGCACTTTCCCGAGCAGATACTCCGACCGCCGCATCGGATACGTCAGCATCTCGAAAAAAATCCCGTTGTCGCGGTCCAGGAAAAACGACCACGAACTCGTCGTCGCGATCCCCAGGCTCGCCATCCCCAGCACGCCCGCGAGAAAAAACGAGTTGTAGTCCAAGCCGGGACTGAGCGCGCGCACGCCCAGCGCCGCGTCCACGCCGATGCCGAAAACCAGCAAATACAGCAGCGGATAGAACAGGTCGAAGAACAAAAACGTCGTGTTCGTCGCGCGAATCTTGCTCTCGCGATAAAAAATCGCCGCCAGCGAACTCATTGCGCCACCTCCCTCGTCACACTTCCCCCGTCGGATTTTTGTGACCGTTGCCTTGGTTTCCTATTGCGCTGCCTGGCACGCCTCAATTGTTAAAAAACGTTTGTTGCACTTGCTTCCTATTTGCGCCGCCTTGCACACGCAATGGTTAAAAAACGCCCTTGCCTTTACTCCTATTTGCGCCGCCTTGCGCGCAAACCAATTCGACTTGCGCACCGCGGCCCGTCGCTTCATCCCCGCTGCGTCAGCTCCACAAAAATATCCTCCAGGCTCGCTCCACTCACCTCCACGCGCAGCACCCTCCCCTTCTTCGATAATTCATGCACAATATCCAGCACCTTCGCTTCCTCCACTTTCAGCGACACCTCGATCGTGTTCCCGTCCACGTGCGAACGCAGCGGCGCGAGCGCCGCAATATCCTCCGCAATCGCCGCCGGCAGTTCCGCGAACGTCAGCAAAATTTCGTACACGCCAGCCGAAAGCAGCTTCAGCGCATTCAAATCCCCGCGCGCCACCTGCTTCCCGCGATTCATAATCAAAATGTCGTCGCACAACTCTTCCGCCTCGCTCAAGATCTGCGTCGTGAGCACAATCGTTCGCCCCTTCGCCGCCTCCTCGCGCAAATAGCCCATCACCGCGCGCTTCAGAATCGGATCCATGCCCGTCGAAAATTCGTCCAGAAAAATCACCGGCGTCTCCACCATGAACACTTTCGCCACTTGCACCCGCCGCCGCGAACCTCCGCTCAAGTCCTGCACTTTCCGCTCCGCGTGCTCGCGAATCTGAAATTTCTCCATCACCTCATCCGCGCGCCGCCTCGCCGTCCTCGAATCGAGCCCATGAAACCGCGCGAATGTCAGCAAATTGTCGCGCACGTTCAGCAGCAGTTCCGCCGCCGTCTCCTGCAAGACCATCGAAATGCTCTTGCGCACTTCCAGCGGACTCGCCAGCACGTCGAATCCCTCGATCCGCGCCCCGCCGCTCGTCGGACGCAGCAGCGTCGTCACCACTTTCAGCAGCGTCGTTTTCCCCGCGCCATTCGGCCCCAGCAATCCGAAAATTTCCCCGCGCGGCACCGAAAACGAAATCCCGTCCACCGCGCGCACTTCCGCCCCCGCCGCCCGCGCCTTTCGTCCTCGCCGCTCGTACACCTTCACCAAATTTTCAACTTCCAATGCAAACTCGCTCATATTTCTGCCTCTTTGGAGTGCGGCTTGTCCCGCCTCCGCGCATTCGTAGGGGCGCTGCTTGCTGCGCCCGCGCGACTCACCGAGTCGCGTCGCATTTCGCCTTTTTGAGTGCGGCTTGCCGTGAGCGCAGCCGAAGGCATTCCGGACACTTCTGCGGAATGCCGCTTTGCCTCCCCGTGACGTTCTCGTAGGGGCGGGGCTTGCCCCGCCCGCGAACTCGCCGCCGCTCTTCCTGTGCAGCGCAGAGTGTCGCTGCGTTTGCGATACTCTGCGGCCTTTCGCAGCAGCCTTTTTGGAGTGCGGCTTGTCCTCACCGTAGTCGAAGGGTGGTCCGCCCTGCGGATTCCGGGCGCGTTCTTCCGCGACCGGAACTCGACGCCGCTTTGCCACCCACCCTTTCCATCAAGCCGTTATCTTTCGTAGGGGCAGCGCTTGTTTACCCTGACGCAGGAAGGGCCCTGCCCGCGCGACGCCACGCGTCGCGTTTTCGACTGCCATTGTCGCCAGCCGCAGCGTTGCCGCTTTGCCACCCACCGTCCCCATCGACCAGTCGCCTCGTTCCTCGCCTCTCACTATTTTTTAGAAGCAGTCTTACGTTTTTTTGGAGTGCGGCGGTCCGCTTCGTGGATTCCGGTCGCGCTCTACGCGACCGGAACTTGACGCCGCTTTGCCTCAACAGCCCAACGCCTTAGGGGCGCGCCCTTCGCGCCCGCCGTCGCCTCGTTCCAGGCAGACTCAGCGCATTTTCCGTTCGGCCCGACGCCGCTTTGCCACTTACTGCTCTCCATCGACCAGTCGCCTCGTTCCTCGCCTCTCTCTTGTGCCGCCCCGGCGCAAGCTCTAAAAATACTTCGGCCGCTCAGCTTGAATTTTCCTGATCTTTGCGCACACAGCCAAAAATCAAACTGGCCCGTCAACAATAATTTTGAATCGGATGTACTACCAAACGGAACTGCAGAATCGAGCGCCACCGCGCCACATTGCCAAGCGCGTCGCGCTCGCGGTCAGAGGACTATTTGGATGGTCTTCATCGGGCTTCCCGCCCTTTCCTGAATCGGTGCCCTGCACTCTACCGATTCCGCCCCGGAAAGTAAAGCGCGAACATAGCGATGCGGAGAAATCAGGATAAAAGATCAGGTCGCGGTGCGGGCGGGGGCTGGGGGGGGGCCAGCAGCGGGCCCCGCAAAGCCC
>DAIRCW010000275.1:0-3503 GCA_036796475.1 Candidatus Acidiferrales bacterium | reverse complement strand
TTTTCTGACGGCGGCTGCTTACCGCGGCAATCTGCGCGGCAACGTCCGCGACGACATTTTTCTGCGCGATGATTTTTCGCAGCGCCGCCTCAACGGCCGGATCGATCTCTCGCTGGCGGATGAACAGCTCGATCTGATCGTCGGTTAGATTGGAAAGCGCATAGGTGGTGACCAGCGGCTCGGCTTCGGTGATTTTCAATTTTTGCGTTTGCTTGGGCTTCAACTCGACGCGGAAGCGGTAGAGGTCCGAGGTGGTCTCGGCCGCTTTGGGAGCGTCGGGCGCCAATTTCCAGCCCGCGCGCAGAGGATGCTCGATGAGGACGACGCGCGGAGTGGTATCGTCATCGCGGACGGTGTAGGTGGTGCTCTGGCGCAGCTCGCGCGTTTGGTACATGAGGCCGCGCGAAATGCGCACACGCGTAACTTTTTGCGGCTGGTTCTCGCTTTCCTCGGTGACGCGCGCTCCGAGATCGGCGGCGTAGGAAATCAGGCGCTTTTCATCGGGCTTGATGGGATCGGTAAGGCCTTCGCCGGCGAACGCGTTTTCCTCGAGCACGGTGAAGCTTCCGCCATCGAGCGTGAGGCCGCTGGAATTTGTGAGCCACAGCGCGCGCAACGGGCGCTCGGAGCCCAGCGAACTATTCCACAGCGAAACTTTTTCTGCCGTTACGTGCGTTTGCACGATGGGGACGAGCGCGGATTCGTTTTTGTGAATGGTGACGCGGTCTTTCAATTTGTACTGGAATAAATCTCCGAGGCTGGCGCCCTTGGCCGCAGCGGCGCCCCGCTGCATGATGTCAGACATGGCGAATTGAGGCAGCGCCGGAGGAGCGGCCGCCGTGAGGGCAGCTGCTCCCCCGACTCCATAAGCGTCGTTTCGCGTTGCCGCCTTGTCCAGCATAGTCTCGGCGGTCGCGTTGACCGTCACAGTTTGCATTGCGTTCCCAACCTGCAACGTTCCATTCAGCGTCTGCTCGCCTCCGCCAACCATCACGTTCTGTACGAGTGTCGCAAAGCCAGGCTTAGTGATTTGCACGCGATAATTTCCCGGCGCCAACCCGTCAAATTCGTACTTACCCTGATCGTCCGCCGTGTCGGCGTCCACGGCTTTTCCAGTGGCATCAAAAATCTGGACCGCCGCTCCGGGTACGACCGCGCCAGTCGGATCGACGACGGTTCCCGACAAGCTCGCGGAGCCTTCGTTCATGGCGCTCTCGTGCGTCTGCGGCGTGAGCTCGACCGCTTGCGGAAGGGGAACCTCGGGCCTGCGCGCGTAGTAGGGCTGCGAGAGCTGTTGAATGAAGGACTGCGGCGCGCCGGCGACGAGGGAAAGCTCGACGTCGTTCCAATCCTCGCCGGTGGTGTTGTCCACAATGGCCCAGCCTTGCAGCAGGGGCTCCTCGCCTGTTTTGGTGGGCAACACGATACGATAGCTCGTCTTCCAAATCGGGGTTTCGCTTATGTAGCTCACGTAGAGCTGCCGTTCGCCCGTGCCCGCGGTGGAAATGGTCATGCGCCGCAATTGCTGCTGATGGAGCGAGGCCAGCAGGGAGAGATAGCGGCTCACGTCCTTTTTGGCGTCAGGGTCTTCGAGGAGCACTTGCGCCGCGGGAGTTACTTCCACGGTGCGCAGTTCGCCGGCGTCGGTCACCACCGTTGCGAGTTCCACTTGTTGCGAAGCGCGGTCGATAGTTTGGGTTTTTTGTTCAACGCTGAGCAAGCGGCCGGTGATGGAGCTGCTTCCGTTGCGAATTTCGAGGCGCGTGCCGCGCAGCGCTTCGAGGAATTTCGCCAGGTCTGTGTTCTCTTCGAGCGGCAAGCCGAGCGTACTGAGGCGCTCGCTGAAGGGCGCTTCTGAGTTGTAGTCGATTCCTGTGATGCGGCCGCCGTTCAGGTCGAGCACGGTCAGCGAGCCAAGGACGTCATTCAACTGCCCGCTGGTGAAGTCCACGGGCACATTCTCATTGCCGCGTACTTGCCCCACGTGTTGAAAAAAGCCCACGCCGCTTTTGTAAAGGACGACGCTGCGCACCGGCAGTTGCTCGGGCGTGGCGGACGCGTCCTGCGCGCTCGCGCCAGCCGTTTGCGTCAGCGCCGATTGGTAACGAGTGGAGGTTGGTGCGTCTCGCTTCGGGGCCGGCTTCGTCTGCGCACCCACAGCCCATCCACTTGCGAGCACAAGAACGCACAGGGTCAGACGCAAACGCATAATCGCCTCCGTTGAACTAGTGTGCTGCCGAAAAAACCCACCGTGGTCCCGTGCAAGTACATTGTGCTGCGGGCAAAATCAACCGCGTGGCCGGCCACCGACCGTATTGCCGGCCAAATTCTCGCTGCGATTACACTATTCTCTGATGCATTTTCGGGCCGCGTCGAAGACCGCCGTAGCTTTTCGGTAAACGCGCGGCTCCTGCCAGTCTTGAGACACCGGCGCCGCGCAAATGTTCCATTCCCGACGGCGCTCATCCAATTCCGCCACGCGAGCGCGTTCTGTTTGGCCTCCTCTTTTCCCCTTGACATTCTACTGGAAGGTGTTATGTTCCCCCTAGAATGTCTACCAGAGAAGAAAAGCGGCGCATTGAATTGCTGCAAGGCACTCTCGACCTGCTCATTCTCCGCACGCTGGTTCGCGGCCCGGCGCACGGCTACGCCATTGCCAAAGCTATCGAGTTCAATTCCGACGAAGTGCTTCAGGTGGAGCAGGGCTCGCTCTATCCCGCTCTTCACCGCCTAATCAGGCGCGGGTGGATTTCCGCGGAAGTGGGCGCGTCGGAAAACAATCGCCGCGCGAAGTTCTACCGGCTCACTCCCAAGGGCCGTAAACAACTCGCTCTGGAAACGAGCAAATGGGACCAACTGGCGCACGCCATTGCGCGCATCCTGCGTCCCGCCCAGCAGGAGAGCGATTCATGATCCATGACCCCGCTCTGCGCTTGGTGGCCGGGATTGACCGTTTTGCTCGTCCGTTTTCGCGGAGGTGAGTCATGTTCCGGCGCCGGCGCATGCTCAGCGAACTCGAGAGCGACATTCGCGAGCACATCGCGCGCGAAACCGAAGACAACATCGCGCGCGGCCTCGCTCCTGAAGAAGCGCGCCGCCGCGCTTTTCTGAAATTCGGAAATCCAGCGCAGATTAAAGAGGACACTCGCTCGGTGTGGACGTTTGTCTGGCTCGAACAGCTTATGCAGGACATCCGCTTCGCGGCGCGCATGCTGCGCAAGTCGCCAGGCTTCACGGCTGTCGCTATTCTCACTCTCGCGCTCGGCATCGGGGCGACCACCGGAATTTTCTCTGTAGTAGACGCCGCACTGATTCGGTCTCTTCCGTTCCGCGAACCCGCGCGGCTGGTGGCGCTGTTTCAAGCGCCTGAAAAGATGAAAGGCCTGATTGGATGGGCCGCCGATGGCCCGGACATTCTCGACTGGCAGCGCGAGAGCCGCAGTTTCTCTCAAGTCGCTGCGTCGCTGATGGATGCGGCGAACATTACCGGCGGCAGCGTGCCG
>DAIRCW010000274.1:0-3566 GCA_036796475.1 Candidatus Acidiferrales bacterium | reverse complement strand
GAGGCGCTTCCCGCGTGAACGCGAAAGCGAAATGAACTTCTTGCCGCTCGTTCTGCGCTCTGATACTCTGCGCGCAACTTCTCTGCGGGAGCGCGATGCCGCACTGCTCAAAATGCGGAATGGTGGTGGATGCGGGCGCGGCCTTTTGCCACAACTGCGGCGCGTCGCAGGGAGTCACCTCGAGCGCAGCGCCCGTAGGAGCGCCGATGAGCAATTCGCAAACGGGACTTTCTGAAAATGTTGCCGGGCTGCTCTGCTACATCCTCGGCTGGATTACCGGATTGATTTTTCTGCTGATTGACAAACGGCCGTTCGTGCGTTTCCACGCGGCGCAGTCGCTGGTGGCGTTCGGCATACTGAACATCATCAGCATCGTGCTCGGAATGGCGTTCCTCGGCAGCATGTGGGGCAACGGCTTTGACTGGTCGTGGACCGGATTCGGGTTTTGGGCCGGCATTCGCAGCCTGGTGAACCTAGCGGGGATCGTCATTTGGATAGTGGGGATGGTCAAAGCTTATCAGCATGAACGTTTCCGCATTCCCATTGCCGCCGACCTCGCTGACCAACTCATCGGCAAGTAGTTCCTCGAAGCTAAGCACGAATTGTGCTTGGCTCACTCTCGATTAAAACGCATGCGCGATTTTGTGTGCCACATTGTCCACGCCTGTGTGAATGTCCGGCCAGAACTCCGCCGCAAAATTGTATAGAGCCGTGTTTCCCAGATCGATGGCAATCCGGCTCATGGTGTGGCTGAAGCCCACGTCTTGCGGCGGGTAATAGAAATTGGAAAGCCCGGCCGCCACAGCCGTGCCTGTGAGCGCCGACGAATCGAAGACGGTATGCCCGGAATCGTTGTAGGTCACAAATACTCGTGAAATTGCGTACCACAGGCGCACGCCGAAGGAGTGCTGTCCCAAACGAAAGTAGCGCGGATCCTGATGCCACCAAACCGGCAGCAGAAAATCGCCGATAAAGCTTGAATCGGTTGCGTCCAGTTCCAGCGAGCCGAAGCATTCGCCGAATCCTCCCCATCCGTGACCGTAACCGCAGAATCCATCGGTGCTCGAGTGTTCGATTGTTGCGCCCTCGAATGCACCAACGCCCAGGCCCAGCGGGTCATATTCTGCCTGTGCCCATTCCTGAAATTTTTCTTTGGGGCTCAGCGGTTTGAAATTCTCACCGTATTCGACCTTGTAGGCGGGAACGACCCAGAAAATGTGTCCGGGCGAGCCAGGCGGCGCCTGTTTGTATTGCGCGCGCTTGGTTTTCTTTTGGGTAGTTTTCGGTTGCGATTGCTGAAAATCACTCGAAAGATCATGTTCGAAATGAACGCGACGCAAGGCGCGCCGCCACGACTCGAGATTTTCACTCGTCAAAGCTTTCGCAGGAGCGCCATTCGCAGCGAGGAATATTGGGTTGTGCGAGCGGGCGACTGGCGCGTTCAATTGTTGCGAGCGCTTGATTTTAGGGACGTTCTTTCCGAGCGTGCGAGAGCAGTTCGCGGATGAGCAGAGCAATGCTGAACAAGCAAGCGCGGCGAAAAATACTCTGCACGGCAAAGTTGCCGCCGAGGGGCTTCTCTTCTGCGTGGCCGCATAAGGCATGGTCTAGTTTTGATGCTGGTGGCGGAACATCAGCGCCAATGAAGCTTGCGGAGCAGGGGCGTGAGGAATTCCAGCGCGACTTTCGAGCCAGCGGAAGTGAGCAGATCATAATTGCCGGTGCGGAACGCGTCTTTGGGACCGAAGCGTGGCGGAAGCCACGCAAGCTGCGCGAAGGCGCCGGCATACGGCGAGGCGACGGCTGGTATGGAAAAGACCCGGTGGCCGTCCTTTCCGGCGCGCGCGGTGGCGCTGGAAGCGACAGCATGCTTGAGTCGAGGCCAAATGCCTTTGCAGGTGCACGGATAGTATTTCGTGTCCTCGCGCAGAGCTTCGCCGAACAGGAGATTTGCGCCGCTTGTAACAAGAGCGGAACCGAAATGCGAGGCGACACGTTGGCCGTATGGCCCCCAGCCTTGCCCCCAATCCGGCGGAACGTTATCCGCATGGCTGATGGCGGCGCCGAATACGACTTTGCCCATTTGCACTGTGCCGAATGTGGTGCGCAGGTTGGAGTGCAAACGCTCGCGAAAATTCGGACGCACGTACCTCGAGCCTTCGGCGCTCGCGGCTGGTTGCAGCAAGCTATTGCTTTCGTACGATGAGCGCGTTTGCGCACGCGCGTGCGGGATCGTAGCCATGAATCCAATGCCGAGAACCCATGCGAGCGCTCGCGTCAAGTATCTAAAGCGCATCCGGTTGCTCATTGTGCTGAATCCTCGTCAAGCCTTGTGATTCTTCGCCGTTCTTTCGATGTCCGTAGCTACATTTTGTGACTATCCAGCGTAATCCACTGTGCTAAAAATGCATGCACCGCGCTTTAGGGCTGCTTCGATTGGTTTCGGGCGCGCTCTTGCCTGATGGTGCGACCAGCTTCGTGTAACGCGTAGAATGGGAATGCGTCTAATTACGTGAATGTGCTCGGCCATTGGTAATGGGAGGTAGCCAGCCATGACTCGAACTCGCGCCATTGAACGCCTCGTAATTGCCGCCGCTTTATTCAGCGTTTCTATGATCTCAGGCTGTTATGTCAGAGTGCACCCGAACTTGAGTCTTTACCCCGTTCGGGGCCCGCTGACCACAGAGAAGCCAGTCCGTGAAGCCCACGTTCGATTCACCGCGCACGCGACGTTCACGCCGGTGTACATTGCGGCGTCAAAATCGGGCGACATTTCAGCCACCCTCGGCGATGGCGAGATTTGCAAAGGCCGATGGCGGCTGCTTTCGACGCCCTCGGACAATCCCATAGCTTCTGACTGGGATACGATTTATGGCCAGGGATTCTATGTAGCGGAAGTTCTCGGATCGCGGCAGTACTTGCAGGCGGAACTCACCGGGAATCGTGGAACAACGCTGCACGTTGAAATGTACTGGCCGCAAGTTCAGGATCGCGACGCAGTCGTTCCGGGCAAGGGAGTGGCCACCGACAATCACGGGAACGTCTACAAGATCACTCAGTAAGTCTCGAACATCGCGGGGCTGCGGTGCTGTTGCAACCGTGAGTTGATGAATTCGAGCAGAACCCAATCCTGCTCGTGCGTTGACAACCTTTTGTCCCTCCGCTACGCTCGTTTGCTTTCGGATTTCGCGTTCAGCGGGGATGTGCCGCGCATCGGTTCAGTCGTAATTCGCGGTAGAGGTCAGAGGAATGGCCGACCGGAAACTTCCAACACGCGCTGAGGACTTCGCCGAATGGTACAACCAGCTTGTGCTGCGCGCGGAGATGGCCGACTACGCGCCCGTGCGCGGCTGCATGATTGTGCGTCCGTATGGCTGGGCGCTTTGGGAAAACATCACGGCGGCGCTCGACCGCCGCTTCAAAGCCACCGGCCACATGAACGCGGCGTTTCCGCTGCTGATACCGCGCAGCTTCATTGATAAAGAACAGCATCACGTCGAAGGATTTTCGCCGGAGCTGGCCGTGGTGACTATCGGGGGCGGCGAAAAACTCGAAGAGCCGCTGGT
>DAIRCW010000273.1:0-3591 GCA_036796475.1 Candidatus Acidiferrales bacterium | reverse complement strand
ATTGTTCCATCCATCATCATTAAATTTGCGTACTCAGTATGGATACACAAACCACAGAGCGATCGTTGCGGAGCAAGTTCATTGGGAAAAAGAAAATTGTGGATCTGGGCGGGCGTGATTGCGGTGGTGCTGATTGTGATCGCAGCATTTGTCGCATCGCGCGCGAGCATCAGCGCGCTGGATGAACCTGGGCATCTGGAAACGGCGCTGGCGACATCCGCGAAGCAGCACGTGGTTGCTCGTGCCGCGGCGAAAATGCATTTGACTCCTCCGGCGTATTCGGACGCCGCCGCGAAATCGGGGCAGGTGCTTTTCAGTATCGAATGCGCCGCGTGCCACGGTAATGGCCGGGCGCCCTCGCGAATTGGGCAGTCCATGTATCCGCGCGTTCCGGATCTCGGTTCGCCGGAAATTCAAAAATGGACGGACCCGGAGCTTTTCTGGATTATCCAGCACGGCGTAAGGCTGAGCGGGATGCCGGGATTCAAAAGCATGGATACGGATGCGCAGTTGTGGAACCTAGTGCAATATATCCGCACGCTGCCGAAAACTCCCGCGCACTAAGGCATGATTGTTAAAGCGCGCGGTCGAATCTGCCTTATTTCGCGCGCCACGCGCATGCTAAACTGAAATCGTCAGCCTTCAGGCAGACAAGCAGTTTCAAAAATGCCCAAAGAACTATTCGGAACAGACGGAATTCGCGGCGTACCCGGCAAATATCCGCTCGATGATGCGACGCTATTTCGCGCGGGCGTGGCGCTCGGCGAATATTTGATTGATCATCGCGATCCCTCGAAATCGCTGCGCGTGCTGATTGGCATGGACACGCGCGAATCCGGTCCGGAGATGGCCGGACGCATCGCTCAAGGATTGCGCGTCGCGGGTATTGAGCCGGTTTCGGCGGGCGTGGTCACTACTCCAGGCGTGGCGTGGCTCGTTCACGCCGAGGATTTTGCCGGCGGCGTGGTGATTTCCGCGTCGCACAATCCGTTTCAGGATAATGGAGTGAAATTAATTTCGCCGCGCGGGATGAAATTCCCAGACAAAGCGGAGGCGCAGATTGAGGCGCGCATTCTGGCGGCGCAGGCAGAAAAATCCGTGGTGCCGGCGTGGAACGGCGACGGCCTGCCGCCGACCACGGGACTGCACAACGATTATCTTTCGGCGCTGCGGCACAAGGCGTTTTCCGGCGCGAAATTCTCTGGAATGAAGATCGTTCTTGATTGCGCGAATGGCGCGGCCAGCACCCTCGCGCCGGAACTTTTCCGCACGCTGGGCGCCGAGGTTATCACGATTTTCGACGACCCCGACGGGCGCAACATCAACGCGAATTGCGGCTCGCTGCATCCGCAGGCGATGCGCGAAAAGACGGCGAACTCCGGCGCGGATTTGGGCGTGGCGTTCGATGGGGACGCAGACCGCGCAGTTTTCTCAACCGGCAGCGGTGCCTACGTGGATGGCGACGGAGTGCTGTACACGGCCGGGCGCTATATGAAAAAGAAACACATGCTGAAGGGCGGCACGATTGTGGGTACGTCCATGACGAATCTGGGTTTGGAGCGTGCGCTCGAGCGCGATGGGCTGAAGCTGGAGCGGGTGCCGGTGGGCGACCGGTACGTTCTTGAAAAAATGCTGGAGATTGACGCGAACCTCGGCGGAGAGCAATCGGGGCACATCATTTTTCTCGACGACTCAACTACCGGCGATGGCATGCTGACGGCGGTGAAAATGGCTTCGCTGGTGGCGATCGAAGGCGATCTGGATGGGCTGCTTCATGGGTTGAAAGTTTTCCCTCAGAAAATCGTGAATGTGCGCGTGCGGTCGAAGCCGCCGCTTGAATCGCTGCCAGTCGTGGAACACGCGCTCCAGGAAGCGCAAAAGAAACTCGGCGATTCGGGGCGGGTCGTGCTGCGCTATTCGGGTACTGAGCCGCTGGCGCGCGTGATGGTGGAGGCGGAAAAGCAGGCTGACGTGGAGCGCTTCTGTGACTTAATTGCGTCGGCCATTCAGTCGTCAATCGGGGCCGAATAACCTTTGAGCAAGTCCTCAGGAAAACTTCTCTTGCGTTTTATTACCGCAGACATAAAGTAATCGGGGTCTAACCCTCTCGCGGAGGCAGAACCATGAAGCCCAGAATGGTTTTTGCAATACTGTCGTTTGTCTTTTTCGTATTTTTTGGCACGCCAACTCCCGTCCAAGCTCAAGCCGCGCCTGCACCCTCCTTTTCGAATTCAACCGACGGTCTTCAGAAGCTTGTATGGGCCATGATTGCGGCGGAAAAGAGCGGAGGCGCACAGGCGCTCGCGCCGTTTCTGCAATCTTTGGAACTTCCCAACGCGACCGACTGGTTCACGACCACGTTCGGTCCGGAGGGCGGCCAAAGCCTGGCTATTTTTTACGACGCATGGTCCGGTGCACGAGATTCGCAGATTACGGGAGATATCGCCCGCAGTGTAGCTATGCAGATGAATGAAGTAGCTGCGTTGAGCTTTACGCGACCGGGAGATGCCGGAGCTACAGGCAAGGACAATTATTTTCTGGGCCTCGTCAAGCAAGAGCAGCCGTTCTACGCGGTGAACTTTCAAGCCGAGAGCGGCGCGACAATGCGCTGGGCCTATTTTGTGTATGTGGATGGAGCGTTCCGCTATTTGGGCCCGTTGGCGGATTTACGCACAGTGTCGCTGAAAGTCTCCAGCGCATCCGCTTCGGCAGCGCAACCCTCAGAAATGCCCAACCGCGTGCGCATGAATGAAAGCGATGCCGAGGCGCGCATAACGCGCCGCGTGCTGCCTGTCTATCCGCAGCAGGCGCTGGCGCAGAAGCTGGAAGGATCCGTGGTTGTTCATACCACGATCGCGCCCGATGGCAGCGTGCAGTCAGCAGAACCGACGAGTGGTGACCCGACGCTGGCGCAAGCGGCGGTGGCAGCAGTGCGGCAGTGGCACTTCGATCCGATGATGCTGAATGGCACGCCGGTAGCCGTGGACACCACGATTACGGTTGCGTTTCACCTGCCATCCGGAGCTGTGGCACAGCCGGGCAGCGCCGCGGCGTATGCACCGATCGCTTCGTACTCCGATTCTCCCGGCGGCTTAACAAAAATGATGAAAGAGATGCTGCAGTTGGTGCAGCACGGAAACAGTTCAGGCCTGGATCCTTACTTCCATGCGCTGGTGCTGCCGAATCCGGATTCGTGGTTTCAGTCGCAGTTTGGCGACAAGCAGGGCCTGCAATTCTCGCAGAGCTATGAGCGAGTGGAGGGTTATCTCTCTCAATATTTTACTGCATTGCTGCAAATGGATAGCGGCCTGAAATATGATGTGGTCGAGGTGCGGCGGTTCCGCGACACTTGTTCATCGGAGGCGAATGAGTTCGAGTATCCGGTGCTGGCGGCGAGGGCGGAGAAATCCACGCCTCTGTATGAAGTGCGCTTTGTAAAGGGCACCACATTTCGCTCGCTGTTTCCATTTGCTTATGTGGACGGCGGATTTCGTTACCTGGGGAATCTGACAATCAAGCAGCCGGACAACCGCGTGTACGGCCAGAACATTCAATGGCCGAAACTGATTCATGAAGTTGCGCCCGTGTATC
>DAIRCW010000272.1:0-3603 GCA_036796475.1 Candidatus Acidiferrales bacterium | reverse complement strand
GCATTGAGTGCGTAGTGTTCTTTGCGCCGGTCATAGGCAGGCAGCCAGCGCGCGAAAATCGTCGCCACCATGGGAATGCAAAACGGCACAAAAATCAAAACGAAACGCATGTGAAGCGTAGCCGTGGCCAGTCCGAAAAGCAGCAGCGCAAATTCCTCCAGTCGCCACGTAAGCCGGAGAGCGACTTGGGAAATCACAAAGCCGATAAGCACGAGCAGAAACAGCTTGCCTGCCCAGGTGTTGAAGGGCATCGGCCACCACTCCATCACGTTCGAGATACTGACGGGCAGTGACGACGCGACTGTGAACGGGTAGGCGACCAGCCGCGTGCCATACGGTGTGATTGGCAGCACGGCGAGGCAGAGCATAAAAATGGACGAAATCTGCCGCCGCTCGGATGCCGTCCAGGCTTTCGCCACGATTCCGCCAACCTCGAAAGATTTCAGGCCGCAGATCCAATACGCGAAAATCGCGCCCAGTCCGATGATCCACGAGCCGTGTGTGTTGATCCAAATGAGCATCAGAGGCGGAAGAAACCAAATCGCGCGATGCTTGCCTTGGCGAAAAAATTCCAGCGCGATCATCGTCAGCACAAGGAAAAGATAGCCGAGCATCTGCGGCCGCAAGGTGAACGAGGCGAACGCAAGAGAAGAAAGCAGCCCTGCCGCCAGGAATCCCGCTTTGGAATTTCCAGATCGCAGCGTGCCGAGATAATAGAGCGCGATCATCACCGCGCTGCCCAGAATGATTAGAAGAATATCGAGCCCAAGCACGCCTGCGGCGCGCGAAACCGCGGCCAAAAGAATATTGCCGAGCCACTCGCAACTCATCCACGGCTGGCCGTGAACCGTAAACGAATACGGATCGGTCGTGGCCCAGCGGTGCGTGGCGAGGATTGCTTCGCCATCCTTGATGTGCCACCACAAATCGGGGTCCACAAAAAACGCGCGCATCGAATAGAACACACGCAGTACAAGGAACGCGCCCAGCATCGCCGGGAACGACACCAGCCACAGCAGCCGCGAAGCGAAGGGCTGGGTTTCCGCGCCACTTCGCGGCAGAGCAACCTCGCCAGCTACTGCGCTCGCCTGGTTTGGCTGAATGGCGTATCCCGATTCGCTCATTTCGACGGTAAGCTCCCGTGCTTGCTGGCGGTCAGTTCCTTCTCCGAAATCAGGGCATATTCTGCCGCCAGTCACAATTGCACTTGCCTCGCCATATTCAGGTTGCACGCGAATGCAGCCTAAGCCTTTACGAAACAATAGGTTACTTCGTGTCCGAATCCGATGTGACTCCGGTTCCTGCCTCTTCGCCAAAGAAACCGTGACCCTTTGTTGACACCCGCGTTTCTGGACTTCTCGGGGTCGTTCAAGTTAACAAAATAACCTTGGATGAAGTGCGTTTTTCTGTCGATTAGAAAAAATTAAGTTATTGTTGTCATGGGACTTAGATCGAGTTCTAATTTTTCATAGGTCTGTCGATTAGGAATTTCTTGACCCATAAAAACCAAAAGCCGCCAGTCGGCGGCAGCATCCCCAAATACCTCGAATTTACTGTGTTTTAGTGTATCACATTTTGAGGTCGAAGTCAAGATCGCGACTGACCGAGCACTTATCAGTGCGCGATCACCATTTCCGAACTGCTCGACATCGTCAGCGGATTGGTCGGCAGCAGCGGGAAAATGAAGCTGAAGGGATAGCTGACCTGCACTTCCACGGTGCAGCCGGGAGCGTTACTGGTTGTAGCGCAAATCGTTGGCCCGCCCGCAACGGCGGGGTAGGTAACCGTCGTGGTGATGTTCGCCGGGGTGATTCCCGGAGGCGCCAAACTCTTAACGTAGGCGTCAATGTCGCTCGAGGTTGCCGGCGCGGTGCAGCTGGAATCCGTTGCGCACGTTGAACCGTTTACCGCGGCCCAGCGCGTCGCTTCGCGCGCCACATTCGAAACGAAATGATAGGTATACAGCGCGTGGCCAAATCCGGCGATTCCCAGAAGCACGGTCATGAACAAAATGAAAACCAGCGCGAATTCCACGAGGGTGCTCCCGCGCTCATTCCCTCGCGCGGGCAACGAGCAGACCTTGCTGACAGCCGCCCGGTTCGTTGTAAATCGCATGGGATTCTTTTTTTTCATTGCGCTACCCGCATAATCGCGGTGCGGTCGAGATTGATTGATGCCGGGATTCCCGGATAGCTGAACAAGGAAGTGAATGTTCCCTTTGCCTCGACGTTGCACATGATGACCCAATGGCCCCCGCCCGTAGTACACGCCGAAATTGTATTGGGAAGAGCCGGATTCGCCGATGTGCTGCACGCGTTGGTCAGACCGGAAATCGTTCCCCCATTGTCGCAGCCGCAAGAAGTGGTCGCGTTCACGGTGAGGTTGCTGATGCTCTGGCCGTTATTTTGGAAATCATTGTCGGCGGCCGCTTGAATGCCGGCGGTATCCGCCGAATTGGCCACATTCTCGGAACCGTACATGGCGCCGGCGTGCGCGGCGTTCCCCACGAGTATTCCAATGTAGGCATAGCGTCCCATTTCAATCACGCCGAGCAGCAACAGCAGCAGCAACGGAGTGAGCAGCGCGACTTCGAGCAATGTTTGGCCGCATTGGCGGGGGTTCTGCGCGCGATGAAACATATTTTCTATTCGCATCCAGCTGGGCATTTTCTCTACTCCACCAGCCTCGCTGTTGTGATTGCTCCGGCGAGCGGCCCGCCGTTTCCGGAAAGTCCCGACAAATCGGAATTTAGTTCAATGGTCGGATTGCCGGCGAAGGTCAAGTAGTCCGCTATGATTAACGTGAAAGCCGCACTGCCGTTGAAGGTCCCGGTCGTGGTGTTGTTGCCTCCGAAGCTGAGCGGTGCTTTCGGAAAATAGAGCGCACCCTGAAAAAACGTGTTGTTGGTGCCGCTCAGGCTAGCGGCCGCCGTGTCAGCGGGGTCTTGGTAAAAGAGGAGTCCTTCATAGGTTCCCGAATTCGGCGCGGTCAACTGCGCTGTCGTCGTTCCGTCAACATTGACTGAGCCACTGCCTGTCATATAGAAGGTGACCCCGCCATTCGTGCTCCCGGGCATGCCAGAGCAATCAGCGTTATTGCTGTTGCAGATGGTCGAGTTGCCGTTTACTTGGAAATCGGTTCCGGTGTTGCAGGTCGAGCTTCCGGTAAGAACGTAGAGGCCAGCGGGAAAGTCAACGATACTGCCGCTTATGCAGATGTCGCTATAGTCTCCCGGTTGGATCGTACACTGACCGGCACTGCACGTTACTCCAGTGGGACAGCCACCAACACAGCCGCCGTTGTTGATCTGGACCGATGGACTGGCCGGGCACGAAGCGCCGGAGCACGGAGGCGTCACCTGTATGGGATCTCCAATTGCCGGGACGTTGGCTACCGGAGTCGGCGTGATCGTACCCGTGCCATTTTGAGTGACGCTGCCGGAAACGCCGATTGAGCCGGCAGTGATGTTCAGGTTTGCTCCGCCGTTCGCGACGAAATTCCCGTTGTCATTGATTCCACAGGTCGGGGCGTTCACGGTCACGCTGCCGCTGGTGCTCACGCCGGAGAGTTTTTTGGTGGGCGCACCGAGGGTGTCAACGCATC
>DAIRCW010000271.1:0-3639 GCA_036796475.1 Candidatus Acidiferrales bacterium | reverse complement strand
ATGCGCATATCATTGCCGGCGTAAAATCCGTACACCGGAGCGGTAATGCGCGCCATCGCATCTTTCGTTGGCGGCACGCCGTAAAACACAAACGCGGCGCTCAAGTCTTTGCGATTGGTGGCGAATCGAAAACTCTGCCCGCCGCCCCAGCAAAATCCGGCGACGAAAAGTTTGCCGTTCGCGGAGGGAATTTTCAGCGCGTAATCGGCGACGGCGTTCAAGTCTGCCGTGATCTGGTCGGGATTCAAATGGCTGACGGCCTCGGTAGCGCCGCCCTGCGGAAAATCCTTGGTGCGCCCGCCGTTTGGCCCCATGCCGGAGAGCAAATCGGGCGCGACGGCGATGTAGCCCGCGGCGGCGACTTCGTCGGCAAGCTCCTGCGCCCAATCCGTAAGGCCAAAAATTTCATGAATGATGAGCACGACCGGGCGCTTCGTCGAAGCTTCGGGATAGGCGACGAAGGTTTCCACGGCGCGATTGTCGTGCTTGACGGTGACCCATTCGCGATGGCGCGGCGATTTTTGCAATTTCGCCTGCGCCCATTCCTGCGCGGAGGCGAGCGATGCGCAAACTAAGATTCCGCACATGATGAGGAACAGATTCGCAAAGGCGCGTTTCATGGCAACCTCTTTCGCAGGTGGATTCACCGCCAGCGCATCATTTTGCTTGCAACGGAGGAGCGATTCAATCGTTAGTTAGCCGCCCTGACATTCGAGCCTGCGCAAAGACTCAAGAACGTACCTCAGCGGCTGAAGCCGCTATGATCCTGGGAGCCTTACGGCACGGTTGAAACCGTGCCCTTACGAAAATCTCTCGCGGCCAATGGCATCGTTGCGCTACTTGACGCCGATGACCATGGAATCGGGGCCGACGAGATGCTCGACGCGCGTCTCGCGGAAGCCGGCTTCTTTCATCCAGCCGCAGCAATCCGCGCCGGTGTAGTCGAAGCCGCCGGGAGTTTCGATGAGCATGTTGAGGCTCATGAGCAGCCCGAAGGCGTTTTTGGAGCGGTCGTCGTCAATGATGCTGTCGTAAGCGATGAACCCCCCGCCTTTGGGAAGCGCGTCGTACGCCTTGCGAATGAGCATTTTCTTTTCGTCGAGATTCCAATCGTGCAGAATGTGGCCCATCATAAGCACGTCGGCCTTGGGCAGGTCGCGCTCAAAAAAACTCCCCGCGTGAAACGAAACGCGCTGCGCGAGGCCGTTCGAGGCGACGTATTCCTCAAAAATCGGCTGGACTTGCGGCAAATCGAAACCGATGCCGGAAATGTGCGGATTGGCGAGCGCGACCTGCACGATCAAATCGCCCTGCGCGGTGCCGATGTCCGCGGCAGTTTTGTAATTTTTCCACGGAAATTTCGCGGCGATGGTGCGATTGGCGACGGTGCTGATGGCGGTCATGGCCTTCAAAAAAGTTTTGAGGCGTTCGGGATCGGAGTAAAGCACGGCGAAAGGGCTTTGGCCTCCGTCCTTTGCTTCGTTCTGCTGTTCGCCGGTGCGCAGCGCGGCGGTCAAATTGTTCCAGAAAGAATAGAGGCGCGCGTTGGCCATTTCGAGCATTCCGCCGATGTAGGACGGTTTTTGCTTGTCGAGAAAAAAATCCGCTGAGGGAGCATTGCTATATTTTCCTTCGTTTCGTTCGAGAAAGCCGAGCGCCGTGAGCGTGTCAAAAAAATCGCGGGCGGAGCGGGAATGCAGGCCGAGTTTTTTCGTGAGCGCATCAAGCGTTTGCGGGCCGCGCGCCAGTTCGGTGAAGACGCCGAGTTCGACGGCGCTCAGGAGAGTTTTCGACGCCCAAAAGCCCAAGCCGATCTGCATGATGTGCTCGGGAGTCACTGCGGGCGCGGGAATTTGCGTTGCCATGAAAGCCTCCAATGGTTTCGTGAGATTGTTCATACTAGGCGCGGGGCGCGAGTGCGTCAATGCGGAACTGTGGCGTGGAAACTTTCGCGGGCGTGAGCGACGTGCGCAACGCGGTCACTTTCGTGCGAGAATGCGCGCGTGCGGAAAATTGATGCGATGAAATTAAATTTGGAGCCGCGGGAGATCGCCTCGCTGCGACGCAAGCTGCTCGTGTGGTATCGCGCGAACCGGCGCGATTTTCCGTGGCGGCGCGGACGCGATGCGTATCGCATATGGGTCGCGGAGATTATGCTGCAGCAGACGCGCATTGCTGCCGTGCTGCCGTACTACGAGCGTTTTCTCGCGCGATTCCCGAATGTGACGGCGCTGGCGCGCGCGCGGGAAACGGAAGTCCTGAAATTTTGGGCTGGCTTGGGCTATTACAGCCGCGCGCGGAATTTGCATCGCGCCGCGAAACAAATTGTGCGCGAGCATGGCGGGAAATTTCCTGTGGCGCACGAAAAAGCGCTGGCGCTGCCCGGCATCGGGAGGTACACGGCGGCGGCAATACTCAGCATTGCGTATGACGTGCCGCTTGCCGCGGTGGACGGAAATATCGCACGCGTGCTGGCGCGAGTGTTTGCGATTCGCGGAGATTTGCGCGCGCCGCGAAATTGGCAACGCCTTGGGAAAATTGCGGGGCAACTTCTTGTGCCGGATGCACCGGGCGATTGGAATCAGGCGCTGATGGAGCTGGGCGAGACGGTTTGCACGCCGCGTTCGCCGAATTGCGCTGCGTGTCCCATTGCGCGCGAATGCAAGGCGCGCGAGCTAGGATTGGCGCACCGGCTGCCGGCGCCTCGAAAAAAACGCGCCACCGAATCCATTCGCATCGCCGCAGCGGTTTTTTTGGATGCGCGCGGACGGACGCTGCTCACGAAAATTCCCGGCGCGCATGATTCAGCGCTGTTCTCGCGGATGTGGCAATTCCCTGCTGTCGCGGTGGCGTGCAAAAACGGCACGGCTGCGGACGAACTTGCCGCGCATTTGCAATCGGAGCTACGCATCGCGCCGCCGGCGTTCATGGCGCTGCCTGCAGCAAGTCATACGGTGACGTATCGCGCGATTGCACTGCTTCCCTTTCTCGCGAGCATGGAAAGTCTGCCCGTCGCGCAAAGTGCGAACTTTCGCGCTGTGCCACTGGCGAAAATTTCTTCTCTGCCGGTTTCGAGCGCTACACGAAAAATCGCGCGCGCTGTGCTGACTCATACTGCAAAGCTCAGCACGACCGACCTCAGCGGCTAAAGCCGCACTCGTTTCGCGGCTTACGGCATGGCTGAAGCCATGCCCTTACAAAACCAGCACTTTCGCAGCGATCAGTTAAGCGGCGAAACGCGGAAAATCGGGTGCCGCGCTCAACGCGATTGCGCAGGGGCAGGACTCCCTGCGACGAGGGTTTCGTGCCTCGTACGCCGCCGCCGGTTAACGGCTTCGCCGCTCGGCAGGCGCGGCGCGCCAACATCCAACAGGGACGATGCTAAAATCCTACAATGGCTGCCAGCAGCGCCATTCCGACCAGCCCATCACGCAAATCCGCAGCGGCCGAGCGTGCGTTAGCCGCATCACGCGGCGATTCGTCCACGCTGATCCAGCGCTACTTCGAAGTTTCGCTCTATCTGCTCGTCGCCACCGCCGTGCTCACGCTGATTTTCACGCGCAAGCTCGATCTGCTGACAGATATCGCCGCGACCATCGCGCTGGGCTACAAAGGGCTGCGCATCTGGCGCGGACGTCC
>DAIRCW010000270.1:0-3643 GCA_036796475.1 Candidatus Acidiferrales bacterium | reverse complement strand
TCCCAAGGACAAAATCGCCGCGAACCAGCAGCTCGATGGCGCTCTCGCCAAAGTCCTCGCGCTCACCGAAAACTATCCGCAGCTGCGCTCCAATGAGAGTTTTCTGCGTCTGCAGGACGAACTTGCCGGCACCGAAAACCGCATCGCCGTTGAACGTAAGCGCTACGACGACGCCATTCAGGACTACAACACCTTCATCGCCACATTTCCAAACAGCATGTTTGCAGGCTGGGCTGGTTTCCAGCGCAACGACGCCTACTTCGCCGCGACGCCCGCCTCCCGTGCCGTCCCGCAGGTCGAATTTCCCTCCGCCAAGCCCTGAGCATTTTTCCGAAAATGTAGCTCAGGTCTTCAGACCTGAGGCTTTGTGCTTTTGCGCGAAAGTGCCTGGCTAAGTAGCTGATAATGCGGCGCCTAGCTATGCACCGCTTGACCTGCCTGTTCTCTTACGTTACTGTAATTACGTACCGCTGAGGGCATATCGTTTCCTCAAACTTGATGAGACAAACCGTCAGGATGTCGGGGGGCATCGCCGAGCTTTTCGGCGCCTACGACGAAAACCTTAAACTGCTGGAATCCAGCCTTGGCGTCACCACGCAGCTTCGTGACGACGATCTCGAAATCGAGGGCGACGCTCCGCACGTCCACCGCGCCGCCAAATTCCTCAACGAATACAATCAGCTGATGCGCGAAGGCCGGAAGCTCGAAAGCGCGCAGGTCAAATCCATGCTGCGCATGGCGCATAACGAGCCCGATTTTTCTCTTCGCCACGCCATCGAACACGCTCACCCCAAGTCCTACGGCAAAAAGCCCATCACCGCCAAGAGCACCAATCAGCGCCTGTACATGGAAGCGCTCGAAACGCATGACATGGTTTTCGCCATCGGCCCGGGCGGCACGGGTAAAACTTATCTCGCGGTGGCCATGGCTGTCTCGGCCCTTTTGAGCAAGCAGGTCAATCGCATCATTTTGGTACGCCCCGCCGTGGAAGCCGGTGAGCGCCTCGGCTTTCTTCCCGGCACGCTCCAGGAAAAAGTCGATCCCTATATGCGTCCGCTTTACGATGCGCTTCACGACATGCTCGAAGCCGACAAGCTCGAGCGCTTCCTGGAAAAGGACATCATCGAAGTCGCTCCCCTCGCCTTCATGCGCGGCCGCACGCTAAACGATTCATTCGTCATTTTGGACGAGGCGCAGAACACCACCAGTGAACAGATGAAGATGTTTCTCACACGCCTCGGATTCAATTCCAAGGCGGTCATCACCGGCGATGTCACGCAGATCGACCTGCCCAGCGAGCGCCGTTCCGGCCTTATCGAAGCCATCGAAATCGTCGGCAAAATCGAAGGCATCTCTATCGTTCACTTCGATGAACGCGACGTCGTCCGCCACAATCTCGTTCAGCGGATTATCAAGGCCTACGAAGCTCATGATGCCGCTGCGCCTCCGCGGGCTGCGGGCAGGCCCTCTCGCGAACTCGACCGCGCTCGTGAAAAGAGCCGCGTCTCCGCGGAGTAATCCTCGCCTATGGTCATCAACCGACAGAAGCACGTGCCCGTGAAAATCCGTTCTCTCGATGCGTTTTGCCGCCGCGCCGCTTCCGCTCTTCGCCTCAACGCGAATGCCGCCACAGTCTGCCTCGTCTCCGACGTGCAAATTGCCGCCTGGAATCGCGCCTACCGCGGCAAAGCGAAACCGACCGATGTCCTCTCGTTCCCTGTGGCTGCGCAAAATGGTCATCGCAACGCCAATCCAAAAATTCCGCGCGCGCGCAGCTCTCCCTTGGCTCGCGAAAATCATTATCTCGGCGATATCGCCATTGCTCCCGCCGTCGCGCGGCGCGACGCGCGTGCTCTTGGCCGCACATTCGAGTCCGAATTGCGTATCCTGGCCCTTCACGGACTGCTTCACCTGATGGGCTACGACCACGAAACCGACAACGGCGCCATGGACCGCCTCGAATCGCGCCTGCGCCGCCAACTGAGGCTTGCCTGATGCACGGCCCGCTCAATTACGTCCTCGGCATTCTCGCACTCGGCGTCGGTTTAACGATTTTCGCCTACCTCGACCGCATCTACCGTCAGCTTGGACGCGTGGTCATTGGCCCAGCGCATCAAAACCTCGACATCTTCACCGCGGAAATCGAGCCGCGCATGCGCATCGCGCGCCTCCGCGCCGCAGGGACCTTCAACCTCCTCGCGCGTCTCTGGCTCGTGATTGTTTCCGTGCTCACCGCGCGCGCCGTGCTTCTTTTCGCCGGCGAAACCTGGCGCATCGTCGCCGAAATGATTTTCTTCCTCGGTCTCGAAGTCATCGTCGGAATGCAATTCCTTCCCGCACTCTTGCTCGCGCGCACCAGCGGCAAATGGCTCATCCCCATTCTCCCCTTCATCCGCCTTTTCGCCTGGCTCGTCTGGCCCATTCAAGCCGTTCTCGAATTTTCCATTTCCATCCTTCATCTCACCGACGAGCCCGGAGATACGCCCGCCAACGATCAGCAGGCTATGGAAGCCATCGTCGACGCCGCCACCGAAGAGGGCATTCTTGAGCAAGACGAAGCCCGCCTCATCGAGCAGGTCGTCGAATTCAGCGACAAGCGCGTCCGCGAAGTCATGACTCCGCGTCCCGATGTCGTTTCCATTTCTGCGAACGCCACTCTCGAAGAGCTGCGTCGCGTTTTCATTTCCACCAAACTTTCGCGCCTTCCCGTCTACGAAAATAATCTCGACGAAATCATCGGCATCGTCATCGCGCGCGACATTTTGCAGATTCCCGAAAGCGAAGCCGGCAAACAAACTGTCCGCCAGCTTGTGCGCCCCGCGCTGTTTGTTCCTGAAGCGAAAATGGGCTCCAGCCTGCTTCGCGAAATGCAGCGCAAAAATCAGCAGATGGCCATTGTCATCGACGAATACGGCTCGATGGCCGGCGTGGTCACTGCGGAAGATTTAGTCGAGGAAATCGTCGGCGATATCGGGGAAGAGGATCGCCATCCCGCGCCCGATGTGGTCCGCGAGAGCGACGGCAGCATGGTCCTGCGCGGCAGCATCGGCATCGAAAAACTGAAAGACCTTTTTGGCGTGGAATGGGAGGGCCACGTCGAATCTTCTGCCGCTACCGTTGCCGGATTGCTCAATCAGCTCGCGGGACACGTTCCTGAGCCCGGTGAAAAACTCAATTACGACGGCTTGCAGTTCGAAGTCCTCGAAGCCAACCAGCGCAAAGTCCTTCGCCTCCGCGCCCGTCCGCAGCCCCTCTACCGGCACCCCTGAACGCTGCAGAACGAGTTATTCCACGGCGCCCATTTTCATTCTTTGGAGTGCGGCCGCTCGATGCCGTTTTGCCACAACGTGAACTTATCCGCGAGGTAGTCTCGATAATCGCCGAAGAAATTGCAGATTGCTCGTCCCTTGTCGTTCGTGTTGTCTTACTAGCCCGCCAGCGGCGCTACAGGCACAATCCACTGATTCAGCGGACGCACTTGCCCGCACTCCACGCATTTCGTCACCGGAAACGCCGTCGCGCAATTCGGGCAAATGGCTCCGTTCGCAAACGTATCAAACGTCTTCTTGCAATGATTGCATACCCAGAAATTTCCCATTGGCGGCGCAACTCTGCATTCCGGACACGCAAATCCATCACGTCG
>DAIRCW010000269.1:3002-3653 GCA_036796475.1 Candidatus Acidiferrales bacterium | reverse complement strand
AAATTGAAAAACAGGAAGCGCGCCGCGTTCCAGATTTTATTGGCAAACGCGCGATAGCTGAGAATGCGCTCTTCGCTCAAAGCAATATCGCTGCCCGGCGCAGCCATCACAGACAGAGTGAAACGCAGCGCGTCCGTGCCGTGCTTTTCGATGATTTCGACCGGATCCACCACGTTGCCTCGCGTTTTGGACATTTTTATGCCGTGCGGATCGCGGACAATTCCGTGAACGTACAGTTTGCGGAAGGGAATGCGCTGCGCCGGAGTTTCGCCGCGCATCAGATGCAGACCGAGCATGACCATGCGTGCATCCCAGAAAAACAAAATGTCGTAGCCGCTGATGAGCAGGCTCGTCGGATAGAACACGCGTAAATCCTCGGTGTCGTCGGGCCAGCCGAGCGTCGAGAACGGCCACAAGCCTGAGCTGAACCAGGTGTCGAGCACGTCCGGATCTTGCGTGAGCTTGTTGCTACCGCATTTTTCACATTTGTCAGGCGCGCTGGCGATTTGCGCGCGGCCGTTCACCACTTCAACGCGCGAATCCCGCGCGGGAGTCATCGCGCCGCAATTTTCGCAGTGCCAGATGGGAATGCGGTGACCCCACCAGAGCTGACGCGAAATGCACCAGTCGCGGATGTTGGTCAGCCAGTCG
>DAIRCW010000269.1:0-2992 GCA_036796475.1 Candidatus Acidiferrales bacterium | reverse complement strand
TCGAGGAAAATCTTCCTCTGATTTTCTGGAGTGATGGAAAGCAATCCGCTTTCGACCGCTTCAATGGCCGGCGTCGCCAGCGGCTGCATTTTGCAGAACCACTGCACGGAAAGCCGCGGCTCGACAATTGTCTTGCAGCGGTCGCAGATGGCCACGGACAGCTGATGCGGCGTAATTTTCTCGAGCAGCCCCTGCGCTTTCAAATCCTCGACAATCTTTTCGCGCGCCGCAAAACGCTCCATCCCAGCGTACGGTCCTCCCGCGGCGCTGATGTGCGCGTCGAGCGTCATGATGTCAATTTCGGCGAGTTTGTGCCGCTGGCCCATGGCCAAGTCGGCAGGATCGTGCGCCGGCGTCACTTTCACCGCGCCAGTGCCGAATTCGCGGTCTACCGCCTCGTCGGAAATAATCGGAATTTCACGGTTCATCAGCGGCAGGATGGCTTTTTTGCCGATAAATTTGGCGTAGCGCTCGTCCTGCGGATGAACAGCCACCCCGGTATCGCCTAGCATCGTTTCCGGACGCGTGGTCGCGACGGTAATCAATTCTCTCGAATCTTTTATCGGATAGCGAATGAACCACAATTTCCCTTCGCGCGGCTCGTGAACGGTTTCCAAATCGCTCAGTGCAGTTTGGCAGCGCGGGCACCAGTTGGTCATGTACCGGCCGCGGTAAATTAATCCTTCGCGATAAAGCCGGAGAAAAGACTCCATCACCGCGCGGTACATCGGCGGATCGAGCGTGAAGCGCTCGCGCATCCAGTCGCACGAGACGCCGAGGCGAATCATCTGGGTCTTGATTTTGCCGCCGCTCTCCGCCTTCCATTGCCAGACGCGCCGCTCGAACTCCTCGCGGCCCATTTGCTCGCGCTTCAGGCCTTCCTTGGCAAGCTGGCGCTCCACGACCACCTGCGTGGCGATTCCGGCATGGTCAATTCCCGGCAGCCAGAGCGTTTTGAATCCCTGCATGCGCCGCCAGCGCACCAGGATGTCAATCTGCGTGTGCTCCAGCATGTGGCCGATGTGAATCGAGCCGGTGACGTTTGGAGGCGGCAGGGCGATCGAGAAAACAGTTCCCGGCGCATCGGCGCGAGGATGGTACAGTTTCTCCTCAAACCAGGTTTGCGCCCAACGTCGCTCGATTTACTGCGGCTCGTAGGGCTTGATGATTTCCGATGGCACTCGAATTCGCTTCCTGCTGGATTCGTGGCGCACTCCACGCATGCGAGGTGCGCCGCGGCTGAAACGAATTACTATACGAGGCAGCCCCGCCGCGCGTCAAATTGCCGCTAAGACCTAAGACTTGCCCGCCGGCCCTGGCGTCTCTCTATCGCTCCGCCAATAGGCCTTTCACGACATTTAGCCGATACGCAAAATATCTCTTGACATATATTTAGCCGCATGGCTAAATGTAAACACTATGGTACAGAACAGTTCGACCTCACGAGTGGATGCATACGAATTGATATTCGGCGCGCTAGCACACCCCGCCCGGCGCCGCGTATTGTTGACGATTTATTTCAACGGCGGCTCAATGACGGCTGGCGAAATCGCAGCAATCTTTGAGAGCGCCTGGCCCACCACCACAAGGCACCTCAAAGTTCTGGAGACGGCTGGGCTGCTCAAGCATGAGCGGCGTGGCCGCACACGTATTTACCGCATTCAGCCAAAGCGGCTCGAACTGGTCAGGGACTGGCTGGCTCACTTTTCAAGAAACAGCAAACGCTAAGGAGGAAAATCATGTTGGCGAAACATCACGGTAAAGAGAATCAGAAAGAAACGAGGGGGAAAGCTACACCGGGCGACGTTCCTCAGTTTTTCAGACTCAATATCGAGGTCGGCGACCTGAAATCGGCGATTTCGTTTTATACGACGCTACTCGGCATTGAAGGGCGCAAACAGGCCGGCTCGCGGTGCTACTTTGGATGCGGGCCTGTGACATTGCAGGTCATCGATGTGTCGTCAGTGGGCCAGCCGCACCCGGCGGCAAAGGCGTTGTACTTCACTGTAGACAACCTGGAGGCTGCGTACGAGCGGGCGAAGTCGCTGCATTGCTTGTCGTCTGAGAATGTGCATGACGAGCCCGGCGGCGGCATCGTGGTTCGTCCCTGGGGAGAGCGGTCGTTCTACGCTCTAGACCCATGGAAGAATCCGCTGTGCTTTGTCGAGGCCGGTACAGTCTACGCGGGATAGACTGTCGCTACAGGGCGATGTCTCGTTAAGGCTCGCCGCGCGAACTCACGGCATCAATAGCTGCCGACAAATCCTGCCGCCAGGGAATCAACCTGCCATGTTCCCTTCGTAAATGCCGCGTGCTCTTAGGAATTGAGGAGAGGTTCAGGTGTGTGCTAGGCGTCTGCAGATTCGCTTACTTCTTTCCGCGCTTTTCGTTGAGCAGTTCTTCGACGAGCGGTTTCAGCACGCCATCTTTGAGCGCCTGATGCAACTGCGGCTCAAGTTTGGAAATGACTCGGGCGACCACGTCGTCAACTAGGCCCTCGTCCGCTTTGGAGGAGTTCGCGGTGACTTCTTCCGCCGAACTGGCGGGAGCAGCTTCATTTTCGGTGGCTGGGATTTCAATTTCTTCGGCGCTGGTGCCATAGGTTACTTGCGAAACAGAGAACGGCGCGGCTGCCTCGCCAGCAATGTTCTCCGTTTTTGCAGCCGCGGGTTCAGGCTCGGGCACGCGGGGCTTGCTAGCTGATTCGCTTGGCGCTTGGAGCCACGGCGCGGGCGCGCCGCTCTCGATCTCCAATTCCTGAGACGTGGATTCCTGAGATTCAGGCTCTGAAGATGCTGAAATTTCAAACACGTTTGCAGTGTGCTCGGATTCAACCGGTGGTGCTTCCGCGCTCTTCTCAGGGGACTCGTCTTCGATCTGCGGTTTTACAGGCGGACGGAACGGAATCACATCTTCGCCGGACGAAAGCAATTCCGACGGCTCCAAATCAGCTGCGATTTCCGGCGTCGCAGAAGCAACTTCCAATTCCGGC
>DAIRCW010000268.1:3140-3657 GCA_036796475.1 Candidatus Acidiferrales bacterium | reverse complement strand
CACGAAACCAAGCAAAACTAGCCGAAAAGCCGCAGAGTGTCGCAGAAACCGCGATACTCTGCGCTACAAAAGCAAAGGCAAATGCAGATTCTCTCTACGGCGGGCACGCTCGGAAATGACAGCGCGAAATGCAAGTTCTCATTCATAGCGTAGGGCGACCATGGGATCGACTTTCATCGCGCGCCGTGCGGGGATGTAGCAGGCGAGGAGCGCGACGAGGGCGAGCAAACAGGCGACGCACGAGAACGTGAGCGGATCGGTGGCGGTGACGCCGTAGAGCAGTCCGGACAGAAAACGGGTCAGCGCGAGGGAGGCAGCGATGCCGACGCCCACGCCGATGAGAACGACGAGCATGCCTTCGTTCAAAACGAGCTTGAGCAAATCGCGGCGCTGCGCGCCGAGGGCCATGCGGATGCCGATTTCGCGCGTGCGCTGCGAAACGGAATAGGCGATTACGCCGTAGAGTCCGATGACGCCGAGGAGCAAGGCCATGGCGCCGGCGATGGCGAGCATCACC
>DAIRCW010000268.1:0-3130 GCA_036796475.1 Candidatus Acidiferrales bacterium | reverse complement strand
CGCGCGGGATGACCTCCTCGTCGATGAAGCGGCGCATCCGCCCGCGCAGCTCGCGCACCTCGGCAGTCAGTCCGTCATCCATCACGTGGCCTCCGTGTAACCCGGGTTGGCGATGGCGAGCATCACCAGGGTGAAGGAAGTGCGCGCCATGGAATTTTTGTAGAGATCTTTCATGGTGCTGGCGCCGGCAAGCGGCAGCTTGGCGTCCACAGACCAAACGGCCTGGCGAATTTGGTTCATGAGATTTGGCGTGCCAGCAAGCGAGCTGCGGACTACGAATGTGGCAGCGCGGACGACTTGCGAAGGCCGGCTCTGGAAGTTTTTCACGATAATCGGCCAATAAACGGCGGGACGCGCGGGGCGGGCCATGCCCTGATCGCGCACGTCGCCAACGACGCCGATGATTTGCCGCCAGTCGTCCACCGAGGAGATGCGGATGCGCTTGCCGAGGGCGTTCGCGGGCGAACCCCAGTACTCGCGGGCAAAATTTTCGGAAATGAGCGCCACAGGTAATTTGTTGTAAGTGTCCGTCCAAGTGAAATCGCGGCCAGCGAGGATGGGCGTGCCCATGGTCTGGAGGAATCCGGGTGAGATGAACACGAGATGGCGAAATGGAGGAAGTTTGCCCTGGGCGTAGGTGTGGTCTTCAGCGAAGACGTTGTTCACGTTTTCGCTACCGTCGAGCGGGACGGAGCTGGTGACCGCAGCGGAGGAAACGCCGGGAATGGCAGAGAGCTTGGCGAGGATCTGCTGCTCGAAGCGCGGGACGAGGTTGTCGTCAGCGACATCGGAATTGGGAATGGCCATACGAAAAGTTTGAAGCTGGGCGGGCTGCGTGAAGCCGGGATTTACGTGCGTGAGGATGCGGAAAGTGCGAATCATCAGGCCGGAGCAGACCAGCAGGACCAGCGCGAGAGCGACCTGGACGGCGACGAGGACGCTGCGCGCGCGATGGCGCTGGCGGCTCATGCCGAGAGTGCGGTTGGATTCGGAAAGGCCGGAGCGAGGGTCGGCGTATTTGAGAACGGGGAACAATCCGAAGAGCACGCCCGTGAAAAGAGCGATGGCCAGCGCGAAAATGAGTACGGGGAGATTGATGTTGATGTCGCTGAGGCGCGGAAGGCCGGCAGGAGCGAGGCTGACGAGAAAGCGCAGCCCGGCCCAGGCGAGAGCGAGGCCGAGAATTCCGCCCAGGATTCCGATGAGAAGGCTTTCGCGGAGGAGTTGCGCAGCGATGCGCCGGCGGCTTGCACCGAGGGCAGCGCGGACGGCCAGCTCCTGGCGGCGGCCTTCAGTGCGCACGAGCATGAGGTTGGCGACGTTGGCGCAGGCGATGAGCAGAACCATTCCGATGCCGCCCATGAGCACCCAGAGGAACGCGCCGACGTTGCCGACGACTTCACTTTTGAGCGGAACAATTTGAGGGGTGAGGCGGGCTTTGAAGAAAATATCGAGCGGATATCCGGGTTGGGGTGGAAAGCTGCGCAAAGCGACGGGAATCAAACGTGCAGCGTCGGAGGTGGCTTGCGCGATAGTCGTGTTTGGATTGAGCCGCGCGAGGCCGAAATAGAAGAAGTTGCCGATTTGCGTTTTATTGCGATTCAACTGAAGCGGCATGATGAGCGCGAGGTCCCGCTGGTCAAGAAAACGGAAGGATTGCGGCAAGACGCCGATGATGCGGTTCGGGCTGCCGTCGACGATGAGGGTTTTGCCGATGACGGAAGGATCGCCGCCGAAATTGCGCTGCCAGTAGCCGTAGGTCAGGACAGCGGTGAGCGGCGCGTCAGGAGCGTCGTCCGATGGCGTGAAAAGCCGCCCGAGCGCGGGGGGAACACCCAATGCAGCGAGCGTGTCGTAGGTTACGTAGAGAGCTTGAACGTGCTCTGGCTCCGCCGTGCCGGTGATGTTGGCAGCTTGGCCGATGTAAAGGCCGATGGTTTGGAAGCTGTGGGCCTGGTCGCGAAAAATGAAATAGTCCTCGGGCGCCATGTTGTGGACGAGGGGATCGAGGGCGAGCGGGCTAATGTTGATGGTGACGAGCTGCTCGGGATGAGGGTAAGGGAGAGGCTTGAGCAGAACCCCTTCGATGACGCTGAAAATGGCGGTGTTGGCGCCGATGCCGAGGGCGAGGGTTAGGATGGCGACGGCGGTGAAGCCGGGGGATTTGCGGAGCATGCGCAGGGCGTAGCGAATGTCTTGGAGGAGGGTTTCAATGAAATGCGCGCCGAGGGATTCGCGGATTTCCTCTTTGTATTTTTGGTAGCCGCCGAATTCGAGGCGGGCGCGGCGCTGGGCTTCGGCGCGGGAGAGGCCCGCAGAGTGCATGAGGTCTTCGGCGCGATTTTGGATGTGGGAGCGGAGCTCTTCGTCCATGTCGCGTTCGACACGGGAACGGCGGAAGAGTATCGAGATGATGGTACGCAGCGAACTAACGAGTTTCATGGTTCATCCTCGATTCGTCCTCCGTGGCAGCCCACCAGCGAACACTTCGCGCGGATGAAGCGCGCGATAGGAAGATTCGTTTTTTCGACGGCATTTTGTCGCGGCTAAAGCCGCAACCCACAAAGCATAAAGACCGCAGAGCGTCGCAAAGGCGCCCCGATCGCGGCAAGCGATACGCTGCGCCACAAAGGCTCGTTCGTTACAACTGCAAAAGCCGCAGATCCGCAAAAAGCGCGGTTCTGCGCTACAAAAACCAAAGCGGGCCGAAAAGCTGCAGAGTGTCGCCCCGATGAAAGGCAGCGGGGCAGGCGATACTCTGCGCTACAAAAGCCCTTGAAGCGCGTCATGCGCACCTTGGCGTAAACGGGCGCAGCAAGCAGCGCCCCTACGACCACCACAAGCCATGCAAAAAAAGCGAGCCGAATGGCCGCAGAGTATCGCCCCGATAGATAAAAGACATCGGGGCACGCGACGCTCGGCGCTACAGGGCTCGTTCCGTCCAACTGCAAAAGCCGCAGATCCGCAAAACGGCGCGGTTCTGCGCTACACGAAACCAAGCAAAACTAGCCGAAAAGCCGCAGATCCGCAAAACGGCGCGGTTCTGCGCTACACGAAACCAAGCAAAACTAGCCGAAAAGCCGCAGATCCGCAAAACGGCGCGGTTCTGCGCTACACGAAACCAAGCAAA
>DAIRCW010000267.1:0-3682 GCA_036796475.1 Candidatus Acidiferrales bacterium | reverse complement strand
CCGAGGAACTTGCCTCGCTTCCCGGCGTGGTTTCTGTGGTAGGCAATTCCCATCAGCACGAGATCGCAAGCCAACTCTCGCGCTCCGTCGAGTTTTTCCCCGCTTCGGAACTGCTCCGCAGCGCTTCAGCTTCGATTTTTCGCGAAGACATGCTCAGCAGCGCGGTGCCGATGAATTCCCATCCAAATTTACACAGCGATGCCTCGGCTGCGCGCACGCGTCCCACTCTCAAAATTCAGGATGGCTGCAACCATCGTTGCGCCTACTGCGTGATTCCGCTGGTTCGCGGACGCAGTCGCAGCGTCGATCCCGCGGTGGTCATCGCGGAAATCGATCGCCTTGTCGCATCAGGCACTCAGGAAATCGTTCTCAGCGGAATCGATCTCGGCAGCTATGGCCGCGACTTGCGCCCGCGCCTTTCATTGCAATCGCTCGTGCGCAAAATCACTTCAGAAACGCAGCTCGCAAGCCTTCGCCTCAGCTCCATTGAGCCTATCGACATCACTCAGGATTTCATCGAATTCATCGCCTCCGAACCGCGCATCGCTCCGCATTTCCACATGCCTCTCCAATCCGGCTGCGACAAAATCCTTCGCGCCATGCATCGCTGGTATCGCGCCGAGCACTATGCTCGCCGCGTGCATCTCATCCGCGAATTTCTGCCCGACGCCGCCATTGGCGCTGACGTCATCGCCGGCTTCCCGGGAGAGACCGACGAAGATCACTCCGCCACCGTCGAATTTTTATCCGCGCTTCCGCTCAGCTATCTTCACGTTTTTTCTTTTTCCCCGCGGCCAGGCACCGAAGCGGCAACGCTCGCGCAAGCAGTTCCGCCGCGCGTTATTCACGCCCGGGCGCGCGAACTCCGCGCCATCGCTCGCCAAAAATCTGAGGAATTTCGCACTTCACAGGTGGGAAAAAAGCTTCGCGTCCTCACGCTCAACCGTCACGAAGGCAACTCGACCTTTGCCGTTACGGGAAATTACCTCACCGTCCGCGTCGTTGGCTCGTTCCCGCGCAACCGCTGGCTCAAAATCCTCGTTCCCTCGGGCGGCGCGCCGGCTATCCCGCTCGCTTCATAATTTTTCGGCAGGGCTGCATCGCATGCATTCGTAGGCATTCATACAAGTGTTTTGGTGCCCGCAATGGCTTCTAGGAGGTAGGAGCTTTAGCTCTCACAGAATAGGCCAGCTTTAGCCGGAGCTCAGCCCCTGAAGCGCAGGCGTTAGGCCATCCCCTTCAATCTCTAAGCCTGCTAATCCTCCAAAATCACCAGCGCCAGCGCCAGATTCCCGCTGTGCGTAATCGAAAGATGAAAGTGCCGCGCGCCCAATCGCGCCGCGTGCTTTTCCGCTTCGCCCGCCAGAAAAATTCCCGGCTTACCGCTCGCCGCGTTCCGCACTTCAATGTCCCGCCAGCGCACGCCTTTCCTCCAGCCCGTTCCGAGCGCCTTCATCATTGCTTCCTTCGCCGCGAACCGCGCTGCATACCGTTCATCTTTCGCTTTGTGCCGTTCGCAGTAGCGAATTTCGGTTTCCGTGAAGACGCGATGGAGAAACGCCTGTCCGTGTCGCTGGATTACTGCGGCAACGCGGTCAATCTCCGCAATATCTGTGCCCATCCCTACGATCATGTTGTGATTTCCCGCGGCGGCTCAATCACTCCACTATGTATGTACATCCCATGTTTCTTCGCCGCGTGCATTATACCTATAATGTGAACGCGCTCCCGATCTGTGCAGAGCGCACCAACATGCCTTTAAGCGCTGCCAAAAATCGAACAAGCCGCCCCCGAACTCGTCGCTCCCCTACTCAGCCGTGGGCCTTGCGCCGAGCCGGTGGCCTGCAAGTCCTGGAAGCCCCACCCCTCAATAAACTCCGCTGGCTCATCCATGGCTTCAGCACGCGTCCCGGGGGAATAAGCGTTCTGCCTCCGCCCTCGCAACATTCGCCTCAATCACGCGCAGAAAAGGTCCTGAACCTTGGGCGAACCGATTGGGACTCGCAAGCTAACGTCGACGAAAACCGGATGCGCCTTCTCGCCGCCCTCGGCGCGCGAAAAATGCAGCTTGTCACCTTGCGCCAAATTCATTCCGACGTCGTGCACGTCATTTCAGCGCCCCCGCAAACCGCTCTGCAGGGCGACGCCCTCATCACCGCTACGTCCGGCGTGCTTCTCGCCATCCAAACCGCCGATTGCATTCCCATTCTGCTCGCCGATCCGCGTCACCGCGCCGTCGCCGCCATTCACGCCGGATGGCGTGGCACCCTCGCCCGCATCGCCGCAAAAACAGTCGGTCGCATGCAGATGGAATTCTCCACGCGCCCTCAAGACCTCATCGCCGCCATCGGCCCCGGCATCAGCCAGTGTTGCTACGAAGTCGGCCCCGACGTGGTCAAGGAATTCGCCGCGAAATTCCCCCAAGCCAAAGACTGGTTCGACGGCCCCTTTGACGCGCTCGCCTCCGGCGAAGATCCCAATCCCCTCCCCTGGCTCACCATGATGCCGCCCGGCCACCAGCCTCCCCCGCCGCGCTGCATGCTCGACCTGAAAGCAGCCAACGCCGCAATCCTCGCCGAGGCTGGCCTTTCTGCAAAAAACATTTTCTCGAGCGATCTGTGCACTTCCAGCCGCACCGATCTCTTCTTCAGCTATCGCCGCGAAAAAACCACCGGCCGCATGCTCTCTGTGATCGGAATCCTCTAAGCGCCCGCCGCGCTTCCGCCGATCTGCACATTTTGTGCCGCGCTCTCTACCAGCGCTAGTTGCCCGCACGCCGCCATCACGTCTTGGCCCCGCGAATACCGCACAAAAACCAAATGCCCTTTGTCCGCCAGAATTTTACGAAACGCTTCAATCCTCTCTGCATCCGGCGGACGGTACGGCAATTCTCCCGGATTCCACGGAATCAAATTCACCTTCGCGCGCAAATTCGCAATCAGTTTCGATAATCTCCGCGCATCATCCACGCTATCGTTGAATCCACCCAGCAGCACATACTCGACCGTCAGCCGCTCCCACGTTCGCAGCGGATACTTCCGGCACGCCTCGAGCAGCTTCGCGATCGGATATTTCCGGTTAATCGGCATGATCTTCTCGCGTTGCGCATCGCTCGAAGCATTCAGCGATATCGCCAGTTTCGGCCGCACCTTTTCTTTCGCCAGCTTCTCGATGCCCGGCACAATCCCGCTCGTTGAAAGCGTCACGTGCTTCGGCGAAATTCCCATGCCCTTCGCGTCCAGAGTAATTCCCAGCGCCTTCATCACCGAGTCGTAATTCAACAGCGGTTCGCCCTGCCCCATCAGCACTACATTCGTCTGTGGCTTCAACGCATCGCGATTATCTTCCAGAGCTACCAGCACCTGTCCGACAATTTCTCCCGCGCTCAAATTCCGCAGCAGCCCCAGCGTCGCCGTCAGACAGAACTGGCAATTCACCGCGCAGCCCTGCTGCGTCGAAATGCAAATCGTCTGCCGCTTCTCCTCCGGCATGAACACCGTCTCGATGGTCGCGGCTTCAGCCCCATTCCCCGCCGCGCAACGCAGCACGTACCTCACCGTCCCGTCCGACGACCTGTGCCGCCGCACAATTTCCGGCAAGCCCATTCGCGTACTTTCCGCGAGTCGCCGACGCATCTCCGCGGGCAGCGCCGTCATTGCGTCAATACTCGTCACGCGCTCCG
>DAIRCW010000266.1:0-3770 GCA_036796475.1 Candidatus Acidiferrales bacterium | reverse complement strand
GCCGGATAAAAACTCGCCGCGTGTTCCAGCGCATCCTTCAACTGCGCGCCGGTCATCTCCACCGCGTACAGCGTGTTTTCGTACGGATAAACTGCAAACGCGTCGCGAATGGTCACCGTTCCCGCCGCCACGCGCGTCCCCGGAATGAACATCGTCGCCAGCGATACATCCGCATGAGCGAACTCCATCTGCGCCCGCTGAATCGCGTCCACCAGCGGCTCGTCCTCATAACGCGCCAGTTCGCCGCTCATGTCCTGCGTGGCCCGCGCAATCGGCGTATTCAGATACGCCTCAACTTTCTTTTCATACGGCCGTATGATGCTCACAATCGCTGGATCCTCCGCCGTCTGCGCCGTGGGATGAATCGTCGTCGAAGTTTTCGACACAAGTCTCCACTTCCCCGCAGCATCCTTCCGCAACTCCACATCCGCGCGCGCCAGCGATCCGCCCCAATTTTTCGCCTGCGCCATCAGCACTCCGTTGACCACCAGCCTCGGCATCTCCTGATGCGTGTGCCCGTAGAACATCACGTCAATTCCTGGAACTTGCTCCGCCAATTCCCATGCTGCGTTCTCGCCCCGCATCTCTTCGCCCGAAAATTCCTGCCCCGTCAGCGGATTGCGGTCCAGCCCCGAATGCACAATCGCCACCACCAGATCTGATTTCGCGCGCACCTCGGGAATCACGCGCCGCGCCGCTTCCACAATCGGCTCGAACGCGTATCCCGCGTAATGCTCGGGCATTTCCCATCGCACCACTCCCGGCGTCACAAATCCCACAATTCCCACGCGCACGCCCGCCACTTTTTTGATCACGTACGGCTGGATGTACTTCACGCCGCTCGTATAGGTTTCCTTCAAATTCGCCGCCAGCCACGGAAAGTGCGCTTCGCTTTTCGCCTTCCACATTTCCTCTTCGCCGAAATTGAATTCGTGGTTGCCCACCGCCATCGCGTCATAGCCCATCGCGTTGAACACAGCCATTTCCGGATTCCGCGCCGCTGTATCTTTCACCGCGAAGTAGTACGCCAGCGGCGTCCCTTCCGTCGTGTCGCCGCAATCCAGCAGAAGCGTGTTCGGTTCCTCTGCGCGAACTTGCCGCACCAGCGTCGCAATTTTCGCCAGCCCTTCATTCGTCGGCCGGTTGGTCAGCTCATCCCATGCCAGCAAATGCCCATGCGAATCCGTCGTGCTCAGCAGCGTAATCGTGACGGGCTCTGCTTCGCTCACTGGGCCGCCGCGCAAATTCACCGTACTCGCAAGAATGCAGTACGCGATCAGCAAAGTAGCGAATGAAAATGTTCTTCTGATTTGAATCATGGCCGCAGAGTATCTCACAAACGCGCTTCGTCGTTCAGACGCTCTCGTCTTGCAGTCACGGTTATGCAGGAAAATAGTTTTGAATTAGCCTTGCCACATCGGCAGGACTGGCCCAAGCAGCTCGGCAATCGAAGCCAAATGCTTCAAATCATGCGGCGTAAAATCCTTCGCTCCCTCCGCCGCTTTCGCTTTGCGCGATACTTGAATCACGCCGGCCACTTTGCCCTCGCTGAAAATCGGCGCGCTCATAATTTTCTGAATCGGCTCGTGCCGCTTGTCATTCAGACGCACCGCCTCGAACACCGACGCATGCGGCACCGTGCTGAAGTTATTCACGAACTCCGCGCGCTTCTCCCGCACCGTCCTCGCCGCCAGCGCGGACCCGCTGGTCACCGGAATCTCGCCCACGCTCTGCAACCGCTCCGGCACGCGAAAGCGCAGGAATCTTCCATCCGCGGTTAGGGAAAGCAGCGCCACTTCATCCGTCTGAACCGAAAAAATCCGCGCCGCGCTCTCCGCGATCTTCGCGAAGTGCGCGGTTTCGAGCTTCGTTCCACGCGAAAGCATTCCATTAATGAGCGTGCTCACTTCGATGAGCGGTGCGCCAGTCATGCGTCGAATTCTACCATCGGATTCGCCGCGAATTTTTCGTTTGTTCCCGTCTTGCAAACAATTTCGCTGCTGTCTATACTGATTCGTTTCGTGAACGCGCGAAATCTCAGCTGTCGCCGACAGGCGGTCTCGTTTCGCGCAAATTCTTCGGAGAGTGAATGGCCACAGCGGTTTTGAAGGCTGATTCCAGCTACTTCTGGGACAAACTCCACTCTTTATCCGGCATCGTTCCCATCGGCGCATTTCTCATCGAACATTTCTGGTCCAATAGTTACGCGCTTGTCAGCCCGGCTAATTTCAACGAAACCGCCGCCGGTCTCGAACACATTCCCTGGCGCTTGCCCGTGGAAATCGCCATCATCTGGATTCCCATCGCCTTTCACGGACTCTACGGAATCGAAATCTGGTGGCGTGGTAAATCCAATTCCTTTGGCCATCCCTGGATGGCCAACTGGCTCTACACTCTCCAGCGCTGGACCGGCATCATCGCCTTCTTCTACATCGGCTGGCACGTCTGGATGGAACGCTTCGCGACCGGCGGCATCAGCACCTACAGCGCCGTCGCGCGCCATTTCGCCAATCCCTACTACGTCACCTTCTACATCATCGGCGTGCTCGCCATTTCATTTCATCTCGGCAATGGCGTTTGGAATTTCTGCTGCAAGTGGGGCATCGCCGTCACGCCCCGCGCGCAACGCGCCGCCGGATGGCTGGGCGCAGTGATCGGAATCGTTTTCACCGTGGTGGGCTTGCTGATCGTTGCCGGATTCGTTTTCAACTGGCATCCCTTCAGCGGCTACTTGGGCCAGATGTGACGCCGTTCTAGGTTCATTGTCATTCCGAGGAGGATGCGACCAGCACCCGACGAGGAATCTGCTTTTCGCTTTTGTTGATTTCGTAGGGGCGGGGCTTGCCCCGCCCGCGCGACTCCCCGAGTCGCGTTTGGTTTCGCAGAGGCGCGGCTGCCAAGTCTCTGTCGTAAAGAGATTGTCGCAAGGGCACGGTTTCTGGAATCCGCGAGGCACTAGCGGTTTTTGTAAGGGCACGGCTTTTTATCCTGAGCGCTTTGCGAAGGGCAGCCGTGCCGTAAGCGTGCAGACTAAGGGCGGCTTTAGCCGCTGAGGTACGTAACTTTGAATTTTGCAGCATTGCGAATAAGGCTGGACTTGCTGAATTATGCGCGAACCTAAAATCATCATCGTCGGCGGCGGCCTCGCAGGACTCATGGCCACCATCCGCGTCGCCGAAGCCGGCGTGCCCGTCGAACTTTTTTCCATCGTCCCCGTCAAACGCTCGCATTCCGTTTGCGCGCAGGGCGGCATCAACGCCGCAAAAAATCTCAAGGGTGAAGGCGATTCCACCTGGATTCATTTTGACGACACCGTTTACGGCGGCGACTTCCTCGCCAATCAGCCTCTCGTCAAATCCATGTGCGAAGCCGCTCCCGCCATCATCGACCTCCTCGACCGCATGGGCGTCATGTTCAACCGCACTTCGGAAGGCCTCCTCGATTTTCGCCGTTTCGGCGGCACTCTCCACCATCGCACCGCCTTCGCCGGAGCCACCACCGGCCAGCAGCTTCTCTACGCCCTCGATGAACAGGTCCGCCGCTTCGAATCCGAAGGCAAAGTCAAAAAGTTCGAAGGCTTCACCTTCCTCTCCGCCGTCATTGACGACTCACGCGTCTGCCGTGGCATCTGCGCCATGGACTTGAAAACCATGCAAGTCCGCACTTTTCCTGCTGACGCTGTGATTTTCTGCACCGGCGGCATCGGCGCCATTTTTCGCCAAACCACCAATTCCGTGGTCTGCACCGGCTCCGCGCAGTCCGCGCTCTTC
>DAIRCW010000265.1:959-3777 GCA_036796475.1 Candidatus Acidiferrales bacterium | reverse complement strand
AGCTTCTCGTAGAAATCCTCGAGAACTGAGTTCACCGGGCGGGCCACGCCCGGCATCTCTTCCATCTGCACGCCGAACTGTTTCAGGGTGCGCACCAGATAGTCAGAGCCGCGCCCGGCGGCAGATCCCGAAGTGACGTATTCGCCAAGCTGCACCGTAAGCCGTGAAAACGATGTTTCGAGAGATCCGGCGTCGATCCCCATTTCGCGCGCCACTTCGCGCAATTCCTGCACCTGGCGCAGGGTCAGGCCCGTAGCGGCCGCTTCATTTTCGGTTGATTGCGCCAGATCCATCATGTGATGCGTCACGCCAATAGCGACCGCACCGAGTGCGGCGATCGCGGCTGCGAATCCGCCGGCCGCCACAGCGGCGCCGCCGAAAGTTTCTTCCAATTTGCCGGCGCCCTCTTCGAGCATTTTGCCCACCGGCTCGTAGGCGCGAATGGCCAGCACGTTGCCGAAGCCGCCGAGGCCGGGAATGTTCGCGGCGCGCAGCTTGACGGCGTTGAGAATGTCGGCCGCGGCGCCCTTGAACTGCCCGCCGCCCGAGAGCGCGTTTTTCTGCTTCTCGATTTCCGCGGTGGCCGCTCTCAGATAGCCGAGATTGCGGCCGTGCTCGATGCCCTCTTTTTTGGCGAGGTCGATCTCCTGCTGCGCCAGCGAAATGATGTTGCGCCGCGCGGTGAGCGCTGCGCTGCCGCTGATGCCGCCGGTAGCGAGCTGCGCGTCCAGCTCGGCGGAGGCCAGCTTAATGGCGCGGAAGTTGCCGGTAATCTCCTCTTTCGAGTGCCGGACGGAGTCTGCCGCCTCGCGAAACGCCTCGATGAATTCGGCGGTATTCGCCGAAAGCTCGATGTCCAAACGTCCAATGGTGTCAGTGCCCATTTTTTTCGCGTCCCCGTTTCCCTAGCAGTCTGCGAGCAAAGGAATCGGCGCGAGAAGGGGTGTGTGGCCTCCCCGGCCGATCCCATTTGCACTCCGGTGCGGCACGGAGCTCGCGACCGGAATCTCAAAATCTCTTTTTCAATCGCGCGATAGCAGAGCGAGCTCGCGGCGAAGAGCGCTGATCGGACGCGATGCGGCGATTCGCGACCCTGCGCAGTGTGACCGCGGCGAAAGCAGATCCAACTCGCGGGAAAGTAAATCAACCGAGCGGCCGTAGGCGCGCGCCGACTTGGACTGGCGGGAAAATATGGCCGCTACCGTTTCATCCAGCGTCGCGATTCGATCAGCCATTCCGAGTCGAACCGCATCTTTTGCGAGCACTAGCCTGCCTTCGCCAAAACCGGATCTCACTGTGGAAGGGTCTGCACCGCGGCCTCGCGCGACTGCATTCGCGAACATCGAATAGAACGCGTCGCACTTTTGCTGCATGTCAGATCGTGCGCTCGTCGACAGTGGTTCGTAAGAATTTCCGTCCGTTTTGTATTTCCCGGAACTGATTAGTGAGATTTTCACGCCTTCCATGTCCAACGCGCGCGAAATATCTTCGTGAATGGCAAAAATGCCGATCGCGCCGAGCTGGCCGCTCGGAGTGATTGCGACTTCATTTGCCTGCGAGGCAAGCCAGTAGGCCGCACTCGCTGCAATGCCGTTGGCGACGGCGACGATTTTTTTCTTTGTGCGCGTAGCGCGGATCTCATCCGCCAGCTCCGGAACGCCCTCCACTGTGCCGCCGGGCGAATCCACATCCAGAATGATCGCCGAAACTCCCGAATCCGAGACCGCCGAGCGAATCATCGAGGTCAGTCCGGTTACCGAGCTGCCGCCGAAGATTTGCGTAAACAGCCCAGGGCGACGAGAGATGATGCCGCGGACGGGAACGACCGCAACGGATCCGCGGTCCATGCGATGAGGATTGCTCACGGCAAGGCTGTCGCGATAATCATGTCGGTTCGCGAGCGCCACTGCTGCGATCGTCGAAAGCGTTTCCGGCAAAACTGCCCACGGCTTTCGGACGTCTTCGATTCTGATTTGGGACGAAATCATTTCGGCACTCCCCCTCCGGCAGCCGCGGCCTGGTGCTCGGCCTCGGCATTCGAGATGAGCGCACATAATTCCGCCAGATCGGGTGCCACGCGCGCTGCCCATACTCGTCGCGACGACTTCGGACGAATTTCCAACGGAAGATCGAGCATCGGCTCCAACTCTGGAGCTTCGCGTCTGACGAATTCGCAGAACTCGGCGAACGGCGAAAACGCCTCGACTATCGCGCGCATGAGCCGGTCACATTCGGGCGCGAGGCGCACACTCATATCCTTCAGCGCGAGTTTCTTTTGCCGCTGCAGCTCGCGTTTCTGTAGCGTGACCGCAAATTTAATGAGCCTGACGATCGCGCGTTTTTCCAGCACTTCATGGACCGCCTGCAGCTCGTCTTTGTCGAAATGAAGCTGGACGAATCCAGCGCGAATACTGTTCAAAACCTTCTTCGAGATGCCGGCCGAGGCGATCTCTTGCGCCAAGTTTTCTTCGGACTCGAAAAAACGGATGCCGATGTCTTTCTTGAGAAAATCTCCGGCCGGCGTTCCAGAACACACTTGGTGCGCGATGGAGTCTGCTCGCTTGGATTCGGCTTCTCCAGTCGCGAGCAACGCGTTCAGCTTTTCCAGGCGCGCCAAAGCAGCAACGTAATCGCGATTGTGCAGCAGCTGCGGCCGCGACACTGTGTTCGAGCTCTTATTTTTCATCCGAGGGGATCCTCCAAAAGTGAAAATTTTATTTCGCGGGTGTGCGCGTTTGGCTGCTACGCGGTCCGCTAGGGGCGCGTCTCAGGGAATTTGACCCCCCATCCCCTCCGGAACCGGATTGCTCGGCAACTC
>DAIRCW010000265.1:0-949 GCA_036796475.1 Candidatus Acidiferrales bacterium | reverse complement strand
ATGGTTACCCCGATCGGGTACTGGTTGGCCGGGGTCAGCACCAGCGCGGCCGCGCTGCCGAGCTGGCCGCGGCTGAGCAGATCGGTGCGGGCGTTAGAACCGGATTGCTCGGCAACTCCCGCCGCATGCGTATGTTAGCGAGCATCACGTGCGCCCAGCCGTCATAGCATTCGTGCGCGGCAGCTTCGCGCAGCGCAAGCGCGAGTTCTTCGCCGACGCGAAGAGAGAGGCCTCGCCAAACGATCCTCCGAATCCGCACGACAGCCTTCAGGCCGCGGCGTCGGTCAGGACCGCGCAGAAGTTCAATCGCTCCGTCGCGCAAATTCTGTTCAAATTCGATTCTTGAGAGATGGAAATGCGAGCGGTCGCCACAGCGGTGTGCGGCGTAGTCGGTAAGAGTCCAATGAGGCGGGATTACGCAGGCGGCCCTCGTACTCAACGCCGCCCATCCGAAAAGATTTGTTTTGGAGACACGGCTACTGAATGGAAGTGAAGCAGGCCCGACGCTTTCGACTGGCCGCGGGCGAGCCGTTCGCGAGGCAAGCAAATTTTCGCATCGCGGGCGGCCCGAACGCAATAGAACTGCCGTGCCTCGCGTGTTGCAACGCGCAACCGTCGCATTCATCGAAGCCGCTCGGCGATTTCGCGCACGCGCGCGGATCTGCCGTCCAATCCGATTCTGCTCAGGAAATCTGCGAGGTCAAACAAATAAGCGAGATCGGCCCGGGACCGATCTTTCGCCGACGCGAGCCGCCTCGTCGATGCGCGCCGCAGTTCCTTTCGATTCGTCAGTCGGCTCATCGGCGTGTACCTCGTTTGTACCTGGCCAATGCGGAAGGTGCGGATTCGACGGATTCAGCGGAACGAAAAATCAGTAACTTACGTGCCCTCAACGATAGGATAGGGTGCGAATCCCACCCTCTCCGCCATTCATATCGGAATTGAGATA
>DAIRCW010000264.1:0-3783 GCA_036796475.1 Candidatus Acidiferrales bacterium | reverse complement strand
ACCAGCATGGCGACGCCCACGCACAGGCCAAACGTCGCCAGCGTGATCGGCCCGATGTGGATGAACGGAATCATGCCTCGTGAATCGGCCAGTATACAGGAACGCGCGTATCCCCAGAGTACGCAAACAACAATCGGTACATTCCAGAGCGAATCTTCGGGCGGCCCTTGTGCGTCCAATACGCAGGCGTGCATCCGGAGAGGCTACTAATCTGCTCGTGGAGGGTGTGAACATGAGAAAGAACCTGCTGATGCTGTTTGCTTCGGCCGTTGCGCTGGCGGCAGTGCCCGCGTTCGCCCAGAACGCTTCGCCGAAAATGCTGGCGAGTGTGCCTCAGGCGGTTGCGCCGGGATGCGGTGCGAAGAGCGTTAAATTCGAAGTGAAAACCGAGAAAGGCCAGCACCCGTTTCCCGATCCGGCCACCGGAAAGGCGCTGGTGTACTTCATCGAAGACGACTCGCAATACCACGCGTCGCCAAAGCCCACCATGCGCGCGGGTCTCGACGGCCAGTGGATGGGAGCGACGCACGGCAGTTCGTATTTTTATTTCGAAGTGACGCCCGGCGGGCATCATCTGTGCACGAACTGGGGAATTTTGGGCAGGACGGCATACCCTTCCGCGCTGCGCTTTACCGCCGAGGCCGGGAAGAGCTACTTTTTCCGAGTGCAAAATACGTGGATCTATCCCAAGGACGCCAACACAGCCATCGACAAGAGTGAATTCAAGCCGATTGAGCCTGACCAGGGCGAGGTGCTGGCCAGCCAGTTCAAATTCGCCACCTCGCATGTGAGAAGGTGAGCGTTGCCGGATCGAAGCACAAGGGATCGAATCTGTGCCACTCGCGACAGTTTCTACGCAGAGACTCTGCGGCACAAAAATAGCCAGAGCCGTGACACGGCTCGAATCAAACCGTGAAGAAGAGAAGCAAACCTGAGCGAAGCAATTCAGCAGCCCGAAAGTATACAGGAAACGAATGCAGCCAATTTACGCGGAGTGAATCAGGAACCGCTCTGCAATGATCTGCTGTACGCCCGCCGCCGCAGCCATCAATTGCGAAAAGTAAGCACGTCGAAACACCTGCGTAGGAGTACGTAATTTGGCAACGCCATCCAGCCCGCGAATCCGCTCCCGGCGCGCGCGAAGAACCGCCGCCCTTCCTCCTGTCCGCCCGCTTGCATTGCTTTTCGCCAACTGCGTCTGGGGAACAAATGCGCTCCAATCGCTCCGGCGCATTTTATGAATTAGCAAATCCTGCAGCTTGCAAATCCCATTGGCCGCCGCATCGAAATCAAAGTTCATCGTCCGGAACTGCGTTAACGGCAATCGCCCGCGGATGATCCCACCGGATCGCGAATTATCACGGGCGTCCTGTCGTTCAAATTTGCGTCTGAAACACGATTCACGCGCAAGCATCTGCTCTGCTCGCAATGAATCCAGTGCTTCGTGCGCCAGCCGCATGCATCGGCCGTTGAGACTTCTGGCTGGCTGCCGAAAATGTCCATTCACTTCTCCAATCCCCACACCGATTCGCAACAGAAACGGCTGCAACCTCCCGCGAAGGTCCAGCAGAATCCACGGCAGTCCCTCAAGATTCGCAGTAGCGGTGACAATTTCCCCGTCAGGCGTGACGTTGTACGGCAAGATTCGCAACTGCAGTTCGCCTTGCTGCACGCGGCTCACGACCTTGAGAACATTCTGAAGTCTCTCGCGCCGCGGCACTTCCTTGTCCGAATCGCTTTCTTTAATGGCGGCCTCGGCCGGAATGACCTCAGCCACTATCGCCGCATATTGTTTCGGCATTTAGCGAAGGAATCACGCAGCGCTGTGCGGCGCACCGGCCGCACACGCCGTCTGCGGATTTTCAGACGATACCGCGAGGCGAGCCGAGTTCAAGATTCACTTGCCCTATGCCGCCGCTGACGCTCACGTTCACCGTCGGCTTCCCGGAGCCGTAAGCATCGTTCACATAATCGCTGCCGTCGCGTTTGAAATCCGGAGCGCTCACTGAACCAAGCCCTCCTTCTACGCTGACGCGCACCGACATCCCGCGCGGCAATTTCAAGCGCACATTGCCGACGCCGCCCTGAATCGTCACCGACACGTCTTGTCGCCAGTCGCCCGTGAGGTCAATCGTCGCATTGCCTGCGCCGACCTTCACGTCAAGGCTCCTCATCGCCAGCTCCGCCAAATTCAAATTGGAATTCCCCGCGCCCATTTCCACCGCGAGTTCCAGTGGGGTTTTGTCATTGAAGTGCAAATCCCAGGAATATTTCACGCCGCCAAACGTCGTGTGATGCGATTCGGGCTGCATAATCATCAGCGAGCCAGAGCCGTTGTTCTCGCTGTAGCTGAGGTCCGGCTTCCACTCCGGCACGTTGTACGTGATCGTCCCGTCCATCAGTTTCGAAGAGCCGCCTGAGACAGTGACTTCTCCCGCGCCCATTTCCAAATGCGCATGCACTTGCTTCGCGTTCCCCAATGGCACAGACAAATTTTCCGTTTGCATTGCGCCAACGCGCGCCAGCGGCCCGTTGCCGCTGCCGATGATGCACCCGGAGAGCCCCGCAGACGCTATCGCCAGCATCGCTGCAAAAACAGTCTTTCGGAAAATTGGATTAGTATTCAAACGCATCTTTCGCTCCAGGCCGCCACGTGCTGCGGCGCAAGTCCCTTAAATAAAGAAACGAAATTGTTCACAGAAATGTTCCGATTCTTATGAAATGCATTTTAGCGCGGACTCGGCAAGGTGTAATCGAATTCGTAGAAATGCTTGCCGCCCGGCTCGATCTTGATATTGAAGTTGGAAATGACCAGTCCGGCGAGTTCGCCCGTAGCCGAATCAGGAACCACAACAACAGTCAAGTGCGGCGCGCCGCGGTCGAGTATGCCCATGTGCTGCAACACGAAACTTCCTTTGCGCCCGTTCAATGTGCCGGTCACGCGTTCGATCGCCACGTAACCAGCCGAGCCCTTCACATCCGTCGTCGCCGTCGCTCCGTTTCCCACGCTGCTCGCTTCAAGATCGCCATGATATTTCTTGCTCATGGACATCCGCGCAAGCGTCGATCCCTCCGCTTTGTCCTCCGGCGGCTGTGGGGTATTCGTCGGCTCGAAGCTCCCTTTCGCGTGATAAACCATCGTTTTCCCTTTGCTGTCCGAGGGCGAAGCAGCCGCGCTTTGCGCCCGCGCCGAACCGATGCCGCAAGCCGCGCAAACAAAGAACACGATGCACCGCGCAAAATGAACGCTCGCCCTCATACCGTCATCACGCAAGAACGCGCCACGTCCCATCACGATTTTGCCGGAATCCAATAGACCTCTTCCCGCACCGCTTCCTTCGCGAACCGTCGCCTCTGCAAAATGCCTTTCGAATTTTCGATCATCTGCGGATGCCCACACAAATACGCCGTCGTGTTCGACGGCTCCAGATTCCACGTGTCCGCATACTTCCGCAGCAAATCCTCCACGCGCCCGGTTTCGCCCTGCCACTCCGCATCTTCCCACGGCCGGCTGATCGTCGGAATGTACGTGAGCCACGGCAATCCACTGGCCGCTTTTTCAAGTTCCTCGCGATAGCCAAACTCCCACGAACGGCTCGCCGCATTAATCACAAACAGCCGATGCCCGTCCCTGAATTTCCCTTCATTCCACTCTTTCCCGTACGCGCGAATGTAACTCACAAACGGCGCCACACCCGTGACCGTGCACAGCAGCAAATGATTCTTGTGCCCGCTCTTCACGTCCAGCGTGAACCGCCCCTTCGGAATCTTTCGCATGGAAAG
>DAIRCW010000263.1:0-3786 GCA_036796475.1 Candidatus Acidiferrales bacterium | reverse complement strand
GTTTCGCTCGGCAGAATGTTTTCGGTGACGGCGCAAATGTGAAACTAACATGCGCTTGCGCGAGTGTCAACAAACCGTAGCAAAACTGAACTGAGCCTAAATTACGAATCCCTTCTGAAAAACCCGGAATTCCGATATCATACCCCACGAAAATATCATTATGGTTAAATGGCGATTCCGAATGCTAGCGGCGCTATCGAGCGCCCTGTTGCTGACGGCTGTCGAGGGATGTGCCGTGCGTCAAGGCTCGCTTCGAGACCTTCCGAGCCATGCCCTTGCACGTTCGCAAATAACCTCGGCGGGCAGTTCGCCATTTCACTTGCGGGCAAAAACTTTCGAAGCGACTAACCTAGACAATCAGAACTACGATGCGGAAATTGATGAGGTCTGGGTGGCTCCGAACAAGTGGCGGCGGATAATAAAGAGCGCCAAGTTTTCTGAAGTTCTCATTGCGAGTGATGGCAAATTTAGCGAGCAGCTTATCGGTGAGTATTATCCCCATTGGCTGCACACACTGGTCAATGCGATTTTCGAACCAGGTGCTCCATTGCAAGGAGTAGACCTGACGAAGTCGGACGACAACCCCGAGCCTGGGGGCCCTGGGACATGCCGCAGGTTCGGATATCGTGTAGGTATTCCTCCGGTGCAAAACACCATTTTTGCTACTTATTGCTTCCAAAATGGGCTGATCGAAAGTATTGGCAGCCCTGTCGGTGACTATGGGGGCGATTACAGCGCGTATAAGAAATTTGGTCATCAGCAGGTTGCGCGCAAAATCCAAGAGTGGATTGAGCCCGGAACAACGTTAGAAGCTGATATTGTGGCGCTGAACGACGCACATTCGGCGAATGATTACTCCACCTTTGCGATCAGCCATCCGTCCAATCCTTTGCGTACGGTTTTTGTAGAAGAGCGAATTCTACGAGAGATGGCAGTAAATTCACCGGCAATGCGCTGGCCAACGATTAAGGACGGAAAGCCCGTTGGCGCGTTGAGCATCTATGTGTGCCTGGATCGTCAAGGCCATGTCCGCGAATCTTATGGTTTGAATTCCGACAATCCTTACATGACAGATGCAGCACGCAAGCAGATCATGAATTGGACATTCAAGCCCGCTCTGGATAACGGCGAATCTGTGCAGATGGAAGGGATTTTGACGTTCGCGTATCAAACGAGCATTGTGCAGTAAGAAATTTGTACTGCCTTACCTATTTGCGTACGCGATAAGATTCGTCGCAATGAACCGCATATCTCGCCGCGATCTTCTCAGACTCACCACGCTCGCGCCTGGCGTTCGCGCCCTTGCGTCGGGCGCGATGCAATCCGCGGCCATTCCATCAAGGTTTGCGTCTGCTCCGGGTAGTAGCACCTCCTCTGTTCGCGACCGCATGCCGCTTGATTTTGGCTGGAGGTTTCATTTCGGGCATGCGTCGGATCCGGGGAAGGATTTTGGGTTCGGCGGCGGTGATGGTGGCGCATTCGCAAAAACGGCGGAACTATTCCGGCCTGCGCGACAGAAGTTCGATGACAGCGAATGGCAGGAGATTGATCTTCCTCATGATTTTGCGGTGGCGCTCCCGTTTGTGAATGATGCGGACTTGTATCAGTTCGGATTCAAGCCGATCGGTCGCAAATATCCGGAGACGAGCATCGGGTGGTACCGGCGAGCGTTCGAAATTCCGGCGGCAGATTCGGGCCGGCGAATTGCACTGGAATTCGACGGCGTGTTTCGAGACGCGATCGTCGTACTTAATGGAATCTATCTCGGCCGGAATTTGAGCGGCTATGCGCCGTTCCGGTTCGACATCACGGATTTTGTCAATTATGGCGGGACGAACGTGCTCGTGGTGCGCGCGAACGCGACGGAACATGAAGGATGGTTTTACGAAGGTGCAGGGATTTACCGGCACGTGTGGCTGACGAAAACGAACGCGCTGCACGTGGCGCACTGGGGCACGCGTGTCACCGCGAAGGTCAGCGGAAATTCTGCGACGGTGTCGATCGCGACGGAGATTGAGAACGAGCAAGATTCGGCGAAGACGTTTCGTTTGAAGCATGCGATTTTCGATGCAGCCGGAAAACAAGTGGCGGAAGCGGAATCAGGGGCGAGTTCCATTGCGCCGAGAGAGAGCCGAACTGCTGCGCAAGAAGTTCAGGTTCAAAATCCCGCCGTGTGGTCGCTCGAAGCTCCGCATCTGTACGCGCTAACCACGACAGTGGAAAGCGGAAGTGAGATTGTGGATCGCTTCGAGACGACACTTGGGATTCGGACCATGCGCTTCGATGCAGACAAAGGCTTTTTTTTGAATGGCGAGCGCGTGGAAATCAAAGGGACGTGCAATCATCAGGACCATGCGGGAGTGGGCTCGGCCCTGCCGGACGGTTTGCAGTATTTCCGCATCGCGAAACTGAAAGAGATGGGCGCGAATGCCTATCGCACTTCGCACAATCCGCCGACGCCAGAGTTGCTCGACGCGTGCGACCGCCTGGGAATGTTGGTGATGGACGAGACGCGCATGTTTTCGTCGAGCCGCGAAGGGCTGAGCCAGCTTGAACGCATGGTGAGGCGCGACCGAAATCATCCGTGCATTTTCATCTGGTCGCTCGGGAACGAGGAGCCGCTGCAGGGCACGGCAAACGGCGCGCGAATTGCGGCCACGATGAAGCGGCTGGTGAACCGGCTGGATCCAAGTCGTCCAGTGACGCTGGCGATGAACGGCTCGTGGGGCAAGGGCGCAACAGACGTTGTCGATGTGCAGGGCTGGAACTATTTCCGGCTGGGCGATGAGGACAAGTTCCATGCAGCGTTCCCGCAGAAGCCGCTCATCGGCAGCGAGGACGCGAGCGCGCTGAGCACGCGCGGAATTTACGCGAACGATGCGGCGCGCGGGTATATGTCATCGTACGATGTGAACAAGCCGTATTGGGGCTCGCTCGCAGAGCAGTGGTGGAATTTCTATTCGGCGCGGGCGTTTGCGGCGGGAGCTTTTGCGTGGACGGGATTCGACTACCGTGGCGAGCCGACTCCTTACAAATGGCCGTGCATCAGTTCCCATTTTGCAATCATGGATACGTGCGGATTTCCGAAGGACACGTACTTCTACTATCAAGCGTGGTGGACGAATAAAACAGTGCTGCATCTGTTTCCGCACTGGAATTGGGAGGGCAAGGGGGACCAGCCAATAAATGTGTGGGTGCATAGCAATTGCGATGAGGTGGAATTGCTGCTGAATGGCGCGATCCTGGGTAAAAAGGCAATGCCGCGCCGCGGGCACCTGGAATGGCAAGTGAACTATGCGCCGGGCACATTGCTGGCGCGCGGTTACAAAGGCGGGCGTGTGGTCGCAGAACATTCGCGGGAAACGACCGGAGCGGCCGCAGCGATTCGGTTGACGCCGGATCGGGCTGTGATCCTCGCCGATTCGCGCGATGTGGCGGTGATTACAGTGATGGCGGTGGATGCAGAGGGCCGCGTCGTGCCGACAGCGGACAACGAAATTACGTTCGAGGTGGATGGGCCGGGGAAGGTTATTGGAGTCGGAAATGGCGATCCGTCAAGCCACGAAGCCGACCGGCCTCCCTCAGAGCAGTACGACGAGCACGGCAAGCTATTGTTCGGGAATCTCAGCAGCGGGGCGCGCGCAGGCGTGAATGCACCGGAGATTTTGCCTCAGCGGCGGTGCTTCAATGGGCTCGCGCAGGTGATCTTGCAAACGCAGCGAACTGCCGGCGCGATTCGCGTCAGCGCGAATTCCCCGGGTCTGAAATCTTCCAGGATTCAACTGG
>DAIRCW010000262.1:2082-3788 GCA_036796475.1 Candidatus Acidiferrales bacterium | reverse complement strand
AGTGAATTATTCGAGGCCGGCGGTGTTCTGTCGGATTATGTGCACATCACGTATCTCGAGCCCGGGGCGCTTACGGTATTGGACCATTACCGGGTGAAATCGGTCTTGATGGAGAACGATGCACCTTTGGCCACGGTGCTGAGCGTTTTGCCGCAATGGAGAAAGGTCTATTCGGATAATATTAGTGTATTGTTCGTTCGCGCCGATTCATCAACGCCTCCCAGCACGCCGACGGCAGGAGGAAAGTGAACATGAGCCCAGAAAGGTTCTCGGTTCGCCCCAGGCTGTTGCATTCGGCTGATCCCGGCATACGACTCTCTGTGATTGTGCCGTGCCTGAACGAGCAAGAAGTGATTTGCAGCACGCATCAGCGCCTTACCGCCGCACTGGAGCAAGCGGCCCTCGAGTTTGAAATCATCTACGTGGATGACGGCAGCACGGACGCGACTCCGGAACTGCTGCGCGAGTTGCAAACACAGGATTCGCGTGTACGCATGGTGCGGTTCTCGCGTAATTTCGGGCATCAGATCGCCATTACCGCAGGACTTGAGCACGCTTCGGGCGATGCGGTAGCCATCATCGATGCGGACCTGCAGGATCCGCCGGAAGTAATCCTGGAATTCCTGCAAAAATGGATGGACGGATACGATGTGGTCTATGGCGTGCGCAGCGAACGCGATGGCGAGACGGCATTCAAGCTCTGGACAGCGAAAGCATTCTACCGGCTGATAGGAAAACTTTCCGAAACTCCCATCCCCTTGGACACGGGCGATTTTCGGCTGATGGACCGGCGCGTAGTCGAAGCGCTGCTTTCCATGCCGGAGCGCGACCGCTTTGTTCGCGGGATGGTGAGCTGGCTGGGATTTTCGCAGGTTGCGCTTCCCTACCATCGCGCGGCGCGCGCCGCGGGAACCACGAAGTTTTCGCTCTTCAAGATGCTGCGGTTTGCCACAGATGGAATTGTGTCGTTTTCGATCTCGCCCTTGCGCCTGGCCACATGGATGGGTTTTGCGGCGTCAGGGTTCGCCATTCTTGTAATGCTCTACACTCTGTACGAGCGGGTGTTCGGAACGGGCGTAGTCCGGGGCTGGACAAGTACGATGATGGCAATTTTGTTCATCGGCGGCGTTCAACTGATCTGTCTGGGCATAATCGGAGAGTATGTCGGCCGCATCTACGGCGAAGCGAAACGCCGGCCGCTGTACGTGGTGCGCGAAAAAGTTGGCTTCGAGCAGCCGCTTTCGGACGCGCGAAAGCTTCAGCCCAGGGCGGCAGCGCGCTGATGACTGCGCGGGAGGAAATGGTGGCCGAGCCGCTGGCGCGCCGCGAAGCCGAGTTCCACGATGCGTGGGCCAGCAGCACAGAGATTGACGACGTTCTGGTCCGCGAGTGCTTCGAGGCTCCCACGGCAATCGAAAACCAATTCATTCTGAGCCGAATGGGCCCGTTGCGCGGGAAAAAGCTTCTGGATATCGGGGCGGGGCTTGGCGAATCGTCGGTCTATTTCGCTCTGCAAGGAGCGAAGGTCACTACCGTTGACGTTTCTCCCCGGATGGTGGAGACCGCCCTGCGGATCGGCAAGAAATTCGGTGTTGAGCTCGAAGGCCGGGTCTCGGAAGGCGAAAACCTGAACGTTCCGCCGGAGAGCTATGACCTGATTTACATCGCCAATACAATTCATCACGTGCAGCATCGCGCTTCTCTTT
>DAIRCW010000262.1:0-2072 GCA_036796475.1 Candidatus Acidiferrales bacterium | reverse complement strand
ACCGGCGGATGGCGACGCAGGTGAGGACGCCGGACGAGGCGCCGCTTTCGACAGCGGATATCCGCCTCGCGCGGAAATACTTCTCAAACGTTGGCCATCGCGAATTCTGGATCACCGGGCTCACCTTGTTCGCGAAGTATTACCTGGTGGACCGGGTTCATCCCAACGCTGACCGCTACTGGAAACGAATCCTGCGCGAAAAGCGCGAGAATCTGCGTTGGTGGATCCCGCTGGCGAAGATTGACTCTATACTGACTCGAATTCCCTTGGTGCGCTGGATGGCCTGGAACATGGTCATGTGGGGACAAAAAGCGTCACTTTAGACCGCCTAGTGTTCCGTCACCAAAACAGACAAACGCATGGAATGAGGTGTCCACAAAGGGTAACGGTTTTCCCGCACTTCCAGAGGGCCTGAGCGTGGCCCCGCCCAGCACACCGCAAGCATCGATTTATCTGTAGCTTACATTCCCCCTTAACAAACGCTGTATGGCGCGCTAGATGCATATCCCTACGCAAGCGGCGGAAAGGCATGGTCTGTCGCAATCTGTATCAATTCGAGAGGAAACACATGAAGAACCTTCTGAAGAGGCTGTGGCAGGAAGAGGAAGGCCAGGACCTGGTGGAATACGGGCTTTTGGTCGTTCTCGTTGCGCTCGCGGCTATGGCGGGAATGAACACGCTGGCAGGCGACATCAATGCGATGTTCACCAGCGCCGGCGGCAAGCTCGCGACCTAAGTTGGAACGGCAGGCTGGTGGGGCTTCTCAGGGCCCAGCCCTAGGTTTTGGAGCCTCACCGGTCTTCCGGTTATTCGTTGTCAAGCAATTTTGAGCTGTAGCAATCGAGAACGGGAGGAAGGGCCATGAAGAATCTGTTGAAAAGGCTGTGGCAGGAAGAGCAAGGGCAGGATCTCGTGGAATACGGCTTGTTGGTCGTTCTCGTCGCGCTTGCAGCCATGGCGTGAATGAACACACTAGCTGGGGACATCAACGCGATGTTCACCAGCGCCGGTGGCACGCTGAGCACGTAAGTCTCAATTTTTCGAGAGCCGCCTCTCCGGATCGGGGAGGCGGAGTTCTCGAAAAAACGGGTAGTTCCATGAATTCTATAACCAGATGATTCCAATGAACTCATACCAGGTGATGTGGGTCGCGGCGCTGGCGTTGACGCTGCTGGCCGGCTGGACAGACTGGCGCGCGCGAAAAATACCGAACTGGCTGACGGTTTCGGGCCTGTTGCTCGGAGTGGCGGTGAATTTCGTTTTGTGGGGCTGGCGGAACACGAACTGGCACGGCGGAAAGGCTTCGCTCGAAGGAGCAGCGCTGGGGCTGGCCGTGTTTTTGCCATTTGTGCTGCTGCGGGCGCTGGGAGCGGGCGATTGGAAATTGATGGGCGCGGTAGGCGCGATGCTCGGTCCGGTGCTGCTGCTGTTTGTGATTTTCGGCAGCGTGCTGGTGGCCGGGGTTATGTCCGTCGTGGAGGTGGTGCGCAGGCGGCGGATCAAGGAAACGGCGAAGAACCTGGTGGTATTGGTGCACGGGTTTGTGACGTTTGGTGTGCGGCATCGCCCGGAGATAACGATTGATAACCCTGGGCTGATGAAAATTCCGTTTGGCGTGGCTGTGGCCATCGCCACGGTGACTTGCTATTGCGCGGCGCTGTGGCGTTAAGGCAGTGACTAGTAGCTAGTGACTAGTGGCTAGAAAAAGCAGCGCGCACTGCAAAAGTCTTAAGGAGCCTGAAAAATGAACCGGAACCGGCTGATTATCGGAGTGGTGGGAGCGCTAGTGATTGCGATTGTGGCGAGTTCGCTGGTGTATCGCGAATACGAGAAAGCGTCGGCGACCAAGCCCACAGTGACGCAGTACATCGTGGTGGCAAATGAGCCTTTGCAACTCGGGACGCGGCTGGACAACAGCAACTTGAAGCTGATTCCATGGCCTGCGGACAAGCCAGTGCCGGGAATGTTCACGAAAATTCAGGACTGCACGGACCGGGCGTTGATTACGAATGTGGTGGAGAACGAGCCGATCTTGGACAGCAAGCTGGCTCCGAAGCAGGCGGGAGCGGGGC
>DAIRCW010000261.1:0-3795 GCA_036796475.1 Candidatus Acidiferrales bacterium | reverse complement strand
TCCGGTGCGCGGGCGCTTGGTGAGTGAGACGAATAATGTCCTGCGGCTGCGCGTCGCCGATAACTGGGATATTGATATTTTCAAATCGATGGTTGTTGCCGTCGAACACGATCTGCCTGTGGCTTTGATGAATTAGCCTTGAGCAGGAGAGAGTTGCTGTCGAGGAGTCGAGCGAGGCCGGTGATGTCCGATTGTCGCATCTCGGAATCAGTAATGAGCGCGATCAACGTTCCGACCACAGAGCGTCGCGGGTGGTTCAGTGAAACTTGGCTGTGGATCGCGGGATGTTACGGCATTTTGAATGTCGTTGCCCACCGCGAGTTCCTGCGGCTCTGCATCTGGATGCGGCTGCTGAATACCTGATCATTCGAGCGGCGTTGTAAAAAGCGGCCAGGTCAGCGGCATTTAGCGAATTTACTCGGCCCATGCGTTCAATCCCCCGGCCGGGCTTGTCCCAGCAAGCCCGGCCTTTGCTTTCGCCATCCGCGAACTAAAACGCGACAAACGACGTTGTTCCCTGTTCCTGATTGACTTCCCAATTAAACGCGAAATAATGCCGTTGCAAATTGCAGCGCGCGTGCTTCCATTTTGTTCGTGCGTTGAATACTGAAGCTCAGGAGCCACATGGGAGGTCATTTATGACTCGAATTTCTCGCCGAGATCTGCTCAAGACTGGGCTGGCTGCGGGCATCTCTTCGATTGCACCGAAGGACGCTTCTGCCGCGGGGACGCAAGTTGATGACGCGCAACGGAACGAAGTCTCCGCTCGGGCTGCCTCGGCCAGCGAATCCGAAATCCTGCCGCTCACTTCATCGAGCGGCGTTTACATTCCGCCGCGCGGCGAAAGCCTCTTCAAGTTCAGTTACGATTTTCCCGAGCCGTCGATTTCCATTGGCGGATTGCAAGTCTCTTTCCGCGTCTACACCTTCGAAAACGCGTACGGACTCGATCAGTCCAGCATGAGCGTTGAAAAAACGGCCGACGGCGTGCAGTTGCGCTGCTCGCAATTTGTGTGGGCCGGCGGACAGCAGAACGCGCCCGGCACGCTCCTGGCGCAATTCAGCGCTCGCGACGGCCAAGTCGAATGGACTGCCGATGCCGAAATGAATCAGCCCATCAAATCCATTGCCGCGATCGTCCGCGGCGTTCCGCGCGGCAAAGTGGCGGGCGGCAGCGGCGGCTTCTTCGATCCGCACGATGATGAAGTGCTCTTCGGTTATCCATTTGGCGCGGGCGATCATCACGCCGCGCGCGGCATTGATTCGCCGCTCGCCGTCATTCAGCCAGAGGGTTCCGCAAGCGCTCAGCCGGCATTTTTCCTATCAACTCTCTTGTCGAACGAGGTTCGCGCGTGCCGCATTTATCTTCAGCCCGGCGAGTCAGGCTATCGCGTGGAATTAGTCTATGAAGCGCCCGGATGGCACCGAAGCAGTCATTTGCAGGGCGTGCTCTGGCGAGCCGGACGCGCATCCTCGGCCGAAGTCGCCTTCGAACAGCACTTCGCGCACGTCGCGCGCTCATTCGCTATCCCAGAGTGGCAGCAGCGCGACGATGTGCCCGCGTGGTTCCGAAATGTTTCGCTGGTGCTGGCGATTCACGGCATGCACTGGACAGGTTACATTTTCAACGATTTCGCCAAGGCGCAGCGCATTCTCGAATGGACCGCCGCGCAAATTCCTGCGGAAAAAGTGATGATCTTCCTTCCTGCATGGGATGGCCGCTACTACTGGGAGTACCCGATTTATCGCGCTGAACCAAAACTCGGCGGGCCGGAAGGTTTTCGCAAGCTCATTGAAGCAGGCCGCCGGCTGGGCTTTCATTTTGTGCCGATGTTTGGAATGAATGCGGCGAATAGCTTGCTGCCGGATTTCGCGAAATTCAGCGACGCGATCACCGAGCAGATTGATGGCGACTCGTTCGATTTGAACTGGGTGGATTGGGATAACGACCGCCACATGGAAGGAGGCGGCAAGTACATGAATCTCGGCGTGGACTCGTGGCGGAACTGGCTAGCCGCTCGCATTTCGGACACAATCGAACACTACGGCGTCGACGGATATTTCCTCGATATTTCCGCCGGCTGGGTGAACAACACCAAAGCCGACATGCACGAAGGCACGCGCCGCCTAGTCTCCGGCCTGCGTCAAAAATTTCCGCACGCGCTCGCCGTCGGTGAATTTTCTTACGATGCGCTGATGTCGATCTTGCCTGTCTATCAGATTTTTCCGTCGCGCGGCTATCCGGCGGCGTTCCAAAAGTATTCGCGCTCGTATGAACATTTGAGCCATCCCGCGCCGGGACGCGGCAGCTCCGGCGTGCACGAATCTGGATTTGGACATTTCCGCGCGCAAGGCTCGCCCGAGCAGCCGGTGATTCCGACAATTACCGTTGTGGACGATACGTTTGACAAATACAAAGACGAAATGAAGCAGATTATTGAAGGCGCAAAGCTGTGGAAGGGAATGGCGTGACGTCCAATCGAAAGTCGAAGTAAGCGTCTTCGAAATTATCCGGCGATTTCGGCGTCTGAGCTATTCAGCCAGGAATAGACTCTGCGCGTAGGGCCATTCGGCATCCACCCATTGCGCTTCGCAACGGAATCCCGCGCGGCAGCCCATCTCGGCAGCTTCTCCGCAGCGATACTTGTGCGAACTCTCCGTCCAAATCGTTTCGCCGCTCTCGAAAGCGACGTCGAGTGAAGCCACAGGAATGTGCACGGTCTGGCGGCGCGTTGAACGCAAATGCATCTCGATGCGGCGCTCCTCGCGGTTGTAACGCGCTTCATGCGCGAACGACGTGACGTCGAAGTCGCCTTCCAGTTCGCGATTGATGCGCGCCAAAATGTTGCGATTGAACGCTGCAGTTACACCTGCCGGATCGTCGTAAGCGAGCAGCAACTCGCTTTCCGACTTTTCCAAATCCGTGGCCAGAAGCAGCCCGTCGCCCGCATGCAAGATTTGCCGGACCTCGCGCATGAACATCGCGCCGGCGTCGCGATCGAAATTTCCAATGGTGCTGCCGAGGAAGAGCACGAGAAAACGCTCACCGGGTTTTCGGCGCGAAGAAACGTCGAGCAGCCCGTCCAAGTAAGCGCGTTCGAAACCCACGATGCTGACGGAATCGATCCGCCCGAGCTGTTGCCAGCAGCGCGAAAGAGCCGTTCGCGAAATGTCGATGGGATAGTACGTCACCGGTTGGCGGCGCGAAAGCGCTTCGAGAATCCATCGAGTTTTGGCGCCGCTTCCCGAGCCAAGTTCCGCAACCGCAACCGGCGAAGGCAGCCGATCCACAATTTCTTCCGCGTGGCGCTTGAGCAAACGTGCGCCCGCGCGCGAAAGCCCGTACTCTGGCAAAAGCGTAATCACTTCGAAAAGCGCGGAGCCCACTTCGTCATAGAGATATTTCGAAGGAAGTTCTTTCTGTCCAGATTTGGTGAGTCCCGCGCGAACATCCGCCGCAAAATCCGCGCGCGCGTCGCCCAAAACGCCATGCGTGTAAACTCTCGCTGTGCTGGCCATGTGTCCTCCGGTTATGCTGCGACGGTTCGGAATTTTGCGTAGACGTATGGATAGTGCGGTTGAAACCAATTGCGGAACGAACGCCGCAACATGCACCGCGCAGTACGCGGCGAGCCGCCCTTCATCACGAAGTGCTTGCCGTCGAAAAAATTGGCCGAGTAGCCCGCGTAAAACGGAAATGGTTTGAATCCTGGAAATGCGCCGAAAACGCTCGAAGTCCACTCCCATCCGTTGCCGAGTAAATCGTACACGCCGAAGGCGCTCTGTCCCGCGGGAT
>DAIRCW010000260.1:0-3804 GCA_036796475.1 Candidatus Acidiferrales bacterium | reverse complement strand
GATTTGCTTCGATACACATGGAGAGTCGAAGCTAAGGAAAGCGGGCCGCACGCACGCGCCATCTTCCCAACGTGCCTGGTGGCAGCGGTAAGCGCAGCCGCTGAGGGTTTGTCAGCGCACGGCTTTAGCCGTTCCGCAAAGCCGCATCCAGATCGGCCTTAGGACGGGTGGCCGCGGTAAGCGTCAGAGCAAGGACACGCTGCGCTCATCCACACACGCCGCGATGATGGCTGAATTCAAAACCGCGGGTGCCGCATCTCTTTGCGCCTTCTGCAAAGAGTGCGAGGGCTTTCGGGCACCCATTCCACATTCGCGCGGCCTTCTTGCGCGCGTACTAACCTTTCCTTGCCCTCTTCACCTCCATTCTTTTGCCGTTTAACCCGGTATTCTCCCCGTTCGCTGCAAAACGCTTGCCTCGCTGCTCCGCTCCGTGCTACCACTGGCCGATGTCAGCACGCACCTCCAATTCGCCGCCCACCACGCCGCCTAACCGCACTCCTGCCGCCAGCGCCCAATTCCCAAAATGGAACGGACGCCATCTTTCGGAGCTTTGGCCTGCTCGTCACTCGCCACTTGTCACTCGTCACTGCCTTTCTAATCGCAACACCTCGAAATTAAAATTCGCCGTAACTCCCACAAAACAAAGCCTCGGCCCATTTCTAATCGCCACATTTCGAGCGCCCGCAACGATCCCCGTGCAATACTGGTTTACCTTGAGGAACGAAGGGCCCGCCCCAAACAGTTCTCCCGAAGCCCAAAAATTAGAAAATTTATCAACTCGCTTCGATTCAGCCACTTACAAATTTCTAATCGATAATTTTGTGCGTGTTTTGCCCGAATTTCCTCGCTACTCACTCACCTTGAGGTCGCTTCCTCTGAGGAATCAAGGGCCTCGTCGCCGCCACTCTAATCGACAGTCGGAGGCACCTATGAAAAATTAGAACTCGCCCTAAGTATCTTTAGAATCACCAAAAGATCCATTTCTAATCGACAGTCGATTGCACTTCATCCAACGACGCGAAGTCTGCGTCCCGATGAAAAGAGGGATCCGTCGGAGATGGGTGGGCGCGAAGCGAAGTGACAGCGCTTTAGAGAGGATCCTATTTTCCGTTGAGGGCGAAGAGTCGGATGGCGGCGGCGACGCCGCAGTCGTCGTTGGAGGCGGTGACGGGCCAGCCGAGGGATTTGAGTTCTTCGACGCTGTTAGCCATGACCACGGGATGGCCAGAAAATTCGAGCATGTCGCGGTCGTTCCAATTGTCGCCGATGGCCATGATTTCGTGGCGGGGAATATTGCGATGGCGGGCCCATTCGGCGAGAGCGGCACCTTTGGAGGAGCCGCTGGAAATGACGTCGAGGATGGCGGGGTTGCGGTGCTCGTATTCGGTGTGCGCGAGGCCGAATTGCGGGGAGCACGGAAGGCCTTTGACGATGGCGAGGGCGTCGCGCATGCGGGCGACAGGTCCGACGAACATGACCTGAATGGGATCTTCGGTGAGGCATTTTTCAAGCGGCGCGCACTCGGAGATGAATTCGCGATTGCGCTGATAGTAGCCGCCGCTGACGGGATCGTCCCAGTCCACATGCTCGAAGATGACTTGATTTTCGCGGGAGCGGTCGAAGACTACGGCGGTGCCGGAGCGAAAATCGGGCGTGGCGGCGAGGACCTGGCGGGCGACTTCGCGAGGAAGGAGGCGGCGAAGATGGGTTTCGCCGGATTTGGATTTGATGAGCGCGCCATTGTTGATGATGAGGGCGAGTTCGCAAGGAATTTGCTGGGCGATGGGACGTGCGAAGTCGAAGCGGCGTCCGGTGACGAGGACGATTTCGATGCCGCGCGAATGGGCTTCGAGGATGGCGTCGCGATTGGCGTCGGGGAGTTCGTGACGGTTGTCGAGGAGCGTACCGTCGATATCCATGGCGATGAGGCGAATGGGCATCGGATGATTGTAGCGTGAGCGGCGACCCGCGGCGCGCATGTTTAGCTGACCTACGAAAATTCTAACTGGGCCATCAGTCGCATCGGGTGCGATGTGATGTGCTAAACTTTTTTGCTTATGAAAAAACCATTGCAAACATCCATCACTCATCTGGAATGCTCGAAGTGCAAAAAATCCTATCCACACAACCAACTCCGCAATTTGTGCGAATGCGGCGGGCCGCTGCTGGCGCGGTACGATTTGGGTGCGGCGAAAAAAACGATGACGCGGGAGGCGCTGCGCGGGCGGGCGAAAAATATGTGGCGCTTCGAGGAAGTGCTGCCTTCGCGGGAGTGCGTCACGCTGGGCGAAGGAATGACTCCGCTCTTGCACGCGAGGCGCATGGGCGAGGCGATTGGGCTCAAGAATTTGTTCATTAAGGATGAGGGACTGAATCCGACTGGCTCGTTCAAAGCGCGGGGGCTTTCGGCGGCAGTGAGCCGCGCGAAGGAATTGGGCGCGAAGGCGCTGGCGACTCCTACGGCGGGAAATGCGGGAGGGGCGCTGGCGGCGTACGCGGCGAAGGCGGGAATACCGTGCGTGATTGTGATGCCGGCGGACACGCCTCTCGCGAATGAGATGGAATGCCGCGCGTTTGGCGCGGACGTGCGCAAGCTGAATGGATTGATTTCGGATTGCGGAAAATTTGTGGCGGAAAACAAAGACAAGAACGGATGGTATGAAGTCACCACGCTGAAGGAGCCGTATCGCATTGAGGGGAAAAAAACGATGGGCTACGAGCTGTGGGAAGAATTCGACGGGAAATTGCCGGACGTGATTATTTATCCGACGGGCGGCGGCGTGGGGATGATTGGGATGTGGAAGGCATTCGAGGAAATGGAAGCGATGGGGTGGATTGGTCGGGAGCGTCCGAGAATGGTGACGGTGCAGGCGGCGGGGTGCGCGCCGATTGTGGGCGCGTTCGAAAAAGGCGAAACGAGCGCGCCGATGTGGCAGAACGCGGCGACGATTGCTTCAGGACTGCGCGTGCCGAAGGCCATCGGCGACTTTTTGATTTTGAATGCGATTCGCGAGAGCAAAGGAAGCGCGGTGGGGGCGAGCGATGAGGAAATTCTGACGACAGGGAAAGAGTTGGCGGCGAAAGAAGGGATGTATGCGGCGCCAGAGGGAGCAGCGACGGTGGTTGCGGCGCGAAGACTAGCGGAGAAAAAATGGATTAAGCCGGAGGAGACGGTGGTGCTGTTCAATACGGGATGCGGATACAAGTACAACGAGGCGTGGCAAAAGGCCTTGGGGATGAATAGATAAAAGTCCGACACGCGAGTTGCGGTTTAGAAATATATGGGAAAGACATTATGAGTTCGGCGAGCCAGCACGGAAAAGCGGCGACAACGCGGTTGTATTATGACGACGCGTTTCTGCGCGAATTTGATGCGACGGTAATTGCGTGCGAGGCAGCGGGAGAACGCTGGCAAGTGAAACTGGATCGCACGGCGTTCTATCCCACTTCGGGCGGGCAGCCGTTCGACATGGGCAAATTGAATGACGTGGCGGTGGTGGATGTTTCCGACGAGCACGGCGAAGAAATTGTGCACATGACGGAGCAGCCGCTGACGGCCGGAGCTGCTGTGCGCGGCGCGATTGACTGGCAGCGGCGTTTTGATCATATGCAGCAGCACACGGCGCAGCACATGCTGTCGGCGGCGTTCATTGAGTTGTTTGGATTTCAGACGGTTTCGTTTCATCTCGGCCGCGATATTTCGACGATTGATTTGGCAGTGCCTTCGGTGGTGCCGCGGCATTTGGAAGAGGCGGAGGGGCACGTTAACCAAATTGTTTGTGAGGACCGCGAGATTTCCGTTCG
>DAIRCW010000259.1:0-3806 GCA_036796475.1 Candidatus Acidiferrales bacterium | reverse complement strand
GTCTCCAGTTCACGCTGAAGCGACTCACCGCCATCAAAGAACGCATGGCCGCCCGCAAAGCCTAGCCGCGCGCAACTGCGGCCTTGCTTCGGATTCCGAGCAACGCAAGGAATTTGCGAGTGCCGCCACGCTTTACAGACAAGCTGCGCCAAATCAAAAAAGCGCAGTCAGCCCTCGTCCTAGCCACCGGTTCCTGTTTCAATGCGTTGGCGCGGAAAGCCGGCTGGCAGCTCTCCAACGAGGGCGGGTCTTCACCAGGAACCCAGAGCGTCTCCGGTCTCGGGATCCAAGAACCGCCTTCAATTCTCCGGTGTCGTTACGAGGCGATGGGAGGGTGCCGGGGTTCACGAAGCAATATAAAATTTTTCGATTAGTGCATTACGAGGTGTTTGGTGACATTCGGATGGCGATTGCGCGGGAGAAGGAGATTGAGGGTTGGCGGCGGGAGAAGAAGGTGCGATTGATCGAGCGGAATAATCGGACGTGGGAAGATCTGGCGGAGGCGTTGTGGCCGGACATGTTCGGGAAAGGATGAAGAGTAGAAAGAAACGGTAGTCCTCTTTACGAAGAGCAGACGAAAAAAAAGGCAACAGCAGGCCCCTCACACGGCGACAGCAAACGCAAAAACAAAAGCATAACAGCAGGTCCCTCACCGACATCCGCAAAAGGCGCGGCTGGGTTCGGGATGACAGCCTATTTCTTCTTGGCTTTGGCCTTCGCGTCCGCAATGGGCGCTTCTGGCTCGGTCATGCGGATGGGGTCGAGGATTTCGCGCATGGTCTTTTCGTCGAGGAGCTTGCGTTCGAGGGCGATTTCGGTGACGGTGCGGCCGGTCTTGACGCTCTCTTTGGCGATCTCCGCGGCGGCGGCGTAGCCGATGTAAGGATTGAGCGCGGCAGCGACGGAGAGCGTGGCGTTGGCGTAGTAGCGGCAGCGTTCTTCGTTGGCAATGATGCTGTCAACGCACTTGGTGGCGAGGACGTGCATGGTGTTTTTGAGGATGCGCGCGGAGTGCAGCGTGTTCCAGGCCATGGCGGGCATCATGACGTTCAATTCGAGCTGGCCGGCCTGGACGGCGAGGGCGGTGGCCACGTCGGCGCCGACGGATTGGAAGCCGACCATGGCGGTGAGTTCGGCCATCACGGGATTCACTTTTCCCGGCATGATGGACGAGCCGGGCTGCAGCGCCGGGAGGAAAATTTCGGCCAGGCCGGTGTTGGGGCCGCTGGAGAGCAGGCGCATATCGTTGGAGATGCGGATGAGTTCGAGGGCGAGATTGCGCAGCGCGGCGGAAGCGGTGGACATGGCGAGGTTGGACTGCATGGCGTAGCGCATGTCGTCGGTGGCGATGAGTTTTTGGCCGGAGACTTCGCTGAGCTTGGCGACGGCGAGTTTTTGGAATTTTGGATGAGTATTAACGCCGGTGCCGACCGCGGAGCCGCCGAGGCCGACTTCGCGGAGGAAGTCTTGGGCGTTGCGAACGGCTTTTTGGGCGCGATTTATGGCCGTGGAGTAGGCGCGAAACTCCTGTCCGAGTCGGACGGGTACGGCGTCCATCATATGCGTTCTGCCAGATGTGATCACCCTATCGAATTCGCTTCCTTTTCGCCCCAGAGAGGCCTCAAGTTGGGCCGCAGAAGCGAGCAATTCGTCGGTGAGGAGCAGGGTAGCGAGGCGCATGGAGGTGGGAAAAACGTCGTTGGTGGACTGGCCGAAGTTCACGTGATCGTTGGGATGGATGACGGAGTAGTCGCCGCGCGCGCCGCCGAGAATTTCGATGGCGCGATTGGCGATGACTTCGTTGGCGTTCATGTGGAAGGAGACGCCGGCGCCGGCCTGGTAGACGTCGACGAGGAATTGATCGTTCAATTTGCCGGCGATGACTTCGTCGGCGGCGCGAATGATAGCGTCGGCGATTTTCGGGGGGATGAGTTCGAGTTCGCGATTGGCGAGGGCGGCGGCTTTTTTGACGCAGCCGATGGCTTTGATGAGCAGCGGGTCGGCGCGATAGCCGCTGATGGGATAATTTTCGACGGCGCGCTGCGTCTGAATGCCGTAGTAGGCGTCGGCGGGGACCTGGCGTTCGCCGAGGGAATCTTTTTCGGTGCGCTGCTTCATGCGGGGCTCCGTGATGTGATTTGCGCGCGCGGCGCCGAAACTTTTGACGCGCGCGGCGGCTGAAAAGTTCTGACGCGATGCAGCGCTGCGAATTGCATTGCAGCGCCGTCCTGCTTTGCTGCATTGCGTTGCTGCGTTGCGCTGCGCTGCACTTTTAGCGCGATGCTGGGTTCATTTTACGCCGCGCGTGGCGCAGAACGATGCGAATTCAGGGCGCTGCCGAAGGCCACAGTGTATGACAAGCGTCGCGCGGCGGCGAAACAAATTCGCTGCAGGGACGCAGCGTTCCGCCGAGCACGCTACCGGGCAAGCTTTTGCGTACTGCCGAAACATTTCACGCGCTGGGCGCGTTCGAAGTTTCTCGCGAATGTCGCGGCCTGTGATAGGCACGCGATCTGCACAGATCCCTGGGCGCGCTGCATGCGAAGCAGAATCGTACCCAGTGAGCGCGTGAGGCGGATGGCCTTCGACGCACGCGGGAAGGTTTCAATGCGCTGAACGCGTACAACGGGCGCCTTGCAAAGGAAATGGCCTTTGACCTCAGGGGTCGGTCTAAACGCCGTCGATGTAAATAAAATAGCGAATGAGAACTTTGCCTTACACAACCCCATTTTGTGTTGGTTAGCATCCCTCAAAAAGTGTCGTACCTATCCTCCCCTTTTTTGACTGCGAAAATTTAAACATCGAATTCTTCGCGAGGCTGATTCTCATATCTATAAAGTTTTCAAGCAACATACGCCTAATGTTTATTGGCTTGGAGGTTGGTGCAGGACGAAGCTCAGGATGCGACGTTGTGTGATAACAAAACCCCCGCGCACTCTGCATCGATGGGTGATACGAAATGGGTCGCCGCCATGGGCTCAGTCAACACAAGCAAATGCCCGCGACAGTCGGTGATTTGGTTTCGCTAAAGTAAACGCACCATGCGAAATGAGCGCGATGAGAACTCCCGAAGAGCCGAGAGTGCAATTTCCAATAATGCGCCCACGCGCTGCGATTCACGCGATGCGCTTGGATTTAATCGCAATGTCGGGTTCCGAAGCTTGCGCACAGGATGCCGGCGCCGGAGCCTTTACTTGAGTTGCCGGCGTTTTCTCCTGACGCGCATGCAAAGGGCCATTGGGAAGCGCCTCGCGAAGAGCGGCGAGCACTGGGTGATGCATGATCTCGGCAGCGCGGTCCAAATCCTCGCTTTCCTCTGGATGCAACTGGCGAAGTACGGTCGCGCTCTGAAGCGAAGCGCCACGGAATACATGCTGCGGATGCCGGAGCAGTCCGACCTGATGTTGTGCCTGCTCGCGCCGCCGCTGCACGAGAACCCACTCCGCGATGCGCGCCTGCACATCCACCTCGATCAGTTCGTCGAGGATTTCAATCATTTGCTTGCGCAGGTTTGCTCGGTCATTCAGACGCGCCAGCTCGAAAGATTCAAGCGACGTCTTCGAGCAGGTTGCAATGTACTCCAACAGCATTTTTGTCGTCTTCATGACGTTCTCCATAGCTAGGGTTGGCTTCGAGCGGTCCAGGGTTGTGAAGCATACAGTAATTACCGTAGAAGTCAATACTGCGACGCATTAAATGAGGGGCGCGTGATTCCGAATCGAACGATGAAAGCAGGGCGCTAAGGAGTCGAATGCGCGGTAAGCAGCTCAATAGCGGAACCTGTGGCGGCCTTTGGGACGATGCTC
>DAIRCW010000258.1:0-3821 GCA_036796475.1 Candidatus Acidiferrales bacterium | reverse complement strand
GGAAAAATGGAGCTCGAATCCGAGCCGTTCGCGCTGAGGGAAAGCCTCAGCCAAACCCTCAAGACATTGGCTCATGCAGCCGGTCGTAAACGCCTCGAATTCGCGTGGACCGTTGCTCCCGATATCCCAGAGTGGCTCATCGGAGATTGCGGCCGCTTGCGCCAGGTGCTTGTCAATCTCGCTGGAAATGCCATCAAATTTACAGAATTGGGGAAAGTCGAAATTTCCGCTACTCTGCAGAATTGCACTCGCGAATTCGCGGAGCTTCGTTTCGACGTGCGCGACACCGGCATAGGAATCGCCGCCGATAAACTGAAACCCATTTTCGATGTTTTTACACAAGCTGACGCCTCCACCACGAGAAAGTACGGCGGCACTGGACTCGGCCTCGCAATTTCGCAGCGCCTCGTGGCGCAAATGGGCGGCGCTTTACAAGTGGAAAGCAAATTGGGCGAGGGTAGCAATTTTTATTTCACTGTGCGCTTGCTGCTCCCCCCCCTGGATTTTGTCCCGCCAAAACAGAATCCCGCGCTCCTGAACGAAACTCTGCCTCCAATCGCAAACGTCCCGGCGCAATCTCAACTTCTCGAGGCCGCACCTTCCGCCGGCCATCGCAGCCTGCGCATTCTCCTTGCCGAAGATAACGACGTGAACCGCCGCCTTGTCACCAAACTGCTTGAGAAAGAGGGACATTCGATTGTCGCAGCCATGAATGGGAGAGAAGCACTCGAGGCCGTCGAGCGTGAGAGGTTCGACCTGGTGCTTATGGACGGGCAGATGCCCGAAATGGATGGCCTGGAAGCAATTCGCTGGATCCGTGCTCAGGAGAAAAAGTCAGGAACGCATCTGCCCATTATCAGCGTCACCGCTCGCGCCATGCGGGGTGATTGCGAAACCTGTCTCGCAGCAGGTGCCGATGCGTATGTTTCAAAGCCGTTGCATGCTTCCGAACTGTTTGCCGCCATCGAGCGCTGCTGTCCAAATGCAGCCGGCGCGCAGCCTCCTGAAACGCTCGCTAACACAGTCGACGAAGATAAACTGCTCGCTCGCTGCCAGGGCGATCGCCAGTTGCTCGTCGAGATTATTGAGATTTTCGAAGGCGAAACCGATGGCCTCTTGCGTCAAATTGCTCAGGCCATCGAGCGCCGCGATCCCAGCTCGATCGCGAAAACAGCCCACACTTTGAAGGGCTCTATCGGCAATTTCACCGACACTGAGCCGTACAAAACAGCGAAAAAGCTGGAGCACGATGCGCTCCAAAATAAATTGGCGGCGGCAGAGGCCGACTTTGCGCGCTTAAGCACCGAAGTGCACCGGCTCAGGAATGAACTTCAAACGCTCGCTCATGCCAGCCAGGAGCTTCCTGTTTCAGCGCAAAAGGATTAGCCAAGGAGCGTATCGCAATGAAAATCTTGATTGCCGAAGATGAACCCGTTTCGCGCCGCGTTCTCGAACAGCTCTTGCGTAAATGGGGCTATCAGGTGATCGCCGTCGCGAATGGCGCCGACGCATGGGCCCTCCTTTCCTCCGAAGACTCTTCCCGTATCGCCATTCTCGACTGGACCATGCCCGAGCTCGAAGGCATCGAAGTGTGCCGCAGAGTGCGTGCGCGCGCCGGACGCGCTTACACCTTCCTCATGTTGCTCACCGCTCACGCGCAAAAACACAATCTGTTGCTCGGCCTCAACGCCGGCGCCGACGACTATCTCGCCAAACCATTCGACGTCGACGAACTCCGCGCGCGCCTGCGCGTCGCGGAACGCATCCTTCGCACTCAAGATGAACTGATCGCCGCCCGCGACGCTTTGCATTTTCAGGCCACGCACGACCTTCTCACCGGAACATCCAGCCGCGGTGCCGCCGTTGAATTTCTCACTCGCGAATTGGCGCGCAGCCAGCGCGAGAAGTCTTCGGTCGGAATCGTCCTGTGCGATGTGGATCATTTCAAAAAAGTGAATGACCGTTACGGCCATCTGGCCGGCGATTCTGTGCTCCAGGAAATCGCCCAGCGCATGATGAAATCCGTTCGCCCATACGATTGCGTCGGCCGCTACGGAGGCGAAGAATTCTTGATCATTTTTCCCGCCTGTGACGAGGATGCCGCCTTTCATCAAGCCGAACGGATTCGCAAGTGCATCGACTCTGCGCCAGTACAAACCGCCGAAGGAAATATCGCCGTGACTGCGAGCTTCGGCGTAGTCGCATTCAGTTCTGCAATCGCCACTACCGCCGCTCAATTGCTCCGCAATGCGGATACGGCTCTGTACCGCGCGAAGGAGTTGGGCAGGAACCGCTGCGAACGTTCAGTCGAAACGGAGCAGCAGTGCGTTTCCTCCGCCAGAAATATACCCGAGTAACTCGCACCGCGCGAGCACACGCTTCCATACGTACCCGAATGGAAATTCCCTCTCGTCTTAACGTTTACCGAAAATTGCAACCGGAAAATCATTCACTTCTGTACCCTTGGGTGTAAACTGGGACGTAATTATCCTGAAGCTTGCATCGCATAAAAGTCATTTCGGGAGGCCAAGAAGGTGAGTCCGACAAAGCCTATTTCCGCCCCAGTTGACGACAAACAGTCCGCTGCGCGGCGCGAGAGCCTGACGATTACCGATAATCGCACAGGCAAGCAATACGAAATTCCCATCCAGCACGACACGATTCGTGCCCTCGATTTGCGCCAAATCAAAGTGGACGCCGAAGATTTCGGCATGATGAGCTACGACCCGGCTTTCACCAATACGGCATCATGCATCAGCCGCATTACTTTCATTGACGGTGACAAAGGAATCCTGCGCTATCGCGGTTATCCGATCGAAGAGCTGGCGGAAAAAAGCACTTATCTCGAAACGGCTTATTTGATTTTGCATGGCGAACTGCCCACGCGCGCGCAATTGGAAGATTGGACCTACCACATCACTCACCACACCTTTATCCATGAGAGCATTAAGAAATTCCTCGACGGCTTTCACTACGACGCGCATCCGATGGGCATGATCATTTCCGCCGTCGCCGCGCTTTCCACTTTCTATCCTGACGCGAAAAATATTCTTGACCAGGAATCTCGCCGTAAACAAACGTTTCGCTTAATCGGCAAAATGCCCACAATGGCCGCCTTCGCTTATCGCCACAGCTTGGGCATGCCCTACGTTTATCCTGACAACGAGCTGAGCTACACCGGCAATTTCCTGAATATGCTGTTCCGCACCACGGAACTCAAATACCGTCCCAATCCGACTCTCGAGCGCGCTCTCGACATTCTTTTCATCCTGCACGCTGACCACGAGCAGAATTGCTCTGCCAGCGCCATGCGCGGCGTAGGAAGCTCCGAAGTCGACCCCTACTCCGCCATCGCCGCTGCTACTGCCGCTCTTTACGGGCCGCTCCACGGAGGCGCCAACGAGGCCGTCCTCCGCATGCTCCTCGAAATCGGCTCCGTCAATCGCGTACCCGAATACGTCAAGCAGGTCAAATCCGGCGAAAAAAAATTGATGGGCTTCGGCCACCGCGTTTACAAGAACTACGACCCTCGCGCCAGAATCGTCAAGCGCATCGCCTACGAAGTCTTCGACGTCATGGGCCGCAATCCGCTGATTGACATCGCCCTCGAATGCGAGCGCATCGCGCTCGAGGACGACTATTTCGTGAAGCGCAAGCTCTATCCCAACGTCGACTTCTACACCGGCCTGATTTACCAGTCTATGGGTTTTCCGGTGACCATGTTCCCCGTGCTTTTCGCCATCCCGAGAACCTCCGGCTGGATCGCCCAATGGCAGGAAATGCTCCTCGACCCGGAACAGAAAATCGCTCGTCCGCGCCAG
>DAIRCW010000257.1:1432-3898 GCA_036796475.1 Candidatus Acidiferrales bacterium | reverse complement strand
ACGTCAGCCCGCAGATACATTCGTTGCTGGGATTTTCGCAGAGCGAATGGATGAGTACGAAAGGGCTGTGGCTGCGTCAGGTGCATCCGGAAGATCGCGAGCGCGTGATGGAAGCGGAGGCGCAGGCGCAGCGCGGCGGGAAGCGCTTCGAAGCGGAATACCGGATGTTCACGCGCGACGGGCGGGTGGCGTGGTTTCGTGACCGCGCGGTGCTCGTCGAAAAGGGCGGGCGGAGTTTGATGCATGGCTTCATGCTGGACATCACCGAAGGGCGCGAAGCGGAGCAGGCGCTGCTGAAACTGAGCCGGCAGACGAACATGATTCTGAATTCCGCGGGCGACGGGATTTTCGGGCTGGACCGCGACGGCGTCCTGACGTTTGTGAACCGCGCATCGGCGCGGATGCTGGGCTACGATTCCGAAGAGGTCATCGGGCGCAACGGGCACGCGGTGTGGCACCACACGACGGCAGACGGGAAACCCTATCGGGAGGAGGATTGTCCGATTTTCGCGGTGCTGCGCGATGGCGCCACGCGGCACGGCACCGGCGACGTTTTCTGGCGCAAGGACGGTTCGAGCTTCCCGGTGGAATTCATCAGCACAGGAATTCGCGACGGAGACGAGATTGTGGGCTCGGTGATTACGTTTCGCGACATCACCGAAAGGCAGCGCGCGGAGAAGGCGCAGAAGCAGGCGGAGGAGCGCTTCCGCAGCATTTTTGAAAACGCGGTGGAAGGAATTTACCAGTCCACGCCGGATGGGAGATTCATCAGCGTGAATCCGGCGATGGCGCGGATGTTCGGATATTCGTCGCCGGACGAAATGATTGATGCGGTGAATGACATTGGCGCGCAGTTGTACGGGGACGTGTCGCAGCGCGAGAAATTCAAAGCGGCGATGGAACAGGTCGGGACGGTCGAGGGATTCGAATCACAGGTGCTGCGCAAGGATGGCGCGAGGATCTGGATATCGGAAACGTCGCGCGCGGTGAGAAACGTGATTGGGCGGGTGTGCTATTACGAGGGAGCGCTCGAAGACGTTACCGCGCGAAAACGCGCGGAGGCGGAGCGGCAGGCGACGTTCGAGATTATTCATGCGTCGAATGTGACCGACAATTTGGACGAGCTGCTGCACCACATTCACGGGGCGCTGCGCCGCGTGCTTTACGCTGAGAATTGTTTTGTGGCCCTCTACGATCCGGTGTCGTGCTTATTCCACTTCCCGTTTTTTGTGGACAAGTATGATGCCGTGTTCCCGCCGCAGACTTTGGACCGCAGTTGCACGAGCTACGTGTTCCGCAAAGGCGAGGCGAAGCTCATTCCGCAGGCCGCGTTCGACGAATTGGCGGCGCAGGGAGAAGTGCAACTGGTGGGCACGCCGTCTCCGTCCTGGCTGGGCGTGCCGCTGCGGACGCCTTCCGCGACTATCGGCGTGCTGGTGGTGCAGCATTACGAAGATGATGACGCGTACACGCAGCGCGATTTGGAATTTCTGAATTCCGTCGGCGGGCAGATTGCGCTGGCTATCGAGCGCAAGCGCGCGGAGACGGCTTTACGGGAGAGCGAAGCGCGGTTGCGCGTGCTGATTGAGCGGCTGCCGGCGATTGTGTGGACGACGGACAAAGAGCTGCTGTTCACGTCATCGCTCGGCTCGGGGCTTGAGCGGCTGGGGCTCAAACCAAATGAAGTGGTGGGACTGTCGCTCTTCGAATATTTTCAGACGGATGATCGCACGTTTGCGCCGATTGCCGCGCACCGGCGCGCGCTGATGGGCGAGACGGTGACATTCCACATTGAATGGGGCGGCGGGTCGTACGCCTGCCATGCGGAGCCGCTGCGCGACCCGCAGGGCGAGATTACCGGCGTGATCAGCATGGCGTTTGACATCACCGACCGCAAGCAGCTCGAAGCGCAGTTGCGGCAGGCGCAGAAAATGGAAGCGGTCGGGCGGCTGGCCGGCGGCATCGCGCACGACTTCAACAATTTGCTCATGGTGATTCAGGGCTACACGGAATTGCTGCTGGACAAGCTAGGCGGTGAGCATCCGTTGCGGCGCAACGCGGAGCAGATCCATGACGCATCGCAGCGCGCGGCTTCGCTGACGCGGCAATTGCTGGCGTTCAGCCGCAAGCAGATGCTGGCGCCGCAGGTGCTCAATATTCAGGAAGTGGTAACGGTGAACGCGCCGGAGCTGTGGCATGTGCGCGCGGACCGCAGCCAAATCGAGCAGGTGATTTTGAACCTGGCGGTGAATTCACGCGACGCCATGCCGAGTGGCGGCAAGCTGACCATCGAAACATGCAACACGGAACTGGATAGTTCGTATTCGCGGCAGGCGGTGGTCGAGCCGGGGCAGTACGTCCTGCTGGCGGTGAGCGATACGGGAATTGGAATGGACGCGGCCACGCAGGCGCATATCTTTGAGCCGTTTTTCACCACGAAAGAAAAAGGGAAGGGTACCGGGCTCG
>DAIRCW010000257.1:0-1422 GCA_036796475.1 Candidatus Acidiferrales bacterium | reverse complement strand
CAAAGGTCCGGGCCGGGGCACGGGTCTGGGCCTCGCGACGGTGTACGGCATCGTCAAGCAGAGCGGAGGCTACATCTGGGTGTACAGCGAGCCGGGCAAGGGAGCGGCGTTCAAGGTTTATCTGCCGAGAGTGATTAAAACGGCGGAGCAGGCCGCGCAAAAGCCGGAACCGAGGCGCTCCGGACGCGGTTCGGAGACAATTTTGTTGGTGGAAGACGAAAAGGGCGTGCGCGAATTGGCGCGCGAGTATCTGACGGAAGCGGGTTACATTGTGCTGGAAGCGGAAAATGCCGAGCAGGCGTTGCGCGTCGCGCGCGAGAGCACGGCGAAAATTGATTTGCTGTTCACCGACGTGGTGATGGCCGGAATCAGCGGGCGCCAGCTGGCGGAGCAGATGCAGCAGCTTCGGCCGGGGCTGCGCGTATTGTATATGTCTGGCTACACGGACGAGGCTATTGTGCATCACGGGATTCTTGGGCGCGGGATGGCGCTGCTGCAGAAGCCCTTTACGCTGAATTCGCTGGCGCTGAAAATCCGCGAAACGCTCGACCAGGCTTCCGAAAACTAGCACCCGCACACACTCGCAAAATTTCTTTCCGCGTTTGCTTTCATTTCCGCGGCTCGATAGCATGTCCGTTTTACGCAACTCCGCGGAGGCTTAACTTGATTCGCAATCTTGCGTCAAAACATTTCGCAACTCGCGCCGTGCATGCCGGTGAACGCCAGCGGCCCGACGGATTTGTTCCGATGTCCACGCCGATTTACAGCTCGGCGACGTTTCTGTACGACCATCTGGCGGAGATTGACGCTATCAGCGCGGGCGAGCGCACGGGCTTCACGTATTCACGTCACGCGAATCCGACGAATGCGGCGCTCGAAGAGGCGGTCGCGTCGCTGGAATCGGCGCCGGCCGGCAGCGTGGCAGTGAGCCTGGCATCAGGGATGTCAGCGATTCTGCTGGCGCTGCTTGCGGCGGGCATCGAGCACGGCAGCAAAATCGCGGCGTCGCAGGACCTGTACGGCGTGACCACGAAGTTCCTGCTCGAAGTGGCGGCGCGATGGGGAGCGGAGATTCAGTTTGTGGATGTGTTCAGCGCGGCGGGACGCCAGGAGTTGTGGAAGTTCAAGCCCAACGCGCTGATTGTCGAGAGCCTGACGAATCCGCTGTTGCGTATTGCAGATTTTCCGGCGCTGATGGCGGAAGCCGAGCGCTGGTGCCGACCCCGTGGCATCCGCTACCTCCAGGTGAAGACGCTGGGCCCATCCCGCCCCGATCCGGGTGGCTACGACGTCACCCGCGCGTTCTACGAGGCGGTCGGCTTCGTCGCCCTCGAGGAGCTGCACGGGCTGTGGGACGAGGAGAACCCGACGCTGATCCTCGTCAAAGACGTCGGCCCGGCGTTCTCCGTCGCGCCGGTCGAG
>DAIRCW010000256.1:0-3927 GCA_036796475.1 Candidatus Acidiferrales bacterium | reverse complement strand
TTGGAAGAAGTCCAATTCGATGGCGTCTTCGCCTTCAAATATTCTCCGCGCCCCGACACCTCGGCGAAAGACATGCCCGATGCAATCCCTGAAGAAGTAAAGAGCCGCCGGCTCGCAATTCTGCAGCAGCGCCAGCGAGAAATTCAGCTCGCACAGAACCAAAAACTCCTCGGCCGCGAATTTGAGGTCCTCGTCGACGGCCATCACCAATCACGCGGCCAGTGGTCCGGCAGAACCACCGGGAATCGCATCGTAAATTTCACTTCATCCGGCCAAAATCTTTTGGGACAATATTCTCAAGTCAGGATCACCGGAGCGGGGCCGAACAGCCTCGTGGGCGAAAGCCTCGGCTAATCCCGTCCGCTAGGAGGGCCCATGGAACGCGAAGTCAAGATCCGCGGTTTGATGATGGATCCGGTGACGAACATGCCCGTGGTGGTCCTCAAAGCTGTGCAGGGCGCGGGCACTCTGCCAATCTGGGTCGGGATTTACGAAGCCAACGCCATCGCCCTTGAAATTGAAAAAGTGCAAACGCCTCGGCCCATGACTCACGACCTCTTGAAGAACGTTCTTCTCGGCCTAGACGTTCACGTGCAAAAAGTCGTCGTCAGCGAACTCAAGGACGACACCTTCTACGCGCTCATCTGGATGGAGCGCGCCGGCCAGACCATGTCCATGGATTCGCGTCCCAGCGATGCGCTCGCGCTTGCCCTGCGTCTCGATTGTCCCATTTACGTCGAAGAGAAGGTTTTCAAGAATTCGCAGGCTTCCGGCACCACCGCCGAAAAAACCACCAACGAAGAACTGAAGCGCTGGCTCGAAAATCTGAACGACGAAGACCTCGGCCGCTACAAAATGTAAGTGTTTTTGAATTGCTTAGGAAATGCAGACCTGGGGGAGCGAAGTTCGCTCCCCCTTTTTGTTTAGCTAGGTGCGTTGCGCTGCTTCGCGCTCGCGTGCTGCGGCACGTTCCGCGGACTTGATACGCATTCCGTAGAACGACCTGTACACAAAGAAGAATGACAGCAGGAAGAAGATTGCGGCGAGGATGTGCACCAGCTGGCTGCCTACTTGCGAAGTTAGTTGCACAGCAAGCTCCACCGCGAGCAATCCGAAGAGCGTGCTGAATTTGATCACGGGATTGAGTGCGACGGATGAAGTGTCCTTGAAGGGATCGCCCACCGTATCGCCCACAATGGTCGCATCGTGCAGCGCGGTTCCTTTTTGCTTCAGCTCCACTTCGACGATTTTTTTGGCGTTGTCCCACGCGCCGCCGGCGTTAGCCATGAAAATGGCCTGGAACAGGCCGAACATGGCGATGGAAATCAAATAGCCGATGAAGAAGAACGGTTCCACGAAAGCGAACGAAAGCGCGGCAAAAAATACGGCGATAAAAATATTCAGCATGCCCTTCTGCGCGTACTGCGTGCAGATCTGCACCACTTTTTTGCTGTCCGCAATCGAGGCTTTTTCTACGCCTTCGAGACGAATGTTCGCTTTGATGAACTCGACCGCCCGGTACGCGCCGGTGGTTACTGCCTGCGTCGAAGCGCCAGTGAACCAATAAATGATCGCTCCGCCCGCGACGATGCCGAGGACGAAAGGCGCGTGAAGGAGCGAAAGCTTTGCGACATTTTGCGTGAGCCGGTTGGTCAGCAACATGATGATGGAGAAGATCATCGTCGTTGCGCCCACCACCGCTGTTCCAATCAGCACCGGCTTGGCCGTAGCCTTGAACGTGTTCCCTGCGCCATCGTTTGCTTCCAGCATTTCTTTGGCGTGCTCGAAATTCACGTCGAAGTTGTAGTCTTTTTTCAGTTCGCGGTGAATGTCAGGAACTTGTTCGATGAGCGAAAGTTCGAAAATCGATTGCGCATTGTCTGTGACCGGGCCGTACGAATCGACGGCGATGGTCACCGGACCCATGCCAAGGAAGCCGAACGCCACAAGTCCGAAGGCAAAAACCGGCGCCGCGACCATCAGATTCTGTAGGCCTTGCAGGCTGACCAAGTATCCAACGGCCATCAACACCAGCATGGTTAGTCCGAGATAGTAAGCGGAGAAATTGCCGGCGACAAATCCCGACAAAATATCCAGCGAAGGTCCGCCCTCTTTTGCCGAAGCCACCACTTCCTGCACGTGCCGTGATTCCGTTGAGGTGAAAACTTTCACCAGTTCGGGAATGAGCGCGCCGGCGAGCGTTCCGCACGATACGATGATGGAGAGCTTCCACCACATCGTCGGGTCGCCGCCAATGTCCGGAATGATGAAATAAGAAATCCCGAAGGTGAACGCGATGGAGAGCAGGGACGTGATCCACACCAGCGAGGTGAGCGGGGCTTCGAAATTCATCTTGTCGAGTTTGGCGTATTTCGCTTTGGCGATCGCGTCGTTGATGAAGTAGGCGCCCGCCGCGGCCACCAGCATGGCCACGCGAATCACGAAAATCCACACCAGCATTTGCACTTGCACCATAGGATTGGTGACTCCGGCGAGAATGAAGGCGATCAGCGCCACGCCGGTGACCCCGTAAGTCTCGAATCCATCCGCGCTCGGGCCTACCGAGTCGCCGGCATTGTCGCCGGTGCAATCAGCAATCACGCCGGGATTACGCGCATCATCTTCTTTGATTTTGAAAACGATCTTCATCAGGTCGGAACCGATATCTGCGATTTTTGTGAAAATGCCGCCGGCAATTCGCAGCGCCGCCGCGCCTAGAGATTCGCCGATCGCGAATCCGATGAAGCATGGGCCGGCGTAGTCCCCGGGAACGAAAAGCAAAATAATCAGCATCATCAGCAACTCGACGCTAACCAGCATCATGCCGATGCTCATGCCCGCACGAACAGGAATTTGGTAGACGGGAAACGGTTTTCCGGGAAGGCTGGCAAACGCCGTGCGCGAATTCGCAAATGTGTTCACGCGAATTCCGAACCAGGCTACGCCGTAGCTTCCGCAGATTCCGACCACGCTGAACGCGAGAATGATGAGCACCTGGTTCGCAGGAAGGTGCGTCAGCAGACCGAAGTAGATGATGATGATGACAGCGATGAATCCTTCGAGGAGGAGAAGAAATTTGCCTTGCTGCGTCAGATAGGTTTTGCACGTTTCCCAAATCAGCTCCGACATTTCCTGCATCGACCGGTGCACGGGAAGATTTTTGAGCCGGACATAAATTCCCCATCCAAAAAACAGACCGAAAACGCAGAACAAAAGTCCCCAGAGCAACAGGGAATGGCCGTTCACGCCGAGGAATTGTCCCTGCGACAAATCGGGAACCTTGAGGCTCGCCTCGCCGCCTCCGCCTTCGGGGGCTTGCGCGTGCGCCGCTGCCGCGAACATCAAAAGGGCGCTGGCTGCCGCGCTGGCGCGCAAAAATGCGGCGCTGGCCGCGCCGGCGATTCGGCTTCGTAGCGATGAAACGCGTGCGAGCCAATTACTCATCAAAATCCTCCTATGTGCACACATACGGTGAATGACTTTGGGATCGAGCTATCTAACTAACTATGATGGAACTCCTCATGGCGAGCCGTACAGGCTCACTTGCAGAACAGTCCAGAGCAAGCGTTTGTAACAGGAAATGCAGAATTCGTCAACCTCAGCTCAGGCCAGATAGCGCCTCGTTTTGAGTCCAAAACCCTTCGCCACATCAGTCCTAGAACTGGGGTGGAAGGTCGCGTTTTGCGCTAAGCGAAAAAGTGCGATTTCAGTCCCGATTAGAAAATTTTATGTACTGTGTTTTCAGAGAGTTGACTCTCCGCGACTTGTGTTTTGTGTACCGATTAGAATTTTTACCTCCCACATGGCCGCAACTACCCTGTTTCACGATGCTTAGCGGCATTCGGTTTCGTTTTGTTACCTCTTCGTGTCTGGCGCCAAAAGCGGCGCCTTTCGAATATTTTCTCTCACTTCTTTTCGCGGATCTCA
>DAIRCW010000255.1:0-3931 GCA_036796475.1 Candidatus Acidiferrales bacterium | reverse complement strand
AGAAGCGCGCCGGGAATGCTGCCGATGGCCAATAACTTCACGATTTGAAAATCAACTGTGCGCTGGCGATAATGCACCACGCCTCCAACAATTTTTGTGAGCGTGTTCCAGACCAAATCGGTGCCCACAGCCATCATCGGCTTTGCCCAGCCGAAGAGAATAAGCAGCGGAGTCATCAGCGCTCCGCCGCCCATTCCTGTGAGGCCTACCATGACGCCGACCACAAATCCTATGATTGCCGTCCTGAAATCCATTTCCATTCTCCTAAACTGATTCGGCTGGCCCGTTCCGCGGTAGAACGACTGGGCCTGTTCAAAACTTGAATTGCAGCTGGGACAGAAAAACATTGCGCAATCGGTTTTGCTGGTTCTGCACTCCTTCGTTCAGTTGCCATTTCAAATGCGGCGCGAAGTACCAGTTGAATCCCGCGATGTACGCGCTGGTCATGTTTCCGATCGTCGAACGGTCGGGATTGAACGCGTCCGCGCGAAAAACGCCTTCCCAGGCTTTGGTGAAGCGCCAGGCGGCGAGTCCGTACCATCCCTGCTCATGGAGCGCACCGTCGCGGCCCCAGATGAATTCTCCCTGCAGCGTGAGAGGGCGATATGTGTAGGCGATTTCCGCGCTCTGACGGTCGCGCGCCACTTCTGCTGTGCCAGCAGCGCCGTTATAATAATCGCCAGCTAACGACAATCCCTGAAAAGGTTGAACAGCGAGCCGCGCGGCGAAGTCTTTGCGATTGTTGTCGTCTTTGCGGTCGATTCCCGCGCCATTGAAAACACCGAATGCATAGTCCACGCCCGCAGAATGCGAGACGTTGTAGGAGCCGGTGAAGACCGCGCCGATGTCGCGGCCATTCGATCCAGTGTCCCGCCCTGGAACCAGGCTGTTGACCACCCGCGAGCGCTCGACGGTGAGTAGGTCGCTGCTCGAAATCAGATTCTCCTGGCTGAAAGGGATTTTGAACTGGCCGAAGGTGAAATTCGCAAAGCTGGCGGGTTTGAGCTGAAGATAAGCGTCAAGCAGCGCGGGAGTATTGAGCGCCTCGATTTGAATTCTGTAGCTCGCGATTTTGTGAATGTCGCCATCGAGGCTGATGCGTCCGCGGCGAAGCTGAAACGTGCTGCCTGCGCCGGGCAAACTCGTCCAGCGCACTTGGCCATAACCGCTGATCCTAAATGGGAGCTTCGGAGTCTGAGTGGACTCATGCTGTGAGTCGCTGTGGTCGTCTGAATCGCTCTGCGACACGACTGCCGTTTGTTGGATGCGAGCCGCAGGTGCGTCGCCGGGGTTTTCGTCGTTGTTTTTCAGTTCTGCGCGCACGCTCGCCGCTTCGCCGGCGCTTAACAGATTTTTTTGCACTAGAATCAGCAGCAGTTTCTGCATCTCGGAATCCGACGAGGCAACATCGCAGGATGGCGCCCCTGGCTCGCTGAAAATAGCGGACGCTTTCGGATGCATGGGCTTCGGCCCGTCGGCGGCAAACGCTCGCGAGGTGTTTCCGATGAACATAAGTAATAGCGCCGCGGGGATTTCGAATTTCAGCCGCATGACAAATCTCCTGAACTTCCTCGCTATGCCTCCAGGAGACTGGTCGGCTCTTCGGACTCTCTCGCAACCTCCCCGGAATCGGGGTCGGCCTGTTTCCGTTATTGCGCGCCGTTTCGGGGCGTCAGCCGGATGCGTTTCGTTTTGTTTATTTCGACGACTCTTCCCTCATGGAACGTGAGGCTCATCGAACCGTAGCGAATTGTCCGAACGGCATGCAGAATTTCGACCACGAGTGCCTGCTCGCTTGGAGAGAGCGTCCCTAGATTTTCTGAGTCCGTCTGAGAGCGCTCCAGAATGTTGTCTTCGGTCTGCACCATTCTTATCGCCTCATTTGGCAAACGTCGGCGAGCGACGTGTGGTCCAGAATTCCTGCTGCTGCATTTCGCACGGAAAGAAAAATGCGAAAGAGGGAGCTCCTCTTTTTGTCTTTTTCCACCAGCCGGCGGAGCGACTCAGCGTCTTCAAACGGCGCCAGCGGCCCATCAATCATGCGAATGACCTCACCAAGAAAAATTTGCGACGGCGGCCGTTTCAATTGATATCCACCCTTCGCTCCGCGCACGCTTTGCACGATTCGTCCATGCTTCAATTCAAGAAGGATTAACTCCAAGAACTTTTCCGGCAGATCCTCTTCCTCGGCAATTTCGTGAATTTTGATGGAGCCGCTTCCATAGTGCCGCGCCAGGCACATCAGCGCCTCGAGCGCGTACAGTCCTTTTTGAGAGACCTTCATTGGGCTGAGAAGCTGTCCTCCAAATCACTGACCCGCTATACCCTAGCTAATCTACTATCTCTACTGAGTTAGTAGACTTTGGCTACCAATGCACGATTCTGGCCAGTTTGGCGCGCCGAGCCCTTTTTGGCCGCGAAGATGTAGGTGGCTGATAGGGCGAGACTTACGGTCGGGCGTTAATCGTCGGGTCGACAAAGAGCGGCAACTCGCGCATTCCTAATCTGAAAAGGTTTGCAGCATTCTAGAACTTGTAACGCTCACTTCAGGGGCTTAATCGTTCACCGCGGGGGAGCTCGATCGCAGCGGGCTTTGGCCGTGCCGCCGCACTTGTTCGGCGGAAATACCTGTTCAGCGGTTCGGAAAAATATCGTGCGATTAAAGTACCGAATGCGCCCGAAGCGAAAATCATCACAATGTATGAAGCAGCCGCCCATCGCGAATCCGGATCGAGTCGATGCATAATTGCCAGCACAGAAAAAATCACCATCATGTGTGTCAGATAAACTTCATAACTGTTGCGTCCGAACCAGCGCAACCATGCCCATTCCATTCTCCCCGGTCTATTCTCCTGCGCGAAACACATGCACATGAGCGCCACGCCCAGCGAGAGCAGAGTAACGTCCATACCGGCGCGGTCGATTCCGACTTGCGATACAAACGTTTTGAACATCGTGGTGAAAACAGCGAGAGCCGCTCCGGTCCATAAGAGTCCCAAACGAATCTGCGAGCGCAGTCGAATAGCCCCACTAAGAATTGCCGCGATGCAGCCGATGGCGATAGCGTCCATGCACGAAAGATACCCGTTCTCTTGCCACATTGGATTTCGACTGAGCACGGTGCGAGCAAACGGTCCGATCACAACGAAAACAGAAAGTGTCGCAATCAGCGCTGGGCGGCGCCGCGTGAGAAGGCAGAGCAGCGGGAAGGCTATATAAAACACTTCTTCATTCGATAGCGACCATAGCACATCCCAATTTGCTGGTAGATAACCGTGCTGCGCTTCGAGCCAGTTCACGTGAAATGTGAGCGCGGCAAACAAGGCGCGCGGAAGAGTAGACACTTGCGGCCGAACTGTGAAGTACGGCACGCCCGACAAATGCAAGACGCTCAGCACTGCAAGCAGAGCCAGAAGCATCGGCGCAATTCGCGCGAAGCGCAACTTGTAAAATTGCCTCAACGAAATGTTTTCGAGAGAGTTCCACCGTCTGAGGCACATCGTGGTGATCAAAAAGCCGGAAATCGCAAAAAAGATGATCACTCCATATCGCCCGTTCCAACCAATGTCGCTCACAACGAAGGCCGGCCAGTGCCGGCCGAAAGTCTTTGCAATGCGGAGCCGCAAATTGATATGCAGTATTACGACCACCAGAATGGAGAGACCGCGCAGCACATCGATTCCGTCGACTCGTCCAGAATTGGGCGAAGGGGAATTTCCTGCGGTTACTGACGCGAGGGAGCTTGAATCAGAGCGCGGCATCGCAAGTTAGCCTACCACGCTCACGCGAATTACTTTTCAAACCGTCGAATCGTGTGAGCGAATCCCACAACCTGCCCAATTTCACGCGATGCCCTCAAAATTGATTACACGCCGCTGAGGACTTATACTGGTCTGTTCACACCAGCGAAACGCAATCGCTAAGATAAAAC
>DAIRCW010000254.1:0-3958 GCA_036796475.1 Candidatus Acidiferrales bacterium | reverse complement strand
ATGGACAGCGGGCAGGGAACCTTCGGCAAGTTCTTCACCGATCCGCAACTCTATGACAACATGACCGGACTCACGGGCGACATGCGCCTGCTGATGGGTGATTTCCGCAAGAATCCCAAAAAATTCCTGCAAATCAAACTGCACATCTTCTGAAGTCTGGCAGCTTTTGTAGCGCAGAGTCTCGCCGATTTTGCGAGACTCTGCGGCTCTTCGGTTCCTCGGTTATCGGTTTCGTAGGGTCGGGGGCTTGATCCGCTCGCCACTCGCATTCCTGCTGTTTTTTCACTCCGGCTTTACTTCCCCTTCGCGCCTTCCGTGCTCGTGATGAACTCGGCCACATTGTCATGCAACTGCTTCAGCGAAGCCTCGTGCGCATACACCATGTGCCCCGACTCGTAGAACTTGAATTCGATGTTCTTCCCGAGCGACGGAGGAATCGGCAAATGGTGCATCTCATAAACGCCTTCAAAGAACGGCGTCGCCAAATCGTAATACCCGGCGTTTAGCAGCACTTTCAGCGTCGGGTTGTACTTCATCGCCCCCGCCAAATCTCCCATCACGTTCGGCGAACCTTCGTTCCCTCGGTGCTGCATGTTCCAGCTGCCCGTGTTGATTTCCGGCTTGTACGTCTTGTCGTCTCCGTACTTCAGTTGCTTGCGCACGTAATCGTTGAACGCCGACACGTACGCCGAACTAATGGCCGCCGATTGCGGATCATAGTCCGCTTCCTTGCTCAGCGGATCCATGGACGGCCCCGAAAAACGCGTATCCAGCCGCCCGGTGGTCAATCCGTTCGAGTCCTGCAGCATTTTCTCGAATTCGCCGCCGTCAATGCGCAGATTCGCTTTCTCGATGTACTCGACGGAAAGTCCGGTGTACTCGTGCAGCTTTTCCGCGATGGCGGTGCGCTGCTCGGCAGGAAGTTCATATCCCTGTTCCAGCGCCAGAGCGTAATCATTCATAGCGAAATGCTCTACTTCCTTCAGCAATGGTTCCAGATCCTTCTGCCCGTTCGGAAGTTTGTGGTGATACCACGCCGTCGCCGCATAAGTTGGCAACGCCAGTTCGTAAGGCAAATCGACACCGGGATTGGCCTCCGGGCCGTCCACACTGTTGTCGAAGCTCAAGATCTGCGAGAGAAGAATCACTCCATTGAAGTCCACGTCATAGTCGCCCTCGAGCAGCGCAATCACAGCCGCTGAGCGCGTTGTTCCATAGCTCTCGCCAAAAAGATATTTCGGCGAATTCCAGCGCCCGTATTTTCCGAGAAACTGCGTGATGAATTCCGCGAACGCATGGGCATCCTCGTCAATCCCGTAAAACGCTTTCTCCTTGTTCGGGCCCGCGATGCGGCTGAAGCCCGTCCCCGGCGCGTCCACAAACACCAGGTCGCTGGCGTCGAGCAAACTGAAACTGTTGCTCACCAGCGAATAGGGTGCCGCCGGCGTGTGTGTGTCGTCAGCGGTCACTACGCGGCGCGGCCCAAACGCGCCCATGTGCAGCCATACCGTCGAAGACCCTGGCCCTCCGTTATAGAGAAATGTCACCGGCCGCACCTCGCCGGGCTGCGCGCTCTTGAAATACGCCACGTAAAACATGCTCGCTTCCACCGGCGGATTCTTGTCGTCTTTCGGCGTGTCCTGCGGCACATCGTCCCAGCCCTTCGGATGCACCACCAGCGTCCCGGCCACCGCGTCATAATTGATCGTCTTTCCCTCCACCGTAACCGAGCCCGTGCTCTTCTGCTCCTCGGCCTTGAATTCGTTTGAATTCGCGCTGCTCGCGTCTTTCGATTGCGCCTGCGCTGCGAGAATTGGCATCGCCAGCATCGCCGCGGTGAGCATCCCGAATACGAAAATGAGTTTGCGCATAGTGCGCCTCCATAGTTGAAGCTTCATCGAAAAGTGTTCCCCGGTTTCAGTGAACGCAGAAGCTACATGAAGAACGCACTGAACGCAACGATTGTTCCGTGCGTACACAGAAAACTCGCACGACGGCGAGTGTCCGCCCGTGGGAAGTGTGTCCGCAATCGGGACGCGGCGCGGCATTTGTCGACTTTTCAAAAGCGCTTCCTGCCCTGAGCTATTCACGCGTAGCGCGTGCCATCTGTTTTTGCCTGCTCGTCAGTCGTCACTTGCTTGCCCTGAGCGAAGCCGAAGGGTCACTCGTCACTGCCTTTCGATGCTTGACTTGCGCCCTCTGCTGGCGCAGCATCCCTTCTCTTTGGAAAGGAATACTCATGCGAACAAAAATGGGAATCTCTGCTCCGCTTGTCCGGATTAGTTTTACGCCGGTAATCGTACTGATTGCGTCGCTTTTACTTTCTTACCCGCTTTACGCGCAGACATCCGCGAAAGCATCGAGAGGCGCATTTGAAGTCACCTCTCTGCTCGGTCGCAAGCTCTACGCTCAGCCCGACGACGGCACAGTCGCCGCCGCGCGCAAGAAACTCGCCGCCGATCCGAAAGACGCGAAGCTGGTCCTCGCCCTTTCTCAGGCCCAAGCGGGACGCCGCCAGTACCGCGAAGCCGTCGCTACATGCACAAAAGGCATCGCATTCGCCCCCGATGATGCGGACCTCTACATCGAGCGCGGCCACCGCGAACTCGGCCTGCGCGAATTTAAAGCCGCCGAACGCGACCTGTCCCACGCCGCCTCGCTCGATCCCACCAAGCTCGATGCGTTTTACCATCTCGGTCTCGCGCATTACTTTCAGGGACAATTTGCTGCTGCGGCAAACTCGTTCCAAAAGGCGCGTTCGCTAGCGAAGAACGACGACAGTTTGATCGACTGTTCCAATTGGCTCTATGTCTCTCTGCGCCGCGCGGGTAAATCCGCCGAAGCCGCGGAAGCCCTCAAGCGCATTACTCCAGAAACGAAAAACACCGAGCCGCATCTGCTCTTCTATTTGCATCTGCTGCGCTTTTATCAGGGCGCGATGACCGAAAAGGACGTGCTGCCGCCCAAGCCCGCCAATCCGAACGACACGGAAGCCGAACTGGCCTTCGACACCGTGACCTACGGCATCGCCAACTGGCACTTCTACAATGATCACGACGCGAAGCGCGCCAATGCGCTCTTCCGCCAGGTCGTCACCGGTCAAGCCTGGAACGCCTGGGGCTTCGTCGGGTCGGAGGTGGAGCTGGCGAAGGCGCGCACGGCGCATGCAGGCACTTCGCACCCGCGGTAATCACAGCTCTTCAATTTGTCGTGTACTTTAAATTGAGGTTCGGCGTATTACGTTTTGCGGATCGGTCCGGGATACGCGACCAGTTTCTGATCGCTCGTAAGTAGGGTAATTCCCTCGACATTCGCCTGCGCCACCAATATACGATCGAACGGGTCCTTATGCTTAGGTGGAAGCTGCTCAATGTGAATCACATGCTCACTCGTAATCGGCAACTCCGTGTAACCATTATCCAGTAGCGCCCGCCGCAGCAAACGCGGATCCACACGGAAGTCCGCCCGCCCTAGGCCGCGTTTTATCGCGATCTCCCACAGGCTGGCGGCGCTGAACAGGACCTCATTTTCAGTATCTTCGATCAACATTCGCGCGGACTTTGGAATTTTCTTCGGTTCGCTTGCGGCCCAGAGGAGCAAATGTGTGTCTAACAGCAACTTCACTGCTTGCCGCCGAAGAGTCGCTCGATTTCCTCCCGCCCCATGGTGTCGAAATCTTCAGGCACTGAGAATTCTCCGCGCAGAAAGCCGAGCCGCCGCACCTGTTTGCCGAGCGGAGTGTCCAGCGCGGTGACCTTGACCATCGGCTTGCCCGCTTTGGCAATGATGAAGGGCTTTCCGTTCGCCGCCTCTTCAACCAGGCGAGACAATTGAGTCTTGGCTTTATGGATGTTCACAGTCGTCATGAAGCTCTCCAAGTGAACTAAGCTTTTCTAGTTTAGTCCATCTAAAGACCGAAAGTCAAGTAGGGCTCGGGCCTGTGCTGCTTACTTCTGCC
>DAIRCW010000253.1:0-3984 GCA_036796475.1 Candidatus Acidiferrales bacterium | reverse complement strand
TTGCGCGGGTGAGGCGCGCAAAAGGAAGAATACAGCAGGGCGTTGTTTTTATGTCGGAGCTGAAGCTCCGACCCCCTAAAAGGCGTTGCGCACCTTCGCGGTGGCATTCAAGGTTAGCGCGTGCGGTGCGCGAAGAGCTCTGGGTAATTGAGAATGAAAGCTGCATAACGGGCAGCGCTTGAATCGGAATGACGGAACTCAAGAATGCGAGCAGTCGAGATTAAGGCGAGTTTGAAGAAACACCTCCACCCGAGCGTGTATGGGGCCTTGAGGAAAGTGCGCGGCTATCTGCGGAGTTCGCCCGAGGATGAGAGCGGATCGATTTCTGAGCTCGAAGAAATTGGGGAGCCATTTGCCAGTGCTCTTGCGTCGATTTACAAGAGCGAGCCCCAGATGGGTCAGGATGGACGACGGTATGAGGTTGATTCGGCAACAAGAATCTCGATTCAGGAAGGATTATGTCTTTATCATCTATGCCGGGAAGCAAAGGCGCAGTTGACCATGGAGGTTGGCTGCGCGTACGGATTCAGTACCCTCTACTTTTTGGCTGCCCACGCCACGAATCCCACGGCGACTCATGTCGCGATTGATCCGGTGGAGAATTCGTTATGGCATGGCATCGGATTTCATAAAGTCAAAGAAGTAGCTATGCAAGAAAGATTTCGACTAATCGAAGAGCCGTCTTTTGCCGGCATTCCGCTGCTGGTTCGCGAGGGACTCCGATTTGACGTGATCTTCATCGACGGGAGCCATTTTTTCGAGAACGCTCTGTTGGACTTCACGGTGAGCGCAAATGTCTGCAAGAGAGAGGGCTTAATCGTCCTGGATGACATGTGGATGCCTTCGATCCGCAAAGTCGTGTCGTTCATTCGGCGCAATCGAGCGGATTTTGCGGAGACGCCTACGATGGTTGAAAATATATGCGTGTTCCGGAAAGTCAGTGAGGATAGGCGCCCGTGGCGTCACTTCGAGAATTTTGATTAGCGAAGCGGAATTCACTTGAGTCGAGGGAGAAGAGAATTGCTGGATTCGCTGGGTGAACTGAAACGGACGAAGTACTGCGGGGATTTGCGCGTGGCGGACGCGGGCCGCAACGTGATCTTGATGGGCTGGGTGCATCGGCGGCGCGATTTGGGGAATTTGATTTTCCTCGATTTGCGCGACCGCGCGGGAATTTGCCAGGTGGTGTGCAATCGCGACCAGTATGCGGAGGCGCACGCGAAGGCGGATGAGGTGCGTCCGGAATACGTGGTGGCGGTGGAAGGGAAGGTTTTTCGGCGGAAAAAGCCAAACCCGGAACTCCCGAGCGGCGATGTGGAAGTGGAGGCGACGCGCGTCTACATTTTGAACAACGCGAAGACGCCGCCGTTCCAGATAGAGGATCAGACTACGGCGAGCGAAGAGACGCGGCTGCGCTACCGTTATTTGGATTTGCGGCGGAGCAAGCCGCACAAAAATATCGCGCTGCGGCACCGCATGGTGTTCGAAATTCGCAAGGCGCTCGACGAATTGGGATTCTATGAAATTGAGACGCCGATGCTGACGCGTTCCACACCGGAAGGCGCGCGGGATTATCTGGTGCCGAGCCGCGTGCATCACGGGCAGTTCTACGCGCTGCCGCAATCGCCGCAGATCTTCAAGCAGATTCTGATGATCAGCGGGATGGACCGGTATTTTCAGATTGTGCGGTGCTTCCGCGACGAGGATTTGCGCGCGGACCGGCAGCCAGAGTTCACGCAGTTGGATTTGGAAATGGCGTTTCCGCGGCAGCAGGACATTTTCGAAACGATTGAGCGCGTAATGGAGCGCGCGATTGGCGTGATTGGCGGGACGGCGCGCAGGCCGTTCCGGCACATGCTGTACAAGGATGCGCTGAAGCGTTATGGCTCGGACAAGCCGGATTTGCGTTTTGGGATGGAATTGCAGGACGTGACGAAGTTTTTCGAGGTGGCGCGCGCGACGTTTGGAATTGAAGGGAATGTTTATGCGCTGCTGGCGCAGGGTGCGGCGGCGTGGTCGCGCAAACAGCTGGATGATTTGAGCGAGATGGCGAAGGGCGCCGGCGCGAAGGCGGCGTACACGATCAAGGTCGCCGCGGAGGGGCTGAGTTCTTCGCTGGAGAAAACGCTGGGCGTGGAGGCGCTCGTTCAACTGGCGAAGAGCGTCGGCGCAAAGCGCGGCGACTTGATTGTGGCGATTGCGGCGAAGGAGCAGCTGGCGCACGGCGATGCGGCGGCGATGGTCGCGGGGCAGATTCGTTTGCGGCTGGGCGAGCAGCTGGGCCTGATCAAAAAAGACAAGTGGGAATTTTTGTGGGTCACGGGCTTTCCGCTGTTCGAATGGAGCGAGACGGACAAGCAGTGGGTGAGCGCGCAGCATCCGTTCACGGGAATCATCGAAGAGGATTTGGACAAGCTGGAAGATCCGGCGCGGCGCGGGGAAATTCGTTCGAAGGGCTACGATTTGGTGCTGAACGGCGTGGAGCTGGGGTCGGGCAGCATTCGTATTCACCGGCAGGATGTGCAGGCGCGGCTGTTCAAGGCGCTGGGACTGTCGGACGAGACGGCGCGGCGGCGATTCGGATTTTTCCTGGACGCGCTGACTTATGGGACGCCTCCGCATGGAGGAATTGCGCTGGGAATTGACAGAATGGTGGCATTGTTCGCTGGAGAAAAGTCGTTGCGCGAAGTGATTGCGTTCCCGAAGACGACGGCGGCGCAGGATTTGATGGCGGAGTCGCCGAGCGAAGTGGAGCAGGAGCAGCTCGAGCAGCTCGGCATCGCGCTGTGGCCTTTCGTCCGTCACGAACCTTGCGAATGCGGCGGCATTTGGAGAGTCGCCTTCGAAAATTACACGAGAGGCGGAACAGGTGGCGGGTTCCCTGTGGCAGCTTGCCCAATCAACGGCATGTATTCTCTCAAACTACCTTATGTGAGCGGAGAGTATTGGGCTCAACATCAAGCCGCCGGCTCGGGAGATTGGGTAATGGTCAGCCAGTCCGATAATCATGCCGCGAATCAGAGTACTGCCGGAGCGGGAGGAGAATAAGGTTGCGGCGGACGTTGGGTTTTAGGGGGTCGGAGCTTCAGCTCCGACAATAACGGCTTATGAGGACGGGGCTTTAGCCCCTGAAGACATAATGGGCAGACTGACTCACAGAACGGCTCCGAGCTGCACCTATTTCGTCACGACCAACACATGGCAAAAGCGCGAATTGTTCCGCGTGCGAGAAAATGCAGAAATCGTGTTGGAGAGCCTACTGAAGTACCGGGCCACTGGGGCGTATTCTTTCCATGAATTTGTCATCATGCCAAATCACTTGCATCTGCTGCTTACGCCCGGCCCGGAGTGCACGCTTGAGAAAGCAATGCAATTGATTAAAGGCGGAAGTTCGCACGCTATTCACTTGATGCGAAACCACAAGATGCAGGTCTGGCAGCCGGGCTTTCTGGAATGGACGATGCGCGACTCCGAAGACTATCGAGCGAAACAACGATACATCTGGCAGAATCCCGTCGTTCGAGAGTTAGTGGAGACGCCAGAGGAATGGACTTTCAGTTCTGCGAGCAGGAAGTATGATCTCGATCCCATTCCTGAGAGTTTGATGAATTCTTCAGGGGCTAAAGCCCAGGTCAAGCAAGCGGATAATGTCGGAGCTAAAGCTCCGACCCCCTAAAAAGACGAAAGAAGATGAGCCGGATACGGATATTGGCGGAGACGGTGGCGAACAAGATCGCGGCGGGCGAGGTGGTGGAGCGGCCTGCGTCGGTGGTGAAGGAGCTGCTGGAAAATTCGCTGGACGCAGGCTCAAAAAGCGTGCGCGTGGAAGTGGAATCGGGCGGGAAGCGGCTGATTCGGATTATTGATGATGGATGCGGGATGCTGCACGACGATGCGCTCTTGGCATTTGAGCGGCATGCGACTTCGAAGCTGCGCTCTGCGGACGATTTGCTTTCGATTTCGACGCTGGGATTTCGCGGCGAG
>DAIRCW010000252.1:1332-3989 GCA_036796475.1 Candidatus Acidiferrales bacterium | reverse complement strand
GATTGAAGCAAGTCACGTTGCCTGGAACTGGAGGAACGGTTAGCTTCCTGTACGATCCGTTCGGGCGGCGCATCCAGAAGGTCTACACAACTGGCACGAACCCGCCAACGACGACCGCGACAGATTACCTCTATGATGGGGATAACACCATCGAAACTGTGGACCAGAATGGAAACCAGACAGCGAAATACACTCAGGGGAAAAACATCGATGAGCCACTGGCACAATCGAATGCTTCGGGATTGAACTTCTACGAGGCCGATGGACTCGGCTCGATCTCTTCGCTGAGTAATTCTGCAGGCTCTCTGGCCGAAAGCTACGCCTTTGATTCGTTCGGAAACACCGTGAATTCATCGGGGAGTGTGGCAAATCCGTTCCGCTATACAGGTCGCGACTTCGATTCCGAAACTGGCCTCTATTACTACCGCGCCAGATATTATGACGTGTCAACTGGAAGATTTTTGTCCGAAGATGCTATCCGTTTCGGCGGAGGGCAAAATTTCTACGATTACGTCCATAATCGTCCGAGTACTTTTCGAGACCCCATGGGTAAATGGGCTGGTGGTGGTGGCGCGGCCGTCTCGGGCATCATCGGTGCGGTAGCAACAGCGGCAGCGGGACAGGGAAGTTGCATGGTCGTACATGATAGTGAGGGAAATTGGGGACTGCTTTGCTGTGTGGGGTTCGGCGGGGGAGTGGCGGAGGGGGCTGACGCAGGCATTTCGGCGATAGGAATAGCATGCCCCACGTGCAAGAGCATATGTGATCTGCAGGGCGGATTTGTCTCTTTCCAAGGCTTCGGTGCGTGGGGCCCCGGCTTGACCGTTGGTGGTGACTTTGAGATTGACCTAAACAACATAACTATGACGCTGGATGTGGGGCCTGCGGGTGGTGTGGGAGGAGGGGTTGCTGTGTTAGGCGGAAGTTGCAAATTAGTGCTCGGTGGTAAGAAGTGCAAGGACTGCAACACAAAAAAATGACGCGAATACCTGTTTCTCGAAAAGCCTCATTGCTTGTGCTTTCGATCTTGTTCACTGCTTTTTTTGTTGTTGTTGCCATAATGTTAGCTTTGCCAGACCCACACAGTCCTTCCGTTCTTCGCTCGTTCTTTGGTGCAGTTTTGGGCGCGTCTCTGGTTTGGTGCTGCGTGTCGACTTGGGCAGGGGTCTATCTGTGCGAGTTAGCTGGGCGTCGCATGTCAATGCGGCTGCTTCCTGGACCACGACCGGCCGATCCAATAGAGTTGCGAGTTTGGCGATGGAAATGGCATTTCTTTATTTCCCTTCTTCTGATGCTGGCCTCGGGTGCGGTCATCTTGAGTACGGTCTGAGGAAAACTCGGCGGGTAACACATACTCAGAGTTTTGATGTCGCGGGTGCTCTACGCTCGAGTTGAGAGGCGGGTGGCGCAGGTAAGTGTGAGCTAAGCGATTCGAAGTACGCACAGCGCTCACCCACACACGAACGGTATGACGGCTCAACTCAAAACCGCGGGTGCCGCATTTCTTTGCGCCTTCTGCAAAGAGTGCTCGTGCTTCCGGGCTTCCCACTTCGGATCGGCCGGCACAGTTGCTTTCTTATGTCAATAAAAACGGATAACTGCTCCAAATCGAGTCTTTAAGGCTCGTTCGCTGAACTGTCGCCCGCGAGTGAAGACCATCTGGCGCAAGTCGTTGGTCCGGCCCCGGTGAGAATCGGGGCCGCTTCTTTTTGTGGGTGCGGGTCCAAGGGTTAATTATCGCGCACGCTGGCTCCATGGTTTGATTGACGGTCGCTGCGGGGAAATCTACGATAAATACAGCCCCTTTTTGCGGTTCGCGACCTTACCGCGACTATGCCGACTACGACGGAAGAAGATCTGAATCAGCTGGAGAAGGACATTCGCACGCTGAAGATTGAGTATGAGCAGTTCTTCGGCGGCGGGCGTAAGCGTCCTCCGGCGGACACGCAGTGGCGCGTGGAAATGCTGATCAAGCGCTACGGCGACCGCGGCGGCGAGATGAGCCACGCGCAGCGGTTCCGCTACACGAATATTGCGCAGACCTTCGCGAAATACTGTGAAATCTGGCGGAAAAAGCTGAAAGAGCGCGAAGAGGGCGTGAGGCCGCGGCATTTTGGAGCGGCGGCGAAGGCGATTGAGGCGGAGCGCGCGAAAACGGAGCACGGAACAGCGCATCCAGGAGCAGCCAGTGAGCCGTTTGCGATGCAGTTCAGCGACCCGGAGCGCGAGGGCTCGAAAATCGAGCAGCTTTACAAAAAATTACTCGAAGCGCGAATGGCCACGGGCGAAAAAGGCGGGCTTCCCAGCTTCGATGAGTTCGGCAAGTTCGTGCGCGAAAAGACGCAGCAGCTGAAATCGAAGCAGGGCGCCGCGCAGGTGGAGTATACGGTGAGCATCGAAGATGGCCGCGTGAAATTGAAAGCCCGCATCAGCGCCTGATTTTTCTCCGTTCTTTCCGCTTTTCCATTCCCGCGCAACCGCATAAACTGGAATGCTTTTTTCATCGACGGGAGGTACGTGTGGCAGTGGAGCGCGCGCTCATCAGTGTGTATGACAAGGCCGGGCTGGCGGATTTTGCGCGGCAACTGGCGAAAATGGGAATCGAAATTGTGTCCACGGGGGGCACGGCGCGTTTTTTGCGCGAAGCGGGCGTGACG
>DAIRCW010000252.1:0-1322 GCA_036796475.1 Candidatus Acidiferrales bacterium | reverse complement strand
CACCGGAGATGCTGGGCGGCCGGGTGAAGACGCTGCACCCGAAAGTTCACGGGGGAATTTTGTTCCGGCGCGGAAATGCGGACGACCGCAAGCAAGTTGCGGAGAGCGGCATTGCGCCGATCGATATGGTGGTGGTGAATCTGTATCCCTTTTCCGCGACGGCGGCGAAAAAAGGCGTCACCGCGGAGGAGTTGGTTGAAAACATAGACATCGGCGGGCCGACCATGGTGCGTTCCGCGGCGAAAAATTTTGAGAGCGTTGCGGTGGTGACGGATCCTGCCGATTATCCGAAATTGCTGGAAGAGCTTTCGCATGGGCGCGAAATCAGCCTGGCAACGCGACTGGAGCTGGCGCGGAAGGCCTTTGCGATGACGGCGCGTTATGACGGGCAGATCACCACGGAACTGGAGCGGCTTTCGGCCAACGGGCATGTGCAGATCGCCGCAGCCGGGGAAAAATTGCCGCGAAGGCTGCACTTCGATTTTGAGCGGCTTCAGGCGATGCGCTACGGCGAGAATCCGCATCAGCACGCGGCTCTGTATGCGCCGGCGGGCGGGCGGGCGGCGGGATTCGCGGCAGCGCGGCAACTGCAGGGAAAAGAGCTTTCGTACAACAACTTGGTGGACATGGACGCGGCGTGGGCACTGGCGCGCGAATTCGGCCAGGCGGCAACGGCAATTATCAAGCACAACAATCCGTGCGGCGCGGCGCAGAATGCGGTGCTGGCGGAGGCTTACCGACGGGCGCTGGCATGCGATCCGGTGTCGGCGTTTGGCGGAGTGATCGCGTTCAACCGAAAGCTGGATGCAGATACCGCGTCGGAAGTGGAGAAGCTGTTTGTGGAATGCATCGCCGCTCCAGGCTACGAGAAACGAGCGCTGGAGACTTTCACGAAGAAGAAAAATTTGCGGCTGCTGGAAATGCCCGCGGATTCAGCGGCAGGCGAATTGCAGATCAAACGAATTTCCGGCGCAGCGCTCGTCCAGGACGCGGATGAGCGGCCGATTTCAGAAGCGGAATGGAAGACGGTCACTGCGCGGCAGCCGAATGCCGAAGAAATGCGCGCGCTGCGCTTTGCTTGGATTGTTTGCAAACACGTAAAGTCCAATGCCATCGTGTTCGCGCGCGAAGGGCAGACGCTGGGAATCGGGGCGGGGCAAATGTCGCGAGTGGATTCGGTGAAAATCGCGGTGATGAAGGCGCAGATCCCTTTGAAGGGGAGCGTGGTTGCTTCCGACGCGTTTTTCCCGTTCCCCGATGGAGTGGAAGAAGCGGCCAAGGCAGGAGCGGTCGCTGTGGTGCAGCCGGGCGGCTCGGTGCGG
>DAIRCW010000251.1:0-3991 GCA_036796475.1 Candidatus Acidiferrales bacterium | reverse complement strand
GTCGTCGCGGACGTTGCCGCGCAGATTGCCGCGGTAAGCAGCCGCCGTCAGAAAATCTTTGCCGACCAGCAGCGCATTCGCGAAAATCTGAAAGCATTGAAAGGAACCTCGGAAGAGCGCGCGCTCACCGAGCGTTACACGCAGCAGCTCGCCGCTCAGGAGAATCAGCTCGACGCATTGCAGAAGCAAGATGCCGATTTGCAAGCGAAGCGCGCGCAGGCGCAGGCGGAGCTGGACACGATGGTTCAGAATCTCACGCTGGATCAGACGATCTGAAAACGCGGTCGGCTTGCAGCGATGGGCGCAAATTGCGGGCTTGCTGGGCTTTGCGAGTGATGTTACCGTGCGGAGACTCTGATTCCTGGACGGAGTAGGAATGGGAAGCCAGCCGCCAGCCGTCACAAATGATGTGGAAGCGAAAGGTGCAGCGCCTTCGAAGCCATGGAGTTCCGTGGCGCCTCCCGGAGAATTTCGTCCGTACATTCCCTCCGAAAAAATAATTCCAGAATTCACTACGCGAGCGATTGTCCTGGGAATTTTCGCGGGACTTTTTTTTGGTGCGATTACCGTGTACGTGGGCTTGCGCGCAGGGCTGACCGTTTCGGCGTCGATTCCGATTGCGGTGCTGTCCATCAGCATTCTGCGGGCGTTCGGCAAAGCGACAGTTCTTGAAAACAACATTGTGCAGACGACCGGCTCGGCGGGCGAGTCCATTGCGGGCGGCGTAATTTTCACTTTGCCCGCGCTCATCTTCCTGGGATTCCCGCTGCAATACTGGAGCGTTTTCTTCTTGGCGCTACTCGGCGGATGGCTCGGCGTGCTGTTTATGATTCCGCTGCGGCGGCAGCTCATCGTGAAGGAGCATGGGAATTTGCTCTATCCCGAGGGCACCGCGTGCGCAGATGTGCTGGTGGCGGGAGACAAAGGCGGATCGTTTGCGAGCCGGGTATTTTTGGGATTTGGGCTGGGTGGATTGTACGCATTTCTCATGGAGACGATGGGATTCTGGAGCGACACGCCGGAGTACCGGCCGAGCTGGCTGCCGGGCGCTTCGTTCCGCGCCAACATCACGCCGGAGTATATGGGCGTGGGGTACATCATCGGCGCGCGAGTGGCGGGAGTGATTTTTGCGGGCGGCGTGTTCTCGTGGCTGGTGCTGATGCCGGCGATTAAGTTTTTTGGCGGCATGATGACGCAGCCGCTTTTCCCCGGGCTGATACCCATAGCGCAAATGACGCCGGATAATTTGTATACGTCGTACATCCGTCCGATGGGCGCGGGAGCCGTGGCTGCTGCTGGCGTCATCACGCTGATTAAGACGATGCCGACAATAGTGGCGGCGCTGCGCGAGGGGTTGAAAGATTTGCGCAAGAGCCGCGCGGTGAGCGCCATGGAAACGGCGGTGAGCCGCATCGATCGCGATTTTTCGATGAAGGTGGTGGCGCTCGGTTCGCTGGCGGTGATTGTGATGATGTGGGCGCTGCTGACGTGGCGGCCGATTCCGGGCGCGAAGACAGGCGTGCTATCGAATCTGATTGCGGCTGTATTTGTGGTGGTGTTCGGATTTTTATTCGTCACGGTGTCGTCGCGAATCTGCGGGCTGATTGGAAACTCATCGAACCCGATCAGCGGCATGGCCATTGCCACGCTGATGGCCACATGCGCAATGTTTCTCGTTGCTGGCTGGACGGGCAGCGCGTTTTCGGCGCTGGCGCTAACGATTGGCGGAGTGGTATGCGTGGCGTCATCGAATGCGGGCGGAACTTCGCAGGACTTGAAGACCGGATTCTTGGTCGGCGCGACGCCTTCGAAGCAGCAGCTGGCGTTGATGATTGGCGTGATGACCTCTGTGTTTGCCGTGGGCGCGACGCTGAATCTGATGAACGTAGGGCTTGAAGAGTTCAAGCCGGCAAGCATCGCGGTGAACATCAATCAGTTGCCATCGGGAGTGACGGTCGAGCAGCAAAGTTATTCGCACGCTGGGAAAAACTACGTGCTGCTGAACGCGATCGGCTCGCATGTGGTGCCCGACGGAAATTATTTGTATGACGCTTCAGCGGGCGCGATTGACATGCAGTGGGTGCATGGAATTGGGAGCGAAAAAGCATCCGCACCGCAAGCGCGTTTGATGGCCACGGTCATCAATGGAATCTTGCAACGGCAGCTTCCGTGGCGGCTGGTGCTCGTGGGAGTTTTCTTAGTCATTGGCATTGAACTGCTCGGCGTGCGTTCGCTGCCGTTTGCAGTGGGAGCGTACCTGCCGATTGATACTACGATGGCGATTTTCGCCGGAGGCGTAATTCGCTGGCTGGCCGAGCGCGGAATGAAAAACAAAGACACGGCGGGCAGCGAAATCGGCCCCGGGCCGCTCTATGCGAGCGGTCTGATTGCGGGCGGCGGAATCTTTGGCTTGCTCGGAATTTTGATTTATCTGTTTGGCGATCCGAACTTCAAATACCACTTCCTGCCGGAGCACTTTCTGCACATCGGTCCGAGCGTGCTGGGCGCGTTCGCGAGCAACCGCATCTTTGCCGTGGCGATGTTTGCGCTACTCGGCGTGAGCCAATTTTATTTTGCGCGCAAAAAAATGGATTGAACCACACGCCGCTTACGAAAAGCATTCCACATTTTGACTCTATGACTTGGGCCGAATAAACTGCCTGATAGGCATGCGACGGTATTCTTCAAGCTCGACCGGATTTCAGTTCGACTGGGACTGGTCCATTACGCCGGCGATCAAGTTTCTGGTGATTGCCTGCGCGGCGGTGTTTCTGGCGCAGGAACTATCGGGCGTGCTGTTTGGGGCGAAGGGATGGAATTTCTGGCTGCTCTATCTCGGCTTGGTGCCAGCCTATGTCGAGCATGGATTCATCTGGCAGCCGTTTACCTATCTATTCCTGCATGGCGGAATCTGGCACCTGGTCATCAACATGTTTGTGCTGTGGATGTTCGGTCGAGACGTGGAGCGGGCGTGGGGCCAGCGGCGGTTTTACACATATTACTTTTTGTGCGGAGTGGGCGCGGGAGTCATCAACGTAATCGTGAAGGTCGCGATGGACCCGCACGGATTGGGAACGGCGACGACTCCGACGATAGGGGCGTCGGGGGCAATTTTCGGAGTGCTGCTGGCTGCCGCGGTGATGTTCCCGCATCAACGCGTGTTTCTGTTTCCTTTTCCGGTGGCCATTACAATGCGTGTCTTCGTGCTGATCATGGGAGTCATCGAATTTTTCGGCACGCTGGGAGCAGGCGGAGACAACGTCAGCCATGTTTGCCATTTAGGGGGCATGCTGGTTGGATATTTATACTTGCGGCGAGGGTCGTATCTCTACAGCTACCGGAACCGCTACGCCGATTGGAAGCGCCGCCGGCTGATGAGCCGTTTTGAGGTGTATAAGCGCAAGCACCGCGACGAGCCGCCGCAACCTCCGGATAATTGGGTGAATTAGCAAGCGGATCAGATTCATTCGCCGCGCCGGGAAGTGAATTACCATGGAGATCGTGGAACTATTCGCGCAAAAATGCCGACACGCCCATTCATTCCGCCGCGAAGTTTTCGAGCCCTGCTGCGGCGCGTCATCGCGCTGACGCCTTCCACAAAACATTTCGAATGGGAAATGGCCGAGGGAGGTCCGTTCGAGTACTACGCGGGGCAGTTCGTGTCCCTTGAAGTTCGGCGCGACGGCGAGAAGGAGACGCGGCCGTATTCGATCGCGTCGGCGCCGCGGGACGGCAAAACTTTTGATCTTTGCCTGAACCGCGTGGAAGGCGGGTACGTTTCGAATTTCCTGTGCGATCTGGAGCCGGGCGCAGTTGTTGACGTTCAGGGGCCGCATGGCTCGTTTGTCGCGTCGCAGCCGGTGGAACAAGATCTGGTTTTCATCGCAACGGGCACGGGAATCGCGCCGATTCGCGGGATGCTCGAGGAGATCTTCGCAGGTGCGGCCGAGCCGAAGCATGACGTCACGCTGATTTTTGGGGTGCGAAATCC
>DAIRCW010000250.1:0-4003 GCA_036796475.1 Candidatus Acidiferrales bacterium | reverse complement strand
CGCCTGCAGCTCGATAGCCAGCAGAAACCCTATTACATTGAATATCGCATTCTTGATGTTGACGTTCGCTCCATCACCGCTTCCTTCGGCACGCTTTTTTCCAGCACGCATCAGCGCAATCGCTTCATGGCCGTCAACGTTCGCGTTGGCACGCCGCAACTCGATAGCTCCGATTTCGTGAGCCAGAATGGTTTTCAAGGTTTTCTCGGCAACACCGGCGAAGTGGGAATCGACCGCGATTACAATTCGCTGCGCCAGGACCTCTGGCTCGCAACTGACCAGGCTTACAAAGAAGCACTTGTGCAGTATTCCAACAAGCAGGCCTTCCTTAATAGCCTTTCGCGCCCGCCGGAAATTCCGGATTTCTCCACCGAGGCGCCCGTCACCGACGTCGAGCCGCTCATTCCGTCCGAATGGACTTCCCGCAATTGGGAAGACGAAGCTCGCGAATCGTCGAAAGTCCTGCGCGGCTTTCCGGATCTTTACAGCACACGCGTTCACTACTATCTCGTTTACACCACCTATTATCTCTTGACCAGCGAAGGCACCAAGCTGAGGATTTCGCACGGCGTCACTGGCGTGGAAGCCAGCATGAACACGCAGGCGGTTGACGGCATGCCACTGCACAATTATTTTTCGGCTTACGCCGCTGCTCCCGCCGCGCTGCCTCAGCCGACTGACGTTAGCAAAGGACTGATCAAATCCGCCCAGCAGCTCGAAGCCCTTCGCACTGCGCCCAACGTGGAAGATTACGAAGGGCCGATTCTTTTCGATCAGCCGGCCGCCGCTTCGCTGCTTGCGCAGGCGCTGGAGCCCTCGCTTTCCGGCGCGCGCCCCCCGCTTTCCAGCGTTCCGGCCTACGATCAAATGGTCCAGCAGGCCGGCGGCCATAGTGAATGGACCGGGCGCATCAATTCGCGAGTTCTGCCCCTGGATGTTTCTCTGATTGATGACCCATCCGCGAAGGACTTTCAGGGCCAGCCGCTCCTGGGTGGCTATTCCATTGACGCCGAAGGCGTGCGCGCGCAGCGCGTCTCCATCGTCGAAAACGGCATTTTGAAGAATCTGCTGATGTCTCGCCGCCCCGGACCCGATTTCGTTTTGTCCAACGGACACGCACGCTCAGCGCTGCTCTCTCGCCCGGAGCCGATGCCCAGCAATCTTTTCTTCCAAGCCTCGAACACTCTTTCGCCCGCCGATTTGCGCAAAAAGTTCCTCGACCTCTGCCGCTCCGACGGCCAGAAGTTCTGCCTCGAAGTGAAGCGCATGGACAATCCCGCGCTCGCTTCGGAGTCGCAGAGCGATTTCTCGGAAATTGTTTCCTCGATTTCCGATGGTCTCGCCGGCGGCGACCGCCTGCCGTTACTCGTCTATCGCGTGGATCCCAATGATGGGCATGAGGAACTCGTTCGCGGCGCGCGCATCAAGAGCCTGAGCGTTCACAATCTGCGCACCATCGCGGGCATCGGCAATGACTTCGCCGCTGTGAATTATATGCAAGAGGCTTCCGGCGGCGCCTCCAACACTGCTCTTGATGCTTTTGGTTCCGCTAACGGCGGCATTCCGACATCGATCATCGCGCCTTCGCTGCTCCTCGAAGATGTTGAAGTCCGCGGCTATCACGGCGAACCCCGCCGTCTGCCGCTTCTTCCCATCCCTGCTTTGCACTGAGCTCTAGCAGCGAATCTCCCCGCTCACTTCATTTGCGCCAGAATCTCCGAGTTGTCGTTCAAGCTCACCTTGTCGGGCTTGAATCCAAGCGTCACCTGGAATGGCGTGCTTTTGCTTCGCACGCCGATCCACCCAATTCGCCCTCCTTTTCCTCCCACGTGCAAATACAGCGGCAAAATGTCTTTCCAGCCTTCCGGAACTCCCGATTGTGTCACTGTTCCGCTCAGCGTCCACTTATTCGCAGCGTCGCTCTTGAGCGTGTAGTCCATGTGATACTCAGGAATTCCCGTGCTGTAGACGTACTCGTTGAAAAACCAGTCCATTTTGTGATTGCCGTCAATATCCATCGCCCGCGTCATATGCCGCTCGACAACTGCCTTGAAGTCCTCGGTCGAGGCCGCTTTTCCCGCGAAGCTCTTCGTGAAGTCTTGCATCATCTGCTTGAAACCTTCGTCGGGAGATGGATTCCGCGGATCCTGGAGCATGGCCCGCAGCATTTCGAGAACGTATCCGCCTTTGTTGTAAATCACTGGCTGGTATCCATCCGGAGCCACCGAAGACGCTATGCGTTGCCCCATCCAAATCGGTCCAAGGCTCTGGTATTGGTGTCCAAATTGATTGTGCTGCAGGAGCTCATCGCGATCCGCGTGCAGCCGGTCCAGGTACTTCTTTTGCCCGTCGCGTATTTCCACGTAGAGGTTTCCGGAAAACTGCGCGAACCCCTCGGAAAGCCACTGGTCGTGATAGGTTTTCCAGCCAACTTCATGTCCCCACCACTGATGCGAAACTTCGTGCGCCCGGAAAAAATCGCTGATTCGCACCTGGTCGCTAACTCCCAAGATGTGCCGCTGCGTCTCATCCATGAACGACAGTACCGACAGATACAGCAGCATCGGCCATCCCTGTCCGTAACTGTACGGAATGTTTGTCACCGCCAGCCGCGTGAACGGGAACGGCCCAAAATAGTTTTCGAAAACGCGCAAATCATTCCCGATCTCGATTCCCGTTGTTTTCAGCATGTCCGAAGGATTCAAGCTGCCCATTGACGGCAACACACCGGCCCCTTGTTGTCCGGGCAAGTTGGACTGCGTGAGGAGGTTCACCGTGCTCAGAAAATCATCCGGACTCCTGTTGCCATAGGCTTCCACGGAAATATTTCCAACCTTCTGGTCAAATTCTTTGTAATCGCCGAATGCGAATCCTGCTACTGCTTGCGGCATCGGGCTTTTCCATGTAGTCGTGCTTATTTTTCCGTCGGTGCTTTCACCAGCCTTATCGCCGGTTGCCACGAGCACAAGCCGCTTCGGCGTATGAAAGGTCATCTGAAAATTTGCCCGCGTCGCGAATTCATCGTTTGTCCCGGGGTACCATCCGTAACTGGGGCAGAAGTAGTTTCCGGTCCCGACCTTTCCTATGAAATGCTTCCCCGCATATTCGAATGTCAGCGTCGCTTGCTGGCCTTGCTGCGTCGCTTGCGGCAGAACTACTGCAACGTAATCTCCAAACGTCGGGAACCGATCCTTTGGCTCGCGTGGCTGGAAGAATGGAAGCACAGCGCCTTTGTCGTCCTTCACCGACGAAACACGCAGGTTTGCGCTCAGCGCAAACAGCAAGCCCTTTTCTCCAGCCTTTTGATACTCCAAATTGACTTTCGCGGTCGCACTCATGTCCGCGCCGCCGGTCAAGCTCGTGTCGATGTCGTATCCATGGACGAGAAAAACATCCTTGGCCAGCGAATTCTGATCCACCTCCATCGCGCTCGCTCCTCCTGCTGGAAAGCTCATCCACGTGTCGAAGAATTGCGCCGGCGTTCCTCGCGACGTGTATCTACCCACTTTTACTTCCTCCGGCAGCAATGCGTCATAGCGCGCAAGCACCCAGCCAAAGCCGCTCGTCTTCACATCTGCGGCAAAATATGCGCTCTGCTGCCGGTTCTCCGAAAGTACGCCCTCGAAAATTCGGGGCACGATTTCCGCTGCCAAGTCCTCGCGCTCGCGCTGGCGGCTTTGGTAAAGCTGCGCGAGTGATCCATCCGTCGCGTTCACCCACTTCACTTGCTTCGCGATTTCATTGAACGTGCCGTCCGTAAAACTGAACGTCGCATCGGTAAAATCCAGGCTCAGCAGCTTTTGTTTGGTGAACAGCTCCAGTTGCTGCGCCTCGGCAGCGTTCGGCGGCGCGATTTCGATTTTTCCGCGTCCCTTAAAAGCCGCTCCAAATACAATTCCATTCGCCGGCGAAGTGAATTCGATCGTGCCTTCCACTAGAGTGATGTGAGTGCGGTCGCGCGTGAGCGTCAGGTTCTCCACGTTGGCCGCCTTCTCCGGATTCA
>DAIRCW010000249.1:0-4021 GCA_036796475.1 Candidatus Acidiferrales bacterium | reverse complement strand
CCCAGCTTTCTCCAGAAGATGCACAATTACCGCTCGAACGGAGTGGTCGCTCGGGTTCTCCTCGCACTCGACGCGCTTCCTAATTTCACCGCGTTAAAAAATATTGCCGAAGATCAGAGAGTGGCCGCGCTCTCCGCCCGGATTCATATCGGCCCTGAAATTGACTATCTGGAACGCGCGTTTGACGCCTCTAAGTACGGCGAATTTTCCGGCGCGCCTTACCTCGAAGCCTCCATTCCTTCGTTGCTGGATCCTTCGCTTGCCCCGGCAGGCAAGCACGTCATGACCATTCACATGCAATACGCGCCTCTCAAGTTAAAGAATGGCGACTGGACTTCTCAGCGCGAGGCGCTCGCCGACACGATTATCAAGACGCTCGCGGAATACGCGCCCGACCTGCCCTCGAAAATTCTCGCCCGCCGCGTGGTCACACCTCTCGATCTGGAAAGCGACTACGGTCTCACCGGCGGCCATATCTCCCATGGCGAACTCGCGCTCGACCAGCTCTTTACTATGCGTCCGCTGCTCGGGTTCGCCCGCTACACCACGCCGATTCGAGGACTTTTTCTTTGCGGCCCAGGCACGCATCCGGGAGTCGGTCTAAGCGGAGCCTCGGGCTTTAACGCGTCGCGGCAAATTCTGAAAACCCTCCACCGAGCCTAAACCGCACTGTAAAGTGTACTTGACATAGCAGGACGGGCGTGTCAAGCTTGCTTGACTTCAGTCATTAGGAGGCCTCGTGGCTCAGGCACAACGTCAGCTTAGGCGGCGCGCGATCCCCATTATGAGTACTTACTTTGTGCTATTCGGGATTGTTGATTGGGTCTTCTCCAGGCACCCGATTCATGGCGTGGTAGCCTACTTGCTTGCCGTTAGCCCTGCTCTGCCCCTAATCGCAGCCATTGTCATCCTCGGGCGTTACATCCGTGAAGAGACCGACGAATTCAAGCGCGCCGTTTTCGTCGAGGCATTGCTTTGGGCCATTGGACTCACCATGGTGCTGACGACTGCTTGGGGATTCATCGAGATGTTTATTCCCGGTATTCATATCCCGGTACTCTGGGTATTTCCCGTTTTCTGCGTGATGGCCGCCGCTTCCAAGCTCTTTGTCCGGCGCAGGTATCAATGAAGAACCGTCTTCGCGAACTGCGCACCGAGCGTGGCTGGAGCCAGGCGGATCTGGCTCAACGCCTCGACGTTTCGCGCCAGAGCGTAAACGCCGTGGAGACCGGCAAGTTTGATCCCAGCCTTCCGCTGGCGTTCGCCATTGCGCGCATTTTTGGAATGCCTATCGAACAGATTTTTCTCGATGACTCAAGAAATTCGGTGCAGAGGTAAAGCACCACGCAAATTCAATGAGAGGGGTGAAAGACTAATGTGTGCAGAATACAGAATGAGCCGGGACCGGCGGTTGATTGTTATCCTTGCCGGTTTGCTGTCGGCAATCTCCGCGAGCGTGCCGCGCATTTCGGGGGCGTTAAGAATCCCGGAGACGATGCTCCTGGTTGCGGTGATTATCGGTGAGGCATTGCTGGTAGCTCGCCTGTATGTGGTGAGCCGTCGCAACGGTACGTCAAAACCACAAAATTAATGCACCGCGCCCTACCGGTTGTCTTTGTTCTGCGACTCGCTATTCCGGGGCAATGGATTTGGCGGCGGAGTCGAGGATGCCATTGATGAAAGGCACGGATTCGGCCGTGGAAAATTTTTTGGCGAGTTCGAGCGCTTCGTCGATCACAACCTTGATGGGCGCTGTACCGGAGCGCAGTTCGTAGATGGCCAGCCGCAGAATGCCACGGTCGATTTCAGCCATGCGTTCGATGCGCCAGTTCTTGGAGAGCTTCTCGTAGATTTTGTCGTTTTCCGCGGCCTGCAAAAGCGCGCCTTCGAAAAGCTCGTTGGCGAACCGGCGCGTGGATTCGGCCGCTTTTGCCGATTTCCAAAAAGAGCGCTCGACCTTTTCCGCGGCCTCGTGATTCATCTCCCATTGAAAAAGCATTTGCAGGGCGCACTCGCGGGATTTGCGGCGCAGAGTCATTTTGTTATCGGCGGTGAGCGCGAGATTTTTTCGGAGCGGATTTGTTGCGTGATGCGCCGGCAAGCTGGCGTGAAAGATGGGCCATCTCAATCGCGGCAAGCCCGGCGTCGAAGCCTTTGTTGCCACTTTTCAAGCCGGCACGATCGATGGCCTGCTCGAGCGTGTCGCAGGTGAGCACACAAAAAATCATTGGCACGCCGGTATCAAGCTGCGCGAGCTGGATGCCGCGGGCGGTTTCCGCGCAAACGTGATCGTAATGCGAAGTCTCGCCGCGCAAAATGCAGCCGATGCAGATGATGGATTCGCAGCGGCCGGTTTCGGCAAGTTTTTTGGCGGCGATGGGAATTTCGAGCGAGCCGGGGACCCGGATGAGTTCGATTTGGCCTTCCGCAGCGCCCGCTCGTTTGAGCGCGTCGAGAGTCGCATCGAGCAGCCGGTCAGTGATGAACTGATTGAAGCTGCTCACTACAATTCCGAAACGCAAGCCGGCAGCGGAAAGTTTTCCGCGCGTCGTACTGGGTCCGCGCTTTTGCGGCGTTTCCGAAGACATTCGCTATTTGCCTTTGAATTGCGCGGGCCGCTTTTCGACGAACGCGCGCGTGCCTTCGCGCATGTCTTCCGTCGCGCAGCAGAGTCCGAAAAGCGTCGCTTCGAGGAATAGGCCCGCTTCTTGCGGCATCTCCGTGCCCTGTTCGATGGCGTCCATTGAGAACTTCACCGCGAGCGGTGCGTTGGCGATGATTTTCTTGGCAATGGTTTCGGCGGTTGGAATCAGGTCAGCAAGCTCGACGACGCGATTTACGAGCCCGATGCGCAGCGCTTCTTCAGCGGGAATCATTTCGCCGGTGAGAATCAATTCGTGGGCGATGCCCTTGCCGCAGAGACGCGCGAGACGCTGCGATCCACCGTACCCGGGAATGATGCCGAGTTTGACCTCAGGCTGGCCAAGCCTCGCATTTTTGCTGGCGATACGCATCGAGCAGGAGAGCACGAGTTCGCAGCCGCCACCCAGAGCGAATCCGTTGATTGCCGCGATGGAAGGCTTTCCCATCGTTTCCAGACGATGAAAGATCTCCTGACCGACAAGAGAGAATTCTTTGCCGTCCACAGGCGTGCGCTGGCCGAGTTCATTGATGTCCGCGCCGGCGACAAATGATTTTTCGCCTGCGCCGGTGAGAATCAGCACGCGCACTTCGGCATCCTCGCGCGAGCGCGCCAGTGCGTCTCCAAACTCTTCGACCGTGCGGCGATTCAGCGCGTTCAATACTTTCGGACGATTGAAAGTGATGTACGCGATTTGGTTGCGGACTTCAAAGAGCAAGTTTTCGTAAGCCATGCTGGGCTCCAGAGCAAAGATTTAGCGCGACTAGCCGAGTTGCATCGCACGCGGTTTGGCCGGATCGGAATAGTCGTAGAACCCGCGGCCTGCTTTGCGGCCGTTCCATCCTGCGAGAACCATGCGCTTGAGCAGCGGCGGCGGCGCGAAGCGCTGCTCCTTGAATTCATCGAACATGATATTCGCGATGTAATAGGTAGTATCGAGCCCCACAAAATCGAGCAGCGTGAGCGGGCCCATCGGGTAGCCGCAGCCAAGCTTCATCGAATTGTCAATGTCCTCAATCGAAGCGACGCCGCCCTCGAGAACGCGAACCGCGTCCAGAAGATACGGGACGAGCAGGCGATTGACGATGAACCCGGTGCGGTCGGAGGTGCGCACGGGGACTTTGCCGACGCGCTTCGCAAATTCTACCGCTTCTTCATAGACTTTTACATCGGTTGCGATCGTGCGAATCACTTCAACGAGTTTCATCAGCGGGACTGGATTGAAAAAGTGCAATCCGATGAAACGCTCAGGACGCTTGGTGAAAACAGCCATCTCCGTAATGGAGAGTGAAGAAGTGTTGCTGGCGAAAATTGTCTGGCTGCCGCAGAGCTTGTCGAGCGTGGAGTAAAGTTCGCGCTTCTCGGGCAACTGCTCGATGA
>DAIRCW010000248.1:0-4051 GCA_036796475.1 Candidatus Acidiferrales bacterium | reverse complement strand
ACGCGGGAGGAGTCGGCTCGACCGTTGCCTGAATTGCGCGCGTGCCGTTCGTCGTGGGAATCGACCGCTATCTGCCGAAAGCTTTCGGCAAGATTCATCCCAGGTGGCGCACGCCGTATATTTCCATCATCGTGCAGGCCGTGCTGTCGTGCATTATTCTGCTGCTCGCGCAGATTCAGGCGACAGCGACCACCGCGTATCAGGTCGTCGTAGACGCCGCGGTGATTTTGTACTTCATTCCCTTTTTGTACATGTACGCCGCGGCCATCAAGCTCGCCTATCGCAAAGACCGCCGCAGCAATCCGCACGCGGTGCTGATTCCCGGCGGAGTTTTCGGCGCTTGGATTGCCGGCGGGCTGGGATTCTTGATTACTGCGCTGGGAATCGCGCTATCGTTCATTCCGCCGGGCGGAACAACCAGCAAATTCAGCTTCCTTGCAAAGCTGATTGGCGGAACCGTGGGAACGATTTTGTTTGGACTCGTACTCTACTGGCGCGGCGCGCGCGAAAAATCACGCGAGGCGCAATTTGGTTCTCCTGTGCGCGCAGAGTAGCGCCGCCGAAATCGCTCTTGACCTGCCACCCGTTGCGCGGTAGCTTCTCGCCATAATCGGCCCCTCTCATACGGTGCTCCCTGGCTTCCTGGAAGTTGAAGTTCATTTCATCTTGGAGGTGCCGAATGGCACGACCCACAGGAGTAACCATCCTCGCGGTGCTGAGTTTTCTCGGGGCAGCAGTGCTGTTGCTTGGTGCGTGCGTCATGTTTGCCGTGGGCGCAGCGGGCATCGCGGCGATGGCTGGCGGGCGCGGAATGGGCGGGCCGTTCGCGGCGCTCGGCGCGTTTGCCGGCGTAGCGTTCCTGATTTTTGGCGCGCTTTACATCGTCAACGGCATCGGCCTGCTGAAGCTGCGCGCGTGGGGTCGTTTGCTTACGATTATTCTGGTGGCCATCAGTCTGGTCTTCGCTGTGCGCGGGCTGTTGCTCGTTGTCATGCACATGAACATTGGGCTCGCAATTTGGCAGCTCATTATCATTGCAATCGACGCTTGGATTTTGATGTACCTGTTCAAGCCGCACGTGAAGCAGGCCTTTGGGCAGAGCAGCGGGATGAATGTTAGCGGGTTAAGTACGCAATAGGCGCGGCCGCAACTTTCGCGCTGCGCACGGGTTTAACATTCGAGCAGGAGGAGCAGACCTGTGCGACGCGCAAGTATTTCCAATCCGCGCAGCCATAACTACTCTCGCGTGCAGGCCCGAGCGGTACCGCTAAAGCGGCTGGACCCATTGGGCCAGTTGCTGCTCGGCGCCATTTTGATTTTGCTCGCGGCCCTGTTTGCGCTGCTTCTGTCGCCAAGAGCGGGTGCAGGTAGCGACGGCGCAGAAGTCCTTGCAATCTCCCACACGAAACTTCCCAAATCATTCGCCGGCAATCTTCCCATCACGCAGCTCGCCCAAGACGAAGCCATTCTGCACGCACTTAATCGCCTGGCCTACGGGCCGCGTCCCGGCGACGTCGAGCGCATTCGCAAAATGGGCCTCGAGAAATGGATCGACGAGCAACTGAGTTTCACATCCGGCGACGATCCTGCGCTCGATGCCAAGCTGACGAAATTCAAAACCCTCAAAATGTCGCCGGGCGAACTCCTCGCGAAATTCCCTCCGCCGAATCAAGCGGCCAAGCGCAGCGGCATGAGCGTCGATGAGTATCGCGAGCAGATGCAGCAGAAGATTCGCGCGAAACGCGAGGAATTACGGGCGCAAGGCCTCGATCCTTCGGAAATTCAATTCCAAACCATGCCCGGGCCGCGGCGCATCCAAGCGGAACTCGATCTGGCCACGATTGACCGCGCGATTTACAGCGAACGCCAGCTCTACGAAGTGATGAGCAATTTCTGGGCGAATCATTTCAACGTGAACGGGAACAAAGGCGCGGATCGCTGGCTCGAGACCGATTACATCGAAAAAACGATTCGCCCGCGCTCCATGGGCAAGTTCGAAGATTTGCTGGTGGCGACGGCGAAAAGTCCCGCGATGCTCTTTTATCTCGATAACTGGCTGAGCGCTGATCCGGTTGCGTTCCAGCAAATGCGCGCAGAAATGGAAGCGCGCCGGCGAAGATTCGAAGGCCTCTTCGTGGGCGCAAGGATTCCGCAAGGCCGCGAATTTCCGCGGCCCGGTGCAGCTCCCGCGCAGGCGAATCGTCTTCCTCCAAAACAACAAGACCGCGGGCTCAACGAAAATTACGGCCGCGAAGTGATGGAATTGCACACCGTCGGCGTGAACGGCGGCTACACGCAGCAGGATGTGATTCAAATGGCGGATTGCCTAACGGGCTGGACGATTCGCGCGCCGCGCCGCGAGCCGGAATTTGTCTTCAACGATCGCATTCATGACCATTCGCCAAAAACCGTGATGGGCAAGACTTTCAACTATGGCGGAATGAAAGACGGCCTCGAAGCGCTGCATATGCTGGCGGCGAGTCCCGCAACGGCGAAGCACATTTCGTTCCAGCTCGCGCGACATTTTGTTTCGGATAATCCTCCGCCGGCGCTCGTCGCGCGAATGGCGGAAATGTTTCAATCGAGTGGCGGCGATATTCGCGCGGTGCTGCGCACCATGATCTATTCGCCGGAATTCTGGTCGCGAGAAGCGTTTCGCGCCAAGGTGAAAACGCCGTTCGAACTCGCGGTGAGCGCGGCGCGCGCTGTGGATGTGCAAACGGATCTCTCTCCGCAACTCGCGCAATGGATTGGCCGCATGGGCGAGCCGCTCTATCAGTGCGAACCGCCGACCGGATACGCCGACACGGCGGATGTTTGGGTCAACGCCGGCGCGCTGCTTAATCGGCTGAACTTCGCGCTCGCGCTGGCGACGAATCATATCTCCGGCGTGCAAGTGGATTTGTCGCAGTTCTTAGGTCCCGATGCGGACACGAATCCGGAAACAGCGCTCGCGCGTTCCCTCGACGATTTTATGGGCGGCAATGTTTCCGCGCAAACCCGCGCGACGCTCGAAAAGCAAATGTCCGATCCGCAAATTCTGCAGGCGCGGCTCGACGATCCCGTGAAGCACGTCAACGAAGGCTTGATTGCGGGACTTGTACTGGGCGCGCCGGAATTTCAGAGACGGTGAGCTGGTGTAGCGCGGACATTCTTTTTGTGAATGTCTGCTTTTTGGATTTGAGGAGCAAGTCATGAAAATCTCGCGGCGAATATTTCTGAAGAGCGGCGGAGTTGCGATGATCGGCATGAGCGCGATGCCGTCATTTTTGCGGCGAGCCATTGCGGAAACGCCTGCGCCAAACAAAAAGAAACTCGTGGTGCTCTTTCAGCGTGGCGCGATGGACGGCTTGAACGTAGTCGTGCCGTTCGCCGAGCCGAATTACTACCGCTTGCGCCCGACGATCGCTATTCCCCAACCCAAAAGCGGCGGGCAGGAAGCGGCCATTGACCTCGACGGAGTTTTTGGATTGCATCCGAGTTTGCAGCCGCTCGAAACTCTTTTTCATCGCCAGGAACTTGCCATCGTACAGGCAGTCGGCTCGCCGGATCCGTCGCGTTCGCATTTTGACGCGCAGGACTTCATGGAGTCGGGCACGCCGGGCGTTCGCAGTACCGATGACGGCTGGCTCAACCGTTCGCTGCAAGCCGTGCCCGAAAATAGCGAGTCTGCGTTTCGCGCTGTCGCGTTCGGGCCATACTTGCCGCTGACGCTGCGCGGAAAAGCCTCCGCGATTGCCATTCCCGATTTGAAGCAGTTCAAAATATTCGGCAATCCTCAAGTGACCGAAGGCGGATTCGAAGCGATGTATGCGCAAACGGTGGATCAGGCGCTGCACGGCGTGGGCGCGGAAACTTTCGAGGCCGTGGATTCTCTGAAGAAACTCGATCCCGACAATTATCAGCCGGAAAACGGCGCCGAATATCCGAAGAGCAAGTTCGGCCGCAGCCTGCAGGAAATCGCCGAATTGCTGAAAGCGGATCTGGGAATGGAAGTCGCGTTCCTCGATAGCGGCGGCTGGGACCACCACGTCAACGAAGGCGGCGTGCA
>DAIRCW010000247.1:3837-4072 GCA_036796475.1 Candidatus Acidiferrales bacterium | reverse complement strand
GAGTACGGCTCTTCGCACATGTCCTACGATGACGTCAAGACCGGGCACCACGAGGACTTTACCGCCGCATACCTCTTTGTTTGGAAAGCCGAACGAGGCGCGTGCAAAGTAGCGGCAGAAATGGCCGAGCCCGAAAACATGAGCCAGCCCGCCCCAAAGAACTGAAATCCGCAGCGCACCGCTTCGCGTCTTTCGCGAAGTTCTGCTCCGCGCCGCCACGACCGTACCGCCGGCC
>DAIRCW010000247.1:0-3775 GCA_036796475.1 Candidatus Acidiferrales bacterium | reverse complement strand
ACGCCTCTATGTCTGCTAGGAAAACCGTGGAAAGCCCCTGCAGAGCGCCATCAACGCCGGATGCTCAAAAATCGTCGCGCTGATCAGCGCAGACACCGCCGCCTTCGCGTCCATGGCCTCTTGAAATCTTCCTTCCGCCGCACCGCTCCAGACATGCTTTAGATCTGCGCGGATTTGCTGTTCCATTTCTTTTGACGTCATTCCCGCCAGCTCTTTTCTGAGGTACTCCGTTATGGCCTCAAATTCGCCGCGGTCCAGCCACATCCCGCTGCATTTCTCGCACCAATCAATCACAATCTTCGACTTCCCAAAAATCACAGACACCATATTCACGCCCTTACATTTCACGCAGGGCCTCTTGGTCTTAACAGCGGAGGCGTTTTCGAGATTCTCAATCTCCGTGTTAAGCCACCGCAGCGACCCGCCCTCCACCTTATTCTTCAGCTTCCGCAGCTCATCTTTGATCAGCCATAGCCCTTTGCACTTCGGACAACCCTCGAATGCCATCGAATACGCTGAATAAGAATTCAGCTTCGCTCCGCAGTTGGGACACCAATCGGCTGTGCTGTTGCCTTTTGTCGCCCCTGAAATTGGAGGAACCTCAACATGAAAATCCGTTTCGCTGCTCGGTTGTTTCACCCGCTTATACCAGTACGGCACATGGACATTGTTCACAAAATCCGAAAATCCCTTCCCGCTCACTGGCATGATTTTTGCCAGCTCTTTGTCAATAAGATCCAACTCCCCGCCATCGAGCCAAAAACCTCCGCAGTTCCGGCAAAAGTGCAGATTGATGTCATCGCATCCCAAAAATCGAATCTTTTCCAACGCAGAATCGTCGCATCGAGGACACTTCTTCACTTCCTTTTCAGGCTCCGCCTCCTCATCCCGCTCACAATACTCAATGCTGCCCTCAACCTGAAAAGCCATCTTGTCGAGCTCGCCCGCGTCCAGCCACAGACTCCCGCACTTCTCGCACATGTCATACGAAATATGGACCTTTTTCGTCTTCACTTGATTGCTCACCATCTCTGTGCCGCAGCTCAGGCAGTTCATCCCTTTGTTCTCCCGGTCATGCTCAAACGCGTCACTCCGCGCATGCACCTTACTTCGTCAAATTATCCCGGTCAAGTACGCACCGCACGCGCCACTCGCCTCTGCCTCCGCCACTTCTCCGTTGACACTCTCGTTACTTCATGCTCCAATACTCTCACGCGGGTTGAACGTTCACCCTGACTCAAAAAGCCCGCGTCGCGTGAGCCCACGCATCGCAGGCAGCTCACGTCGGTAAATTTGACGATTATGAAATCGTCCGGGTGGCAGTGGAAAGCACACTACCACTACGGGCGTTTTTTTTTGCCCAAAACGGGGGCCCCAGGTCCCGGTTAGCGGAGCCTGGGGGGATCCTCACACGAGGAGTCAAAATCAAACTGACGCAGTACGAAAGGAAACTCTGATCACCACCTGAAACGGAGAAACCACCATGCCAGACAACACCACGCCTCACTCTGCTTCTCAGCAACCCGGCCCATCTTCCGATTCTGAAAATCAAACTTCACAGGAGACCTCTATGCCCCAAATCTTCAACGATCCCGCGGAATTCGCCGATGCCTTGCATCAAGGCCGCATCACCGAATGCCTCGAAACCATCGAAGCCCTCGACGCCCAGCTCGAAGGCGAACACCCTGCCGAGCCTGCCCGCCGTGGCGGGCCTCCCCGCCCTGCCCCGCGCGCTCCCAAGGCAGAGCACGAATCGCCTCTCGCTCGCCACGCTCGCAAATGCTCCATCTGCAAGCATCCCGATCGCGAAGCCATCGAAGCCGACTTCATCAACTGGCGCTCCGAAGACACTATCTGCTACGAATTTTCTCTCTCCTCGCGCTCTTCCATTTACCGCCACGCTGCCGCCACCGGACTTCTCAAGCGCCGCCGCCTCAATCTTCGCGGCGTCTGCGAACGCATCATCGAACGCGCCGAAGAGGCCCCTCCTTCCGCCGCCTCCATCCTCCGCGCCCTGCGCATCTTCGCCCACATCACCGAGGACGGCCAATGGCTCGAGCCGCCCCGCCGCCCCATCGTCACCCACATCCACGTTACAAGTGACAATTCACAATCGCCGCCCCACCCCCAAACATGTCATCCCGCCTGCCCTGACGAAGGAAGGGAACCCAGCGCGCTGACTTCGCGCGATGGCGGTGAGGCCTGCCCGCCGCGGCGGGGACCTGCTGTTTCTTTTTCCTCGCAGTCGGGTGGCCCATCCATCGCCGTCGTTGCGAAGGGTGGGAACGCCCCTCACTTCACCGAAACTTCTCCGCCGCCTTGCGAACCTGCTTCTCCACGCGAACCAGCCTCCAATCAAACTTTTTCGCCACAAATCGCCCCTAACTTCCCTTGCGACAATGGCTTATCCGCCGACTCCACCGCCGAAATTCTAATCGGTACACAAAACCACAGTCCCGGAGACTCATCCACCTGAAAACACTCCACATAAAATTTTCTAATCGGGACTGAAATCGCACTTTTCGCAATTCCCGAAAGGAGGCGCTAAAAAGGCCATCAGCTAAACCAAAAAACGGTTATAGCAGCGGCGGCGGCTCGCGCGCCGCACCGGAAACAGAAAGAGGTGTGGCGGCGACCTTCAGGGCAGCATCCGCTCCCGGGGCGAATGTGCCGCCGGGCTTTCAGCTCGGCCCGGCCTGTACATCGGCACGGTCCGCTTTTACTTCGCACCGCCGGGTCGCTACCAACATCCCCTATCCGGCGGCGCGTTTCTTGCCTATGATATTCGCCGAAGAAATTGCAGGAGGGGCCCAGGATGCCGCGAGCGAAAATACTTTCGAGCGAAGAGCTGTTCCACGGCAACGTGTTCGACGTGAAACGCGAACGCGTCCGCGAGCCGGGCGGGATTGAGACCACGCGCGAGTTCGTGGTGCACAACGGCTCGATCGTGATTCTGCCGGTGCTGGAAGACGGCAGCATTTTGCTGGTCTGCCAGTACCGCCATTCGGTCGGCGATTATTTGTGGGAACTGGTGGCTGGGCGCATGGAGCCGGGCGAAAACGCGCTGGCCGGAGCGAAGCGCGAGTTGCTGGAAGAGACGGGTTACACGGCGCGGAGCTGGCAGAAGATTTTGGACGTGTTTCCGACGCCGGGATTCGTGAGCGAAAAAATGATTGTATACGTGGCGCGGAATCTGCGGGCGGGCACGGCGCGTCCCGAAGAGGATGAGCGCATTGTGACGAAGGCCTTCGCGCCGAGCGAGCTCGAAGAGCAGATCCGCACAGGAAAATTGCGCGACGCGAAGTCCGTGGCGGGGATTTTGTATTACATGAGATTTTGCGGGAAGCCGGCATTAGGCCCGCGCAAGCGGAGTGCCACAAAGCGATAAAGGCTAGCAGCAAATGCAGATTCCTCGCTGGATGCTGATCGCATCCGCTCGGAATGACAATGGTTGTAGGAGCGGGCGTGCGCGGGAAAGTGAAGTGGTTCAACAATAAGAAGGGATTTGGATTCATCGGCCGCGAGGATGGCGGGCCGGACGTCTTCGTGCATCACTCGGGAATCGTCGGAGAGAAATTCAGGACGCTGAACGAAGGCGATGAAGTGGAATTCGACATCGTCGCCGGCCCAAAAGGCGAGCAGGCTGCGAACGTTGTGAAACTGTAGTGAGACCCTCCATGGCTTACATTTCAACGAATCAAGAGCGCGCTAGAATCAAGATGGACGTCTTGAAGTTGATTGCTCCGGGGGCAAGTCCGATCAGGTGTGGTCGGGA
>DAIRCW010000246.1:0-4074 GCA_036796475.1 Candidatus Acidiferrales bacterium | reverse complement strand
AAGTATCATCGAGAGTGATGACCTGTTTCGAGGCATTCCATGCGGTGAAAAACTGACCAGCAACGAGAGGTTGAACTGTCTTGGTCTGGATCTGGTATTCGAGAATGTCGCCCACGCTCAAATCCGGGACGGTGACATGGATCTGACGAATGTCGGTATAGACGGGCGCAACGCGTTCGACAGGAGAGCTGAGATCCTGAATGGCATTCTGGTCAGCGGTGGTGATATGACCATCAGGTTTGTGCACGCGGACGAAAGTGACGGCGACTTTGTCGTTGCTGGCGGTATAAGTGAAGACGAGCTGTCCCCAGGCTTGCACTGCTTGAGGGCTTTGGATACGGATTCGAGCGTACTGCGTCTCATCATAGGAGCCGTCATTCTGAAAGACAAAAGAGGTGTGCATTTGTTCGATGACGGAGCTTTCTTTGGAGTAATCGGCGGGGACAGGAACTTTTACAGTGACGGCCTGTTGGTGAGAGGCGGCGGGATTCGAGCTTTGTAGCCGTGGGGAATTCTGTCGGCCTCGCGCGGAGGAAGCGACAAGCGCGCAAACACAAGAAAAGGCCGCTATTCTTACTGATGCATATCGCACGGTAGCGGGAGAGTAACGCAGCGGGAGAGGCTTGGCAAGGTTACACCTGTATTATTTGCAGTTAATTGAGAGAACTGCAACGTGGGGAGCGGGTCGTGGATTTTACGGCATGGCTGTACGGGGGAACAGGTGACGCGGAGGGGACGCGGCGCGGAGAATGAATGATAGAGGACAGGCAACTGGGAAAGCGGGTGCTATAATCCAACCCAGGGAATCAGGAACCCAGGGGTGGTCCCAAGCGCTACAGGCGAGCGAGCCAACCGGTAAACCCTTAGGCGAAAAGCGTGTGAAGGGAGCGGGACGATGGGCGTTCAGTTTCGGGAATTGGTGAGTTGGGTGCGGCATCGCAAGATTTTTGCGACGGTGCTGGTGGCGCTGACCTTGGGAATCGGCATCATGATAGGCACGCTGATTCCGGGGAAAGTGGCCGCGCGGCGTCCGGCGGCAGAGAAGAATGGAGTGGCGCTGCTTTCGATTCCCGATCCGGTGAGCTTGTCGAATGGGTTTTCGAATATCGTGGGGAGCGTTGAGCCCGCGGTGGTGAATATCTCGACGACGGAAGTTTTTCAGGCGCAGAAGCAAGCGCCGGGCCGCAAAGGGCAGGATTCCTTCCAGGATTTCTTCAACAAATTTTTCCGGCAGAACCCGGATGCGCAAGGGCAGGATTCGGAGAAGAGCCTCGGCTCGGGCGTGATTGTGGATAAAAAAGGATACGTGCTGACGAACGATCACGTGATCGACGGCGCGACGAGGATTCAAGTGGCGGTGGATGGAGATTCGACGGAGTACACGGCGCACGTCATAGGAATTGATAAGCAGACGGATCTGGCGGTCATCAAGATTGATACGGACCATCCGCTGCCGACAGCGAAGCTGGGAAATTCAGACGGAGTGAAAGTGGGAGATTGGGTGCTGGCGTTTGGCAGCCCGTTTTCGCTGAATGGGACGGTGACGGCGGGAATTGTGAGCACAAAAGATCGCACGGGAACGAGCATCGGGTCATCGCAGTTTCAGGATTTCATTCAGACGGATGCGGCGATCAATCCGGGAAATTCGGGCGGGCCGCTGGTGAATCTGGCGGGAGAAGTGATTGGAATTAATACGGCGATTTACACGGGCAGCCGGGGATTCGAAGGAGTGGGATTCGCGCTGCCGTCGAATACAGCGATTGGCGTGTACAACCAGCTGGTGACGACGGGGCGCGTGGTGCGCGGGTCGATTGGAATTCGATTCCAGGAAGATCAGATTCGCGATCCGCTGCTGCACAAGCAGTTGGGCGCGCCGTACGGAATTGTGGTGGAGTTCGTGACGCCGGGAGGGCCGGCAGCGAAAGCGGGCATTCAGGCGGGCGACGTGATTACGGAAATTGCGGGCCATCCGATTCGCTCGGGCGGAGACTTGATTAATCCGATCGTGGCGACGCCGATTGGCCACAGCGTGGCGTTGACGTACATGCACAACCACAAGAGCGTGAATGCGCAGGTTGCGGTGGCGGATATGTCCAAAGTGTTTCCGGATGATCCGGCGAGCGTAGAGCCGGTATCGGCCGACGTGGAGTCGGCGCCGACGTCATTTGGCTTGCATGTGGAAGCGCTGACGCCGGAAGTCTTGCAGCATCTGCGGATGAGCGCGACGCAAACGGGCGTGATCGTCACCGGAGTGGATCCGGCGAGCTTCGCGGAGGACATCAAGTTCGCGCAGTTCGACATCATCGTGGAAATCAACGGCGATGCGGTAGCGAATATTCAGGACTACAAGCGGGAGATTGCGAAGCTGAAGCCGGGACAAGAAGTGCTGTTCAAAGTGATTCATCCGGACGGCACGGGGCAGCAGTTTACGATGTTCCATGATGGGAAGATTCCGCAGGGCGTGCAGTAGGAGATGAAGTGAAGCGACGCGCGCAAAAGCTGATGAATCTGGCGAAGCGGGCCGGCGCGGGGTTGGCGATGCTCACGGCAGTGCTGTGGTTTGTCCCGGGGCGGGTGAATGCGCGTTCGCAACACAAGGCGCATGCGAAAAAGCATGTAGTCCACGCGAAGGCAAAGAAAACGACTGCGAATCGCGAGGCAAAAGCGAGTGTGCAGCGCGTCAGCTACGGATACAAGAAAGCGGCGGTGCGCAAACGTCACGTGAGACGGCGACGGTATCATCGGCACCACATCACGCTGCCGAGCCATCCTTCGCACGACCGGACGGAAGAGATCCAAGCGGCGCTGGCGCGCGGCGGGTATTACACGGGCGAGCCGAATGGGAAATGGGATTCGCGGATGTCCGAGGCGCTGGAGCGTTTTCAAGCTGCGAAAGGGTTGACGCCGACGGGCAAGCTGGATGCGCTGAGTTTGGAAAAAATGGGGCTGGGCTCGGATGTGGCGGGAGTGAGCGCGCCGCGAACCGTGACGCCCGGCAATCCGGCGGACGCGAATTCGAGCACGGCATCGAGTAAAGCTACGCCTAAGACTCCTGGGCTGTAACCTCTCTCATTTATCCTCCAGATTGTTGTGAATCTATTGTGGCTACGGGTGTGGCTGCTCAGCTTGGCATATCAGGCAGAGCGGAATTGGGCGGCGGACCGCCGACAATCGAGCGGCGCAGAACGCGTGCGGCTATGGAAGGAGCGAACAGAGCGGAGAACGGACGCTGCATGTTGGTGACCTGATTCCAAACGGTGAGAGCTTTGCGGTCATAACAGCTCAAGGCCATGATGTTTCCCAAATAGCGAAGAATGGCGGCTTGTCCGGGCGGCCTCTTGCCTTCCGCTTGAGGATAGGCGAGGTCCGCGCCGGTAGCCATGGCCCATGCGGCTTTGACGATGGGAAGAGCTCCTCGAAAATAACGACTGCGAAGCGAGGTTCCGTTCGCTGCGCCATTGGAGGCGAGGCAGCGTTGAAGCACCTGGGCTTCGAGCGCCGCTACGGTCATCCCCTGTCCGTAAATTGGATTGAAACTGCAAAGCGCATCTCCGAGCGCGAGCAAATTCGAGGGCAAATTTTTCATTTGTTCATAGTGATGCCAGACGTGCCCGGAGAAACGATAGGTGGAGATTGGCGAAGAAGGAGCTGCATTGCGAATCGCGCGGAAAAGCTCTGGATGTTCGAGGCTCTCGGCGAATTTCAAGAATCCGGCGTCATCATCCGGAGGATAATCGCGAAAAAGGCCGCCGAGCGTAAGCAACAGCTCGCCATTCTCGACAAAGAACCCAGCGCCCAGGCGGGTGCCGTTCGGCGGGGTGTTCAGAATGAGCATGGCGTGCCAAGGAACGGCGGTGGCGTCGGCGAGGCGGAAGAAACGAGTGGAGTAGCCGACGTTCACGGTGATGGTGGTTGTGGGAACTTTGCCGAATCCGGCAGCTTCCAGCCAGGCCGGAGTGCGGCTACCGCGGCCCGAACAGTCGAGGACGAGATCGGCGTCGAGAATCTGCTCTGGCGCAGCGCCTTCCGCAACGCGCACGCCTGTCACGCGGGATTTCGCCGCGTCCAGTTCGA
>DAIRCW010000245.1:0-4119 GCA_036796475.1 Candidatus Acidiferrales bacterium | reverse complement strand
TCGAACGCCTCGCGGGCGCTCTGCGGAAAATTCTCGCGAATTGATTATTTGAAAATGGAGAACAGGTTGAATCAGCGCAATACAGAAGAAATGGAAGCCACTGGAATTAAGAAAGCCGGCCGCCACGTCAGCCAAAACGAAGGCATCATCTTCGACAAGTCTATCCCCGGCAAACGCGGCATGGAATTGCCTCCGCTCGACGTGCCCCCAGTCGATCCTGCAAAGGCGCTCGGCACCGAATTTGTGCGCGACCAAGTTGAAGGTTTCCCCGAAGTCAGCGAGATCGAAGTCATCCGCCATTTCACACGCCTCTCCACGTGGAATTACGCGATTGACCTCGGCATGTACCCGCTCGGCTCCTGCACTATGAAATACAATCCGCGCGTCAATGAATTTGTCGCGCGGCTCGAGGGTCTCGCCACCGAGCATCCTCTCCAACCTGACGAAGTTTCTCAAGGCTGCCTGCGCATCATTCACGATTTACAGAAATGCCTGCTCGAGATCACTGGCATGGACGCTGCTTCGCTCGAGCCTGTCGCCGGCGCGCAAGGCGAACTCACTGGCCTCCTGCTCATTCGCGCTTATCTCGAAAGCAAAGGCAATCCCCGCAAGAAAGTTTTGATCCCCGATTCGGCGCACGGCACCAATCCCGCTTCCGTGGTCATCGCCGGCTACGAAGTGCAAAACATCAAGTCCAACGAGCGCGGCCAAATTGACATCGCTCATTTCAGCGAATTCGTCACCGATGAAGTCGCCGCTCTCATGATTACCAATCCCTCCACGCTCGGCGTCTACGAAGAAAACATCGCCGAGATCGCTGAAATTCTACACTCCCGCGGCGCTCTCCTTTACATGGACGGCGCCAACATGAACGCCCTCGCCGGCATCACCCGGCCCGGCGATTTTGGCGTGGACGTCATGCACCTGAACCTGCACAAAACTTTCTCGACTCCTCACGGCGGCGGTGGTCCGGGCTCGGGACCCGTCACCGTGAAGAAAATCCTCGAGCCGTTTCTACCCGTTCCCGTGGTCGCCGAAAAAAATGGCGAATTCTCGCTCGACTACAACCGTCTGCATTCCATCGGACGCGTCCGCGCCTACTGCGGCAATTTCGGCGTCCTTCTGCGTGCTCTCGCTTACACGCTCGCCTACGGCCCAGGCATTCGCCAAGCCACCGAAGATGCCGTGCTGAACGCGAATTACATCCGCAAGCATCTCGAAAATATCTATGACCTTCCCTACAATCTGCCGTCGATGCACGAAGTCGTTTTCAGCGATGCGCGCCAGCGCAAACATGGCGTCAACACTATGGACATCGCCAAACGCCTCATCGATTACGGATTCCACCCGTACACCACGGCCTTTCCGCTCATCGTGCCAGGCGCTTTGATGATTGAACCTACGGAATCAGAATCCAAAGAGGAGTGCGATCTTTTTATTGAGGCGATGCGTTCCATCGCCGCTGAAGCAGAGTCCAATCCCGAACTCGTGAAGACCGCGCCGCATGCCACGCGCGTTGGACGCCTTGACGAAGTGGCCGCCGCCCGTCGCCCCATTTTGCGCTGGAAACCCAATCAAAATCAGGAAGCGCAGAAGCAAGCGGCTACATCAGGCGACAAAATCCACGTAGTACCCACAGCGTGAAACCGCGTTTTATTCTGTACTTCCTTTGCGAAGCAAACCAATAAGCGCCAGAGCAACTCCGTAACACATTCCAGTGGCGACGAGCTGCAACACATCGACAGTGTGAAAATTTGCAAACCTGGGCCGCTGCGTCAGGTTGATAAGTCCGATCGACCCGATAAGAATCAGCCCAATCACCGAGGTTGCGATGTTCCGCTTTTTAGCCATTCTTCCTCCGCCTGGATTGCTAGTTCGTTTGCGGAAACTATGCCATCAGCCGTTCGCTGTCAACCACAGCAGGAGGTATATACTTTCCCGCGAAAAGTCGGAACATTCTTAGGCTCGTTCGCGCTCGGATTCCAGCATCCACACGCGAGCGAAAATATCTTATGACTCCCGCAGAAGCCTCTATCCTCGCTGCACATTTGCTTTCCCGCATGCAGCAGGAGTCTGCTATCACCGCAAAACTCATCTCTGCGTTGCCTGACGACAAAGTTCATTACAAAATTCATCCCAAATCCCGCACTGCGCTCGAACTCGCCTGGCATACCATCGCCACAGAAATGTGGTTTCTCGATTCCATTTTTCAGGGTGAATTTTATGCCTCCGCGTCTGCCGCGGTCCCCGACGAAATCAAAACCGGCTCCGACGCAGCCGCATGGTACACGCAGCAATTCGAAGGCAACTTCAAAAAAGCCTCCAAGCTCAGCGGCGAATATCTCGCGCAGCCGATTTCATTTTTCAGACAGTTCGATTATCCCGGCGTGATGTATCTACAGATGGCTCTTTCTCACACGGTTCATCATCGCGGGCAATTGGCAGCCTATCTCCGCGCGATGGGCGCGAGCGTACCTGCAATTTACGGTAGCAGCCTCGATGAAACCTTCGAATGACTCGCTTGGATTTTTCACGCCGATACCAGCCGGTTCTGGCTAATCCGTGAACTTCACGGAATGCACGATGGCGCGGAAGGCGCTGCTGTACGCGTCATCGTCTTTCTGCGGAGAAACGCAAAGCACGTAAAAAAGTTTCCCATTCGGACGCAGCGTCGCCACGAGCCAGTCCGATTCCCGCCCGCCTGCAGGCGAATCGTTCTCCAGCTGAACCGACAGGGCGCGTTTACCGTCCAGCCTCTCCGACTCGCTGCGCTCCTTCAGTTTCAGGGCGGGATTCGATTTTTCCAGTTGAGCGATGAGTTGATCCGCCGCCTGCTGCAAATTTGGACTCTCATTATTCGCCGTCTGCGGCGCAAAAGAGCTCACAATCACGCCCCAAGCCAGCCCGCTGCTTTTTTCTCCCGCGACTGCTCCGCCTTGCGGCGCAAGCAGCACGCCTTGCTCCTGCGCAACAGGGCTCCAGTTGCTTGGATAAACCAGCGAGAACGCGTCCGCTTGCCCAGATGGCGATGAATATGTTTTGTACTCCGTGGATGGCAGCTCAGGCGCACCTTCCTGCGCTCGCGGCCCCTTTGGCGCGGGCGGCAGCGATTTGACGTACCGCTTGATGCGCTCGAACTCCGGCGAATCGTGAAGAGCATGCGGCGGCGCTCCGCCAAGCCGGTCGATTTCCTCTTCGATGCGGTCAATCCGATGCTCCGGATTGGGGTGGTCGCTCAGGAACTCCGCGCTTTTCTGCGGCGCAAGCTTCTCTATTTTTTGAAAGAAGTCTGCCATCGCCTGTGGATCATATCCGGCATCGTGGAGAATCTGCGTACCGAGCACGTCCGCCTGCGTCTCATCCTCCCGCGACATTCTTAGGAACATCAGCGGGACGCCCACTCTGCCGAATATCTGCGCCACAATCGAAGCTCCGGCATTACCACCGAGCAACGCCCCAATCAAGCCCAATCCGATTTGCGCGCTGTACGCTTTGCTCGCCTGATTCGTCCCGTGCCTCAGCGCCACATGCGAAGTCTCATGCGCCATCACCGCCGCAAGCTGCCCCTCATTATCCGCCTGCTCGATAATCGAGCGATTGACGTAAACGAATCCGCCCGGCAGCGCGAACGCGTTCAGCACTTCCGTATTCACGCAGCGATAGCGGTACGGATATTTGTAGAACGGCGCATGCGCCGCGAGCTTCATTCCCAGCGCTTGCAGATAATCGTCCACGCGCTTGTCGTTCAATAGTGGAAATTGTTTGGGAACTTCTGCAGCGGCGCGTTCACCGAGGGCAATGTCCTCTTGCGGGGAGAAAAAGTCGAAGCCGGGCCGAAGCACAGTTCGGTCATCGGAAAAAAGCAGAGTGGCGCTCAGGCAGAAAATCAGCCCGCAGACGAACAGCTGGACTATACACTGATTCGCTCGACAAAGATGCCGACAGGAACGCGCGGAACCGGAGGACCGCATGAAACCCCCAGTCCTCATTCTAACGCAGCAGCCGCCTCACGCCAGAAATTTGGCCGCCGTGCCGGGCTCCCGAAGTTAAGGCACAGCCTCAGACCACCGAATTCTGCTTAGGTAATGCGCCTGCGATCTCTTCCTTCCTTTTGCGGCA
>DAIRCW010000244.1:0-4122 GCA_036796475.1 Candidatus Acidiferrales bacterium | reverse complement strand
GGGCTGGCCTCGACGACTCCGGCAATCCCGGCTATCGCGGCATCAAAGCCAAAGCCTTCGTGCGCGCCGATGCCGACGAAAAAACTCTGCGCGAAATTTGGAAACTCGCGGTGGACGGCTCGCCCGTAACGCAATCGGTGATTCGCGGCACGCCCGTCACCACCGAATTCGAAGCCGTCTAAGCGCATTCAGTTTTTCGTAGGGGCGCTGCTTGCTGCGCCCGCGCGACTCGCAGAGTCGCGTTTCACGCGTACTTTTTTCGTTGTCATCACCCTTCCCCTGAGGGCAGGTGGGGAAGGGAACCAATCGCGCCTTCTGCGAGCAGTGTGAGGCCTGCCTGCCGCAGGCAGGAATCCGCTTTGGCTTTTGTAGCGCAGAACTTCGCTGATTCCGCGAAGATCTGCGGCTTTTGAATTTCGTTTTGCGGTGTGGTCCGTCGACGTTGTAAAGACCTGCGGCCCGTGTTGAAGCTTTTGGTTCCCTGAAACGTATTTCTGGAAGGTGCGAACCGCACCAAGATTCTAAGGAGCGAAAAATGAAGAAAACAGCAACGGTTTTAGGCCTCACGGTGGCTTGTTTCGCGTTCTGTATGGCGGCCTCGGCTCAGCAAGCAGCAAAACCCAAAACAGCCGCCAAACCCGCTGCGCCTCCGACGATTTCTTCGGAACTCAACACCCAGCTCTCTATCGTCGAGCATGAATTCGTCTCCGCCGCCGAAGCCATGCCCGAAGACAAATACAATTTCGCGCCCAGCGACTCCATGGGCAATTTCAAAGGTGTCCGCACTTTCGCGCAGGAAGTGAAGCATGTCGCCACCGCGAATTTTGCCTTCTTCAGCGCGATTCTCGGCCAGGCTCCGCCCGCTGGCGTTTCGCTCGAAGCCCTCAACGGTCCCGACGACATTCAGTCCAAAGATCAAATCGTAAAATACATTAAGGACTCTTTCGCTCTCGGCCACAAAGCCTTCGCCACCATCAACGCGCGCAACGCCGTGACCCTGGTTCCTAAGCCGCCCATTCCCTTTTTCAAGACGCGGCTCATGCTGGCCAGCTTCGGCTGCACGCACGCGTTCGATCACTACGGCCAAATGGTCGAATACCTGCGCATGAACGGCATCGTTCCGCCCGCATCCCAGGGCCAGCCGGCGGCGAACCCGTCCAAGTCACAATAATTGGCGGCCGCGGCCAGGGGTTCGCAGCGGCACACAAATAAAATTGGACGCGACGGCGTCGCGAATCACTCGTGACGCCGTTCGCCCCTCATTTTTTCTCGTCTTGTTTCTGTGGACTGCCTTGTTGGTTTTCTGCTCCGCCTTGTTGCTGCGCTCCGCCCTGCTTCTTTTCCCCCTGTTGCCCTTCGTCCGCCAGCACGCCCGTCTTCTTCATCCGCACCGTCACCGGATTGGTGAATAGCGTCGCATTCGGTATCACCAGCTTGTCTCCGTCCGGCGAAGTCACCACCGTCGCCCGCGCCTGAATCTCTTCCACTTTTCCTTCCAGCCCCGTCACGTTGATCTGATCCCCAATACGAAATGGCTCATTCAGCAGCAGCAAAATCCCCGCCAGAAAATTCTGCAAAATATTCTGGAACGCGAACCCAATCGCCACTCCGCCAATTCCCAGCATTTTGATCAAATCGCTCAGCGTGAACGATGGCGCCACGATCGAAAGCGCCGCCATCAACCCGATGACCAATACGATCAGGTCGATCAGCTTCGCCAGCAAAATCGCCGCATTCTGCCGTATCCCTCGCCTCCTCCCCAGTCGCAGGATCAGCCAGCGAAAAAATCGCCCCACGATGACAAACAGAATGAATACCGCCGCGGCCAGCACCAGTTTCGGCAACGCCGCCACAATTCCCTGAATAATCCGGTCCGCGCTGTTCCACGCCGTGGATGCGTGCACCGGCGCCAAATGTATTTTCGAATGGTGCTCCGGCGCAGTCGCATTTGCTCCCGCAGCATGTGACTGCGCGGCCTGCCCCTGCGCCGCCGGCTTTGGAGGATTTGTCGAATTCGTCTGCGCCAGCGGCTTCGGCAATCCCGCCGCGTTCGGCAGCGCCGGCTTCTGCTGACTCTGCGTCGCAGGACTCGGCGGACTCGCGGGATTCGTCCGCGCTAGCGGTTTCAACAAGCTCGGTGCGTTCGGCAGCTTCAGATCCGAGTGCGCGTGCGCCGGCTCCGCAAACAAAACCGCCACGCACGCCAAACTCGCGCACCCCACCCGCACCCACACGAACGTCCCGCCGCCAATTCGCACTCGCACTAAGCTCCTGAAACTGCGCAAACTCATCCCCAACTTTCGCCCGCCTCGCCCTCTTCCATCGCTCTAACAATGATTCCCCGCCATCCCCGCGCGTCTCATTTCCACGTTTGCCGCGCACGCGGGAACGCTTCACCGCAATGTTGTTCATTCACTCGCCTCGCGTTAAGCTTTCCGCCGCATGCCACATCCCCTCGCCCTAATGCTCTTTCTCCCGCGCCTCCACTGGCTCCCCATCATCATTTTTCTCATCACCTACATCTTCATCGCGGTCGAGAGCGGACGCGGCAGCCACCTCGACCGCACCGCTGCTGCCTTTTGCGGCGCCGTCGCCATGGTCCTCGCCGGAGCCGTCTCCCTCGACGCCGCCTATCGCGCCGTCAGTTGGGACACCATCATTTTTCTCCTCGGCATCATGATTCTTGTCGCGCATTTTCAGATCGCGCATTTCTTCGACTGGATCGCCGCTCGCGTCGCGCGCCTCGCCCGCACTCCGTTCCAATTCCTCGTGCTCCTGATTTTCACTTCCGGCATCCTCGCCGCGTTTTTCGTCAACGACACCATCTGCCTCATGTTCACGCCCATCGTCCTCGCCGTCACCGAACGCCTCCGCCTCCCCAAAATCCCCTATCTCCTCGCGCTCGCCACCTCCGCCAACATCGGCTCGGTCATGTCCGTCACCGGCAATCCGCAGAACGCGCTTGTCGGCGTCACCGCGCATTTCACTTTCCTGAGTTTCCTCGCGCACCTCGCCCCCATCGCGCTTATTGGACTCGTTCTCGACGCCGCGCTGCTCACCCTGTTTTTCCGCCGCCAAATCTGGCACGCTCCTCCGCTCGAACACTCCCCCGACAAAATCCCCATCGTCGTGCACCGCTCTCTGCTCATCAAGAGCTCCATCGCCGCGCTGCTCGTGCTCGTTTTGTGGATTTTGAACTTCCCGTTTCCGCTCGCCGCGGCAGCCGTAGGCGCATTCATCCTCATCATCGGCCGCGTCAAATCCGAAAACGTCTATCGCCGCCTCAACTGGGAACTTCTTCTATTTTTCGCGGGATTATTTGTGGTAATGCAGGGATTCGAAAACTCCGGCGCCGTCGCTTACTTCATCCAGTTCTTCACGCCGGGTTTCACCGGCTCGATTCACGCGCAGCTCTTCTCCGTCAGCGGGACCATGCTCGTGCTTTCCAATCTCGTCAGCAACGTCCCCGCCGTGCTGCTCGTCCGTCCGCTCATCAATCAGTTTCCCAACGCGCACTTTCTCTGGCTCGCTGTCGCCAGCACCAGCACTCTCGCCGGCAACGCCACGCCCATCAGCTCCGTCGCCAACTTAATCGTCCTTCAACTCGCCGCCTCCAGCGCAAGCGCAAACACAACGGGCACGCGCATCCGCTTCTCCGAATTCGTCAAAGTCGGCCTCACCATCACCATCCTCACCACTCTCGCCGCCATCGCCATCCTCGCCGCCGAATCCCGCCTCTTCCCCGCCTTTTGATTTCGCGTGCCTTTTTGGACTGCGGCGGTCCGCTTGTGCGGATTCCGGTTGCGCTCTCCGCAACCGGAACTCGACGCCGCTTTGCCACATAACTTTAAATCCTAGGGGCGCAGCGTTTGCGCCCGCCGCTCACTCGCCGTTCGTGGCGTAACCTTAAACCGTCGTCGCGCTTGCGCTGAGTGCAGTGGCGAAGGAAACTCATCTCGCTGGTTTTGCGCGATGGTGTGAGGCCTGCCTGCCCTGCTCTTGCTCCTCATTTTCCACGGGCGGGGATCAGTAAACAGCAAATCCGCCGCAGGACGCTCCCACGGCGGATTCTTTCACATCACGCTGTCATCCCGAACCCATCCCGCAGGTTCCGCGGGATGG
>DAIRCW010000243.1:0-4129 GCA_036796475.1 Candidatus Acidiferrales bacterium | reverse complement strand
GACGTCGCCCGCTTCGGCGCTGAAGTTTTCCGCGGCTCCCCGCGCCAGTCCGACCTCATGATTATCGCCGGACGCGTCTCGCAAAAAATGGCGCCCGTCATCAAGCAGCTCTACGATCAAATGCCTGAACCGAAATGGGTGATTTCTATGGGCGTCTGCGCCACTTCCGGCGGCGTCTTCAATAACTACGCCATCGTGCAAGGCGTCAACCAGGTCATCCCCGTGGACGTCTACGTTCCCGGATGCCCGCCGCGCCCGGAAATGCTTCTCTACAGCCTGCTGCAGCTTCAGAAAAAAATCGACGGCGAGCGCGGCAGCTTCCTCGAAGCCATCAACACCGGCAAGAATCGCAATCCCGGCGCCGCCCCCAACTGAACGCGAAAATTCGCGCCTCATCCACGCGGCTCTAGTATCCTGAAATCATGCCCATTGAAACTCCGCTGAAATCCGAGCACGAAAAGCTCGGCGCCGTTTTTCACACAAAGTCCGCCGAATACTTCGGCTGCGAACTTCCCGCAAACTATGGCGACGCGCGGCGCGAATACAATTTCGCCCGCGAATCCGTCGCGCTCATTGACAAAAACTACCGCGCGATTCTTTCATTCGCTGGCGCTGATCGCGTCCGCTATTTGAACGCCATGCTCACGGGCAATATTCGCGATTTGCGCCCCGGCCACGGCGATATTTCGCTGCTGCTCAGCCCGCAAGGCCGCATTCTCGCCGAAGTGCAAACGCTCGCGCTCGAAGACCGCCTGCTCGCAATTTCTTACGCCATGATTCGCGAGCGCCTCATCGAAACCTTCGACAAGTTCATCATCATGGACGATGTCGTCCTCGAAGACTGGACGGAAGCATTCGGCACGCTCGCCATCGAAGGACCCAAAGCTGCGGACATTCTCCGCGAGCTGTGTTCCCTCGATTTGAATTCCATGGACGATCTCAGCCACGCCGAAAAAACCATCTCCGGCTTCTCATGCCGCATCGTGCGCACTTCATACGACGAAATTGCTGGCGCCGACATCCTTTGCGCCCGCGAAAATCTCGCCGCCTTGTGGAATTCGCTTTTGGACGCAGCGCGCAAGCACGGCGGCGGCCCCGCTGGCTACGATGCCTTGAACGTTCTTCGCCTTGAGCAAGGCGTCGCGTGGTACGGCGTGGACTTCGACGAAAATCAGATCCCGCACCAGGCCGCGCTCGAAAAGTCCCACATCAGTTACACAAAGGGCTGCTACACGGGACAGGAAATTGTCGAACGCGTGCGCTCCCGCGGGCAGATCCAGCGCCGTCGCGTGATGCTGAAGTTTTCCGGCGACACCGTTCCCCGCCCCGGCGAGCCGCTCTTCGCAAGCGATGCCGAGAACCGCGCCGAAATCGGTTTTGTCACGCGCGCCGCGAAATCGCCCAAATTAGGCGCCGTCATCGGCATGGGCTACGTCCGCCGCGAACAAATGGACGGTGGAAGCAAGGTCCGGTGGAGCGGCGGCCAAGCCGAGGTTATCGAACTCTCCGCAACCCCAAAACAAAAAGGCTCCTGCTGCAGCTAGTTCTCATCCAATACGACACAATGACCATACAACCGAGCTCGAGTGCCCTCATCCACGAAATTCTGCCCGTGGGCATTTTGCAGTGCAATTGCCACATCGTCGGCGATCCCGCCACGCGCGAAGCCGTTGTCATCGACCCGGGTGACGAAGTCGATCGCATCCTCGCCCTCATCGTCAAGCATCGCCTCACCGTCAAAGCCATTGTCAGCACCCACGCGCACATTGATCACGTCGGCGGGCTGAAGCGCCTTCACGATGTGACCAGCGCGCCCGTGTTGATGAACGAAGCCGACATTCCCATGTATCAGCAAATGTTCTTGCAGGCGCAATTTCTCGGCATCGCTCCGCCGCCGATTGGCACCATTGACGATCTGCTTCGCGAAGGCACTTCCATTTACTGGGGAAATTTCGAGATGCGCGTCCTGCATACGCCCGGACATTCTCCCGGAAGCGTCAGCCTCTATTTGCCGCTCCCCGCGAACACAGAAGTCTTGCGACCCGTCTCCGCTCCGGACGAAACTCCAAAATCCGAGCCGCACGCCGGCAGGCGTTCGAACGAAATTTCCGAGAACGCACCTCGCCTTTTCGCCGGCGACACTCTTTTTGCCGGCTCCATCGGACGCACCGATTTGTGGGGCGGCTCCTATCCCGAAATCATCCGCTCGATTCGTTTGAAACTTCTCCCGCTCCCCGAGAACACCATCGTTTTCCCCGGCCACGGCCCCGCCACCACCCTCGCCGCCGAGCGCGCTTCAAATCCTTTTTTGCAAACACAATAATTGCCTCTCGCTTCGTTTACCGGCATGCTTCCCGTTCCCTACGCAAATTTTCCATTACGCTCTGAATCAGCTGCTTCGCGCTCTGCAGCTCATCGTTCACAATCCGCATATCCATCGGCGCCTGCTGCGGATTCGCCGAGCTGCGGCAATAAATTCCATGCTGGCCGATGAGCACCATCGCATTCGTGAGCAGGTCCAGCGTCACCGCCAGCCGTCCGCGATGCGGCCCCATCATCGTCTCGTAATGCTCCAGCTCCTCCCGCCTTGTTTCAAACACGCTCATCGAAGGTTCACTCCTTTGCCCGCTGACGCACAAGCCACAATAGCACTCTTGCTTCGTTTAACAGTCCCCGCTCGCTCACATCGCGGAATATCCCTGCCTCGCGTTGACTTGCCTCTACACGCATCCTATGATTCCCGCACATGGCCGATCTCCGCTCCATCATTGGACAGACCATTTCCCATTACCGCATCCTCGAAAAAATCGGAGGCGGCGGCATGGGCGTGGTGTACAAAGCCGAAGACATCAAGCTCGGCCGCTTCGTCGCGCTGAAATTCCTGCCACACGAAGTCACGCACGATCGCTACTCTCTCGAACGTTTCCAGCGCGAGGCTCGCGCCGCCTCGGCGATCAACCACGCGCATATCTGCACCATTTACGACGTGGACGAGTTTGAAGGCCAGCCTTTCATCGCCATGGAATTTCTCGAAGGCAACACCCTCAAGCATCGCCTCGGCGGCGGGCCTTTGCCCATCGAAACCGCTCTCGACCTCGGCGCGCAAATCGCCTCTGCGCTGGACGCGGCGCACACCAAGGGCATCGTTCACCGCGACATCAAGCCGGCCAACGTTTTCGTCACAAATTCCGACGACGTCAAAGTTCTCGATTTTGGCCTGGCCAAGCAAACGGCGCGCGTGGGAGCGCAAACCTCCGTTCTCGCCACGCAGGCCACTGCTGTCACGCTCGACGAAGAGCATCTCACCAGTCCCGGCTCGACCGTCGGCACGGTCGCCTACATGTCGCCGGAGCAGGCTCTCGGCAAGGAACTCGACGCGCGTACCGATCTCTTTTCTTTCGGCGCCGTTCTCTACGAAATGGTCACCGGCGCCGTTCCCTTCCGTGGCCAGACATCCGCGGAAATCTTCAATGCCATTCTGAATCGCGTGCCCGTTCCGCCGGTGCGGCTCAATCCCGAGGTGCCGCTGGAACTCGAGCGCATCATCAGTAAGGCGCTCGAAAAAGATCGCAACCTGCGTTATCAGAGCGCCGCAGATATTCGCTCCGACTTGCAGCGCCTCAAGCGCGACAGCACATCTGGCAGCATCCCAAAAGTTTCCGCCGTGCTCGCGCCCGTTGAGCCGAGGAATCGCAAATCGTCTTACCTTGCCACCACCGCCGCAGCCATTTTCGTACTCCTTCTCATTGCCGCGATTCATTTTTGGAGGAGCCATCCCCGCGGGTTCAATTTGCAGAACATGAAAATTTCCCAGGTCACTGACACCGGCAACGCCACCACCGCAGCGCTCTCGCCCGACCGCCGCTATATTGTGTACGCTTTGCGCGATGGCGCTCAGGAAAGTCTTTGGGTGCAGCAATTAGCTACCAGCAGCCGCGTTCAATTGCTGCCGCCCGATCAAGCGCACTTCGTGGCCGTCAGTTTCACGCCCGATGGCAACTACGTCATGTTCGTGCGCTCCGATAAATCCACCACGAATTTTCGTTATCTCTACCAGATTCCCGCGCTCGGCGGCACGCCTCGCCAGCTCGTCCGGGATATTGACACTGCACCGGTTTTTTCCCCTGAC
>DAIRCW010000242.1:0-4136 GCA_036796475.1 Candidatus Acidiferrales bacterium | reverse complement strand
ACGAACCCGCTGAATTCGACCGCATGCTCCATTGCCTAACGGACGGAAACATTGCGTGGTGCAAAGGCGTTCCGGTGCTGATGTTTTCGGTGGCGAATTTGCGATGGGACAATGGCGAACCGAACCGCCACGCATTTCACGACGTTGGCCAAGCCGCTGCGCAGCTCACCATCGAAGCCGTCGCGCGCGGACTTTTCGTTCATCAAATGGGCGGGATTCTGGTGGACAAAATTCGCGAAACGTACGCGCTACCGGAAGGTTTCGAAGCCGTCGCCGGTTTCGCGCTCGGCTACCCCGGCGAGCCGGATCAGCTCTCGGGCAAACTCCGCGACCGCGAACTCGCCCCGCGCAAGCGCAATCCCGTGGACTCGTTTGTGTTTTCCGGCCGCTGGAGCCAAGGGTGGCCATTGCTCAACGACACTTCGAAGACTTGATTCCGGTTCATTTCCCTGTTGCCCAGGCTCGGTTCAGCAGGTATACTTATTCTTTAACGAAAAGCGTCCGCGCTCTGCGCGGGCGTTTTTTTTTGCGCGTAAATCCGTTCACGAGGCAACGAGAATGACAATGGACCCGGCCGGCTGTGTAGTCCGGCTCAATGGCATACAGCTGTATTGCGAAATCCACGGTAATGGCGAACCTCTCGTGCTGCTTCACGGTTTCAGCGGCACAAGTCAGGATTGGAAATCCTCCATTCCTGAACTGACCAAGAACTTTCAACTGATCATCCCCGATCTCCGCGGTCATGGCCGCTCCAGCATGCTTTCAAAACCGCTCCGCCACGACGAAGCCTCCACTGACGTTTTTGCCTTGCTCGACGAATTGGGAATTGGCGTGTTCAAGGGCATTGGAATTAGCGGTGGTGGCAACATTTTGCTGCACATGGCTACGAGGCAACCGGATCGCGTCAAAGCCATGGTTCTTGTGAGCGCAACTCCCTACTTCCCGCCATCAGCGCGAACCATAATGCGGCAATATCAGAACTCGTTGCCGGAATCGCAGCTCGAAGTTTTGCGCCGAAATCATCCCGGTGGAAACGAGCAGGTGAAAGCCTTGCTCGTAAGCACCACGGCCTTCGCGGACAGCTATGACGACATGAATTTCACTCCGCCTTATCTTTCAACAATTAAAGCTCGGACTCTGATCGTGCAGGGCGACCGCGACCCGCTTTATCCCGTCGAAATTTCAATCGAAATGTACAAGGCGATACCCAACGCCAGCCTCTGGGTCGTTCCCAATGCCGGTCACGGTCCTGTGATCGGCTCTCGCTGGCCTGAGTTCCTCAAAACCGCCGCCGCTTTTCTGCGCTGACCAGTCGTCTCCACGCACTGCATTTTTGTGCATCCTGCGGCCCTTTGTTACAATCAGATGAATGCACCTGAAACGTCTGTTTCGCTGGATTCGGAGGGCGAGAGGAATGTCCACAATTAGCGCCGGAGCCGCTGCGCCGCTTTTCGCGCTCGGCGGCATGAACGGCCAGAGCTACTCTTTATCCGACGCGCTAAAAAAAGGCCCGGTGCTCGCCGCGTTTTACAAAATCAGCTGCCCCGTCTGCCAGTTCACTTTCCCATTTCTTGAACGCATCTACGAAGCCTACGGCGATTCCAACGTCACTTTTTGGGGCATTTCGCAGGACGACGTTTCCGGCACGGGCGAGTTCATGAACGAATTTGGCGTGAAATTCCCTTCCCTTATCGACGCGGACGGTTACAAAACGTCCAAGCAGTACGGCCTCACCAACGTCCCAAGCATTTTTCTGATTCAGCCGGACGGGAAAGTCCAAACTGCCTCGGTTGGTTTCAGCAAACGCGATCTCGAAAAAATTTCTTCGGAATTGTCCAAGGCCTCCGGCAGACCCGCTCATCCCGTTTTCCTGCCCGGGGAAAAAGTCCCCGAATACCGCCCGGGTTGAGGCTCCAAACGCTAGGTTCCGGTCGGGACCTGAAAAATCCTCAGCGCGAATTCCAACGCCTACAGGAAGTCCTCTTCCAATACCGCCTTCTTATGCTTCGGCGGCTTTTTCCGCCGATCCGGAATGACGCGCTCCGCCGGCGGCGTCCCAACGTGCTCGCGCGCAATCCGCCGCGCTTCCGTTCCCTTTTCAAATTTCTGCTTTTTCCGCTTTCGCGCCATCGCTGCCACCACCGCACCCGCTCGATGGAATTCAGTTTACGTTTCGCCCGCGCGCGTGTAAATAATCTTTGGACTGCAACCTAAAAATCATGCACGCACGTCCCAATCCGCTGGGAACTCCGCCCCGGATGAGAAGGCGATGAGAAAATTCCTCCGTGCATTTCGCTCGCTCAGGCTCATCGTTATCGTGGCCCTTCTCCTCCGCGGCGCTTTCCTGTGGAGTTACGTCGATAGCCATTCGCACCAAGCCCTCAGCGTCATCCCGTTCATGTACGAATCGGCGGACATCGCCGTCTCGCTCGCGCAGGGCCACGGCTTCAGCTCGCCCTTTCGCATCTCGACCGGCCCCACCGCCTGGATGACTCCCGTCTACCCCGGCCTGCTCGCCTCCGTGTTTCACCTTTTCGGAATCTACACGTTCAATTCGTTTCTCGCCGCTGCTGCGCTCAACATTCTCTTCGTCAGCCTCGCCTGCATTCCCATTTTCTACGCGGGCAGAAAAATCGCCGGCGTGGGACTCGGAGCAGGCGCCGCATGGCTGTGGGCCATTTTTCCAAACAGCATTCTGCTCACCTACGAGAGCATGTGGGAAGCCTGCCTCTCCGGCCTGCTCGCCGCGATAATCCTCTGGGCCACCTTGGAACTCGCCGAATCCGACCGTCCCATCGACTGGATCGGCTACGGCCTGCTCTGGGGCTTCACGCTAATGACCAATCCCACTTTGCTTTCCGTTCTGCCCTTTCTGCTCCTCTGGCTCGCCTGGCGCGCGCACAAAGAACGCCACGCCTGGCTCATTCTCCCCGTGCTCGCCCTCGCCGTCGCGCTGCTCTGCTGCCTGCCTTGGACCATGCGCAATTACTCCGTCTTTCACCGCTTCGTCCCGCTTCGTTCCGTTCTCGGACTCCAGCTCTGGCTCGGCAATAATCCCCAAGCGCAACCGCCGTGGCTTGGCACTCTCCATCCCATCAACGACGAAGCCGAGCGCCAGCAGTACATCGCCATGGGCGAAATGAATTACATGCGCGAGAAAAAACGCGAAGCCTTGCGCTACATCGAAGCGAATCCCGGCCACGTCGCCCATATGTCCTGGCTGCGCTTCGTTTCCATTTGGTCGGGAGGCACCGCCCAGCCCTGGCGCGATCTCCAGCAGAGCGATTCAGCATGGTTCGACTACGTTTTGCTCTTCAATATTTTTGCGGGAATCGCCGCGCTCGCCGGCATCATTCTGCTCGGCGCGCGCCGCAGCATCTATCTCGTCCCGTTAGCCGCTTTCCCGCTCATTTTTCCGTGGGCGTATTACTTAACGCTTGCTCTCCCCCGTTATCGCTTGCCCATTGATCCCATCGTGATGCTCCTCGCCGCCGTCGCCATCGCCGGAATCTTCCGCGTTCGTTTTCGCCTTCCGTCCGGCAAAGTCGCCGCACAATCGAACGACATAGACGCCGCCCATCCCGCTTCTTAACGCGCTCAACCCTCTCCCGCTCGATTGTGATAATATTCCGGCCATTCTGGGCCCTGTGCGTTTCTCGAAAAGGAAATCCCATGCGAGCCGTCGTGATCGGCGCAAGCGTCGCGGGACTGCTGGCCGCGCGCGCCCTTTCGGACTTCGCGGAAAGCGTCACTGTCATTGACCGCGATGCTCCGCCCGATTCGCCCACGCCGCGTAAAGGTGTTCCCCAGGGACGCCACGTTCACGGCGTGCTCGCCGGCGGTTTCGATGTGCTCAAATCCTTTTTCCCCGGCATCGTCGAAGATTTGACCGCGCAGGGTTCACGCCTCTCGGATGTGGGCCACGATATTCTCTGGTTTGGCAACGGCTCCTGGCGAATGCGCAATAAAATCGGCGTGGTTGGCTGCGTTCAAACGCGCCCGCTTCTCGAATTGCATATCCGCCGCAGAGTGGCTGCTCTGAAAAATGTTCAGCAGCGCTGCGGTGTCTCCGTCACCGGGCTCGAACTGGACGCGGCGAAATCCCGCGTGACAGGCGTGCGCGTTGCGGAAGGCGC
>DAIRCW010000241.1:0-4170 GCA_036796475.1 Candidatus Acidiferrales bacterium | reverse complement strand
GAGCGCTCCCCATTGATGCACTCCGAGGCCGCTGATCACCGCGCCAATCAGCCGCGGCAGCAGAATCGAGACAAGGCATCCCACGCCCGCGCCGGCGACGATCAAGAGCGCGCCGTTGCGCATGACCAGCCGAAGGACGCTGCGGCGTTCCGCGCCGAGGGCCATGCGTATGCCGATTTCGTGCGTACGCTGAGCCACGAGATACGAAAGCACACCGTAGATTCCCATCGCCGCCAGCAGGAGCGCGATCATCGCGAAGGCGGCCATCCATTCGGCCATGATGTTGTCGCCCTGAGATGAGTCCGCGATGACGCGATCCATTGTTTTCACGCTGTTGATCGCCTGATTGGCATCTACAGCCCAAATGGCTTGCCGCAGCGCCCCGGCAAAAATTGCGGGCTCTGTTCTGGTGCGCACGACGAAACTCATTTCGTTTGCGGGATGCGCTAGAAAGGGTTCGAAAATATGTGGACGAGGATGCTGCTCGCCCAAAAAGTCGTCGACGTGGCCGACCACGCCGATGATCTGGATCCATTGATCTTGCGGCCGGTTTTTCGCGGCGATGCGAAGATGCCGGCCCACGGGATTTTCGCCTGCGAAGTATCTTTTCGCAAAAGCGGTGTCAATGATGGCTACGGGAGCGGTATTCGCCCCATCCGACGCTGCGAATTCACGCCCCTGCAACAACGGGATTCGCAGCGAGCGAAAATAGTCAGGACTGACAACGGTGTAGTCGCTCCACGGCAGATCGGCGGGTCTGGGAACGGGATGACCTTCGATGACAAAGTGTGTTTGATCCGGAAAGTCAAACGGCAGTGTGCTGGTTGCAGCGACAGATTCGGCTTCGGGCGATTGCCGGATTTGGCGCAGCGACTCTTCGAAAAACGAAGATTGGCGCTGAGGCTCGTTGTAATACTCGAGCCCGCGCAGCGATACCGAGGCTGTCAGCACATTGCGCGAGTCGAGCCCGGTAGCGGCTCGAATCTCGGCCACAAAATTTTGAACGAATAGGCCCGCACCAGTCAGCAAAATCAGCGACAACGCGATCTGCCCAGTCACAAGAAAGCGTTGCAGCTTGTGGCGCTGGTGCGTGGCGGTTAACCCGCGCGCCTCTTGTTTCAAACGGCCGGCGAATTCGCCGCGGGCGAGGCGCACGGCGGGAGCAATGCCGACGAGGAGCGCAACTCCGATCGAAATTGCCGCCGTAAGCGCGAGAACGCGCAGGTCGATGCCAATGGTCCTGCCAAAGGCGAGCACAACCGGATTCCAGTTGAACTGCGACACAACCGCCTGAATGCCGCCATAGGCAAATAGAATGCCCAGGGCCGCGCCACCGATGGATAGCAACAGGCATTCGGTGAAAAGCTGACGAACGAGCCTGAGTCTCCCCGCGCCAAGCACGGCGCGAATGGAAAATTCCTGCACGCGGCCGGTGTTTCGCGCCAGAAGCATGCTGGCCACGTTGGCGCAGGCGATCAGCAGAACGAAACCCACCGCGCACAGCAGCAGAGAGAGCGGACGCGAGGCATTCCAATCGCTGATGACGTATTGCTGGTCGGTCATCACGCGAGCGCCCCAATCTTTGTTGGTGTCGGGATGAGCCGTGGCAATCCGCTGGGCGATGGCGTTCATCTGCGCGGCGGCTTCCGAAATGCGAACGCCGGGCTTCAGACGCGCAAAGACTCGCAAGAAGCGGAAGCCGCGTTTTCCGGGACCTAATTCATCAGCCGAGAAAATCAGCGGAAACCAAACCTGCGAGGGCGAATCATAGAGGCTGAAATCTTGCGGCATCACGCCGACAATCGTGTGATTGTTGCCGTTGATTTTAATCGTTCGGCCAAGAATCTTTGGATCGCCTGCGAACGCTCCTTTCCATAACTGCGCGCTTATTAGATCCTTGCCGGCTTGGTCTTCACCGGGCAGGATGGTCCGCCCGAGAACAGCATGCGCCTCCATGAGCTGAAAAAAGTTCGCTGAAACGCGCGCGCCGGATACAAATTCCGGACTAAGCCCGGTACCGCTAATCGTGAAATCGTCATAATACGCGGCGGCCATGCCGCTGAAATCGTCGGCTTGCGCGCGCCAATCCAAATAATCCACGGCGGAAACTCGAGACCGGTCTGCGGCGAAAACATTCGCAGGATTTTTGCTGGTAATGGCGAGAAGGCCATTCGGGTCGCGCACGGGCGGTTTGCGCAAGATCATGCCGCTGAATACGCTGAGAATCGTAGTGTTGGCGCCGATGCCGAGAGCGAGGGTGAGCACGGCGACAGCGGTGAAGCCCGCGGATTTGCGCAGCATGCGCAGGGCGTAACGCATGTCTTGCGCGAGCGTCTCGAGCCAGTGGAGGCCCCACGCCGCGCGCACGTCCTCTTCGATCTTCAGCGTGTTGCCGAGAGCGCGATGCGCGGCATAGTCGGCTTGTCGCGCAGAAAGTCCGGAGGCCTGCTGTTCTTCGGCTTCGAGGTCGAGATGGTCGCGCAACTCGCGCTCGAGATCAGCATCGCGAGCGCCGCGGCGATACCACGGTAAGCAGCGAAGCCACGAATCGAGTTTGCGTAGGATGGACATCCCATCCCTCCTCGTTTATTAGCCGCCTCACCGGCGGACTCATCAGCCGCACACCGGCGACGTCATCAATCGACGGCTCCGTCATCAGCCGCATCGGCAGCAGCCTAACCGGCAGGTTCCATCACGCGGCCAATGGTTGCGACGAGACGCTGCCATTTGGAGTGCTCGGCAAGGAGCTGCTTTTTGCCCGCCGCGGTGAGCCGGTAATACTTGAAGTCGCGCTTGCCGCCGCGCGGTGTTTCCCACTTGGCGCTGAGCCAGCCTTTGCGTTCCAGGCGATGCAGCGCGGGATAAAGCGAGCCGTGCTCGACCTGCAGAACGTCGTCGGTGGTGCGCTGGATGTGCTTGGCGATTTCATGGCCGTGAGCCGGTCCGAGGCGAAGCGTGCGCAGAATGAGCATGTCCAGCGTGCCCTGCATGAGTTCGAGGCGTTCTCTCGTTTCTTTATTTTGCATGGTAGACTTTCTACCACAGTTCAGGGTAGACATTCAACCAAGAATTTGGAATCTCTCTCAGGCTCGCGATCTTGGTAGAATCAATTTCTGCGGGAAGCAAACGGAGGCACCGTTGGCGAAAACCGGCAGCTTGGCACGTCGAAAAATTCTGGTGATCGATGTGGGCGGGACGCACGTCAAAGTGCGGGCGACGGGGCAGCGCGCGGAGCGTAAAGTGAACTCCGGAAAGGAGATGACGCCGGCAAAAATGGTGGCGGCGGTAAAAAAAATGGCGCGGGGGTGGAAGTACGACGTGATTTCGATGGGGTATCCGGGTCCGGTGGTGCTGGGCAAGCCGCTGCACGAGCCGCACAATCTTGGTGCCGGATGGGTGGGGTTTGATTATCGCAAGGTGTTGGGTAAACCCGTTAAGATTGTTAATGATGCGGCGATGCAGGCGCTGGGCAGTTATCATGGCGGGAGGATGCTTTTTCTGGGGTTGGGGACGGGACTGGGGTCGGCGATGGTGGTTGACGGGATCGTGCAGCCGATGGAGCTGGCACATCTACCGTATAGAAAAGGGAAGACTTACGAAGATTACATAGGCGTGCGGGGGCTGGAAAAGATGGGGAAGAAGAAGTGGCGGAGGCACGTTGAGGACATTGTGGAGCGGCTGCGGGCGGCGCTGGAGCCGGATTATGTGGTGCTGGGCGGCGGGAACGTCAAGAAATTAAAGAAATTGCCGGAGGGCACGGAACGAGGGGACAACGAGAATGCGTTCCGGGGCGGGTATCGGTTGTGGACGGGGGCGCAGGCGAAGGTGCCGGCGCGATCCAGTGCTAGAGCGGGAAAATCGTGAAAAAGGGCTGTTTCAGGCGCGAAAGAGCCATTTAAGCGATTGATGTTAAAAGACTTACTGCGAACCGAGTGAATGTTCGGCAGTCTCTCATTTAATGCTTAACGTATTGAATATAATAGGCTTAGACTATTTGACGCTTGTCAACTACCGTCGCTTTTTGTGCATGTTCCGTGATGTTTTCGCGTGATGTCGCAGCGTTTTTAGGCCGATTTTTCAGTGACTAGCGATGACTGCGGAGTGGGCTTTTCTGACGCCGTCTGCGGGGATTCGATGAGGGTAAGGAGGTCGCGGACGAAGTCTTCGACG
>DAIRCW010000240.1:702-4177 GCA_036796475.1 Candidatus Acidiferrales bacterium | reverse complement strand
GGTGGGTCAGTTTGAATTTTGACTGCTTGTGTCACGATCAAGAAAATTCAAACTGACCCCGCATGAGGATTGCTAATCGCCAGTCTGGTTCATTTGTTTCGATGTGCCTATTGGGGCTGACTGTGAGAAAATGCTTTCGGCCATCGAGGCGAGCGAAAGGCGGAGCGCCTGAATGGCAAATCGAAATGAAAAAATTCTCCTTTACGCTCTCGTTTGCGGGAGCTTTCATCATTGCGTTCGCCGCGGCTTGCCTCCTCGTTTCGGCGGCAATGGCGCAGTCTGGTAAGGCGGATAAGAAGGATAAGTCGGCGGAGAATCCGAAGGATGCGGTTACGGCGCTGCAAGTGATGGTAATCGGCGGGCCAAAAGAGAAACCGATCGATAACGCCAGCGTTTACCTGCACTGGGACGAGCCACGGTTCCTGCGGCATGATCGGCAGATGGAGTTCGACCTCAAGACAGACATGAAGGGAGTGGCTTTCGTCAAGGATGTGCCGCGGAGGAAGATTTTGATTCAGGTGGTGAAGGACGGCTGGAAGCCTTTCGGCAGGTACTACGAACTGAACGAGGCGGAGCAGAAGATCACGATCAAGCTGGAGCCGCCGGCACACTGGTACTAGTTTATTACTGCGCGAAGTTCTTTGAGTTTACCTATCGGTCGCGAGACGCTCCGAAATTTCCGTTTGTTTCCCTCCTTTCTGTTTTGCGTATCGCCAAAATGTGTCAGCAGTTTCCCTGACAGAAAATACAGGATTGCCCTATTCTTGTGCAAAGAGCATATTGAATTGAATTGTCCGCTCTTAGGATGTGGTGAGATGGAATTTCCACAAGGTTTTCAACACAACTGTTGAAAACTTTGTCGCAATGAAAAAAAATTGTAATGAAATTGCTGTGTGCTGATGCCGAAGTGGAATTTTCTTCCCAGATTGTTCCTGTTTTAGGCGTGTTATGATGCCCGCCGCGCGCTACGCGCCGCAAATTTTCCATGAAAAAACTGATCGTGAATGCCGACGACTTTGGCTACACGCGGAGCGTAAACCGTGGAATTGTGAGCAGTTGCAAGGACGGAATTGTGACGAGCGCGACGATCATGGCGAATGGCGGCGCGTTTGAAGATGCGGTGGCTTGCGCGAAAATGAATCCGCAACTTGGAGTTGGAGTTCATCTTGTGCTGGTGGGGGGGAAATGTGTGGCTCCTGCGCGGGAAATTCCAAGCCTGGCGGATGCGGAGGGCAATTTGCCGGCCAGTTTGGGCGCGCTGCTGAGGAAATTATGGGCGCGTTCGATTGAACCAAAAGAGGTTGCGCGCGAGCTCCGGGCGCAGATCCAGCGGGTGGTGGAGGCGGGGATTGAGCCTACGCATGTGGATTGCCACAAGCATACGCATTTGCAGCCACAAGTGATGGAGCAGGTTGCGGCGGTGGCGGGAGAATTTGGGATTCGGCGCGTCCGGAAACCGTATGAGGACTTTGGAACGCTGTTTGCTTTTGCGGCGAGGGGGCGAGCATCGGTTGGACAGGTAGCGATGGCTTCAGTTGCTCATACAACGGCGGGGAAGTTCCGGAGGATAGCGGCGGAGGGGAATCTGCGCACGCCGGACCGGTTTTTGGGTGTTGCTGCAACCGGCACGCTGGATCGCGATGCGCTGTTCTCCATGATAAGCTCCATCGGAGAAGGAGTTACGGAACTGATGTGCCACCCCGGGGAATGCGACGCGGAACTGGAGAGATCGGCGACGCGGCTGAAGCGCCAACGCGAAGTGGAACTGGAAGCGCTGACGGATCCGGCGGTTCGCGAGGCGTTGCAGCGGCAAAATATTGAGCTGATTGATTATCGAGGGCTGAATTGACGGTCGTTCGCGACAACGAAATCATCCGGCCGAGATTTTCGGTGGTGATTCCTGTGCTCAACGAGGCGACGTCGCTTCGCGAGTTGCACCGGCGACTCTCGGAGATCATGACGGGGCGGTATGATCCGGTTGAATTTATTTTTGTGGACGATCACAGCAGCGACGGCACTCCGGAAATTTTGGCGAAGCTCGCGGAGGTGGATAACCGCGTCGTTTTTCTGCGGCTTAAGAGGAATTACGGGCAGACGGTGGCGCTCGCGGCGGGATTCGACCACGCGGCGGGAGATGTGGTGCTGTCGATGGACGGGGATCTGCAGCACGATCCGTCGGACATTCCCGGTTTGATTGATACGCTGCTTTCGACGGACGCGGATATCGTCAGCGGATGGCGGCAGAAGCGCGTGGATAATCTGTTTTTCCGGCGGATTCCGTCGCGCATCGCGAATTGGGCGATGGCGAAGCTCTCGGGCGTGAATATCCACGACTTCGGGACGACTTTTAAGGTTTACCGGCGCGAAACGATTAAGGATGTGCGGCTCTATGGGGAGTTGCACCGGTTCATACCGGCGCTGGCGTCGCTGAATGGCGCGAAAGTCCTGGAGGTGCCGATTCGGAATATTCCGCGTCCGCAGGGCAAGTCACATTACGGGCTATCGCGGACGTTCCGCGTTTTCTTCGACTTAATCACAATTCGATTCATGCTGCGGTATATGCTCCGACCGCTTCACTTTTTTGGTCCTGCGGGGATGCTGTGCTTTTTCTCCGGCGCGGTGATTTTGCTGGTGCTTTTCCTCAAAAAAATCCTCACGCATGCGCAGATTTTTCTGCAGCATGGGCCGCTGATGATTTTTGGGGCGCTGCTGTGCCTTTTCGGGCTGCAATTTCTCGCGGTGGGGCTTGTCGGTGAGCTGATGATGCGGAATTACTTTGAGGCTTATCAGAAGCCGATCTACCGGCTGGAAAAACTGCCCAAGCAGAGCCATTTCACTGAGATGCCGCGCTAACGCGGGCCGCAAAACCAAACGACTCACCTCTGGCGCTTCGCGCCCTGGGGTGAAGCCCAGGGTCTACGAGCCGCACACCTTAGGGCACGGCTGAAGCCATGCCCTGACAAAACCGAGTTTCTTCGCTGGCATGTTAACGATTCAAAGCTGAGCCGCCGAGCAGGTTAAAGCCGCGTTGCGCGTTCCAAGTAAAAGTGCTAACAATAGAAGTTGAGCCGGTCCGCTTGCGGCGCAGGTTCGCAGTATTCGCAACCGCCGCAAATCCGTTTTGACAATTGAAGTCCGGAGGAACGCAATGCGAAGAGCGATTCTATCTATGGTAGGCGTCCTTGCTACTTTTGGGCTGGCATACGGCGCCAGCCAGGTTTGGATGTCGAAGCCTTATCAACAATGGAATGAGAATGATGTGCGCGAGATTCTACAGCACTCGCCATGGATAAAGGAAACTACGGTGTTGGCGTCGTGGGGCGGGTCGCAAGGAATGCAAAATCCGGGCGCGCAGCCGGAAGGGCAGCCGCAGCAAAGCCAGCCACCCCAGGGCGGAACAATGGGCGGCGGAAGCGGCAGGCCAATGGGCGGCGGCGGAGGCGGGTCTTATGGCGGGGGGGGGGGGGCGCAGGGC
>DAIRCW010000240.1:0-692 GCA_036796475.1 Candidatus Acidiferrales bacterium | reverse complement strand
CGACGAGCTGGCGGAGGTGGTGGCGCGCAGGGCGCAGGAGGTCAACAGCCGGGCATGGGTGGTGGACAGGGAGACACGGCGGAAGGGCGAAACGTTACGTACGTGATCCGGTGGAATTCGGCGCAGACGATTCGAGATGCGGTAGCGCGCCAAGCCATGTTGAGCGGCAAGGCGTCGCAGTCGCAACTGCAGCAGTATGTGGATCAGCAGCCGAACGTCTATCAGGTATTCGTATTCGGACCGGATATGACTCCGTTTGCACAGGAGACGAATGACACGCTGAAGTCGAAGGCGTTTATGGAGGTTAAGCCCTCGAAGGAGAAGGTGGCGCCCGCGCAGGTGGAAATTGTGAAATCGCCCACTGGCGGAGGCGTCACAGGAGTGCTCTTTTCGTTCCCGAAGCAAGGGACGGACGGCAAGCCGGTGATTGCGCCGAATGACAAAGAGGCGCATTTCGAATGCAAACTCAAGCTGGCTCATCTTGGTGCAAACTTTGATTTGCGCAAGATGGTGGGCAAGAACGGGCAGGAGCTGTAGGACGGCTGAAGAACACGGCAAGATCCTGGTCAGGTCCGGTGGGGCGTTCGCATAACGGAAGTCAAAAGCAAAAGGCAGGATGAGGCGCTTGCTGAACGCGGGCGCCTCTTTTTGTTGCCTAAAAGCGAATCTCTTGCTAGCGTGCTTCTTCGCAA
>DAIRCW010000239.1:0-4179 GCA_036796475.1 Candidatus Acidiferrales bacterium | reverse complement strand
GCAATGTTTCCGTCCGTTAGGCAATGGAGCATGCGGTCGAATTCAGCGGGTTCGTCTTTGCGCGCGATGAGGAAGCGCCAGGGCTGCTGATTGCCGGAAGACGGCGCCCAGCGCGCGGCTTCGAACAGGCTGCGGAGAATTTCGGGTTCGACGCTGCGCGGCGAAAATGCGCGCGGGCTCCAGCGGCGGCGCAGCAGTTCATGAATGGGGAATTGCGTTTTCGCGGGCTTTTCCATGGGGATTAAGCTCCGGCCTGCTTCGAGGCGCTGCGGCCGTCGATCGAAAGTTTGCCTGGGCCGTACGCGGAAACCATGAGCAGACCGCCCATGATGGCGATGTTCTTAAGAAAGTGAACCTGATTGTTTGCGCGCGCGGCCCCTTGCAGCGCCCAAAAGTTGTGAAAGACCAGCGTGGCAGGAATCAAATACAGAAACATGATGAATGCGGCGATGCGCGCTTTGAATCCGAAAACCAGGCAAAGGCCGCCGACAATCTCGACGATTATCGCGCCGGCGAGCATGGCCGATGGAATTGGAAAATGCTTCGACGCGAGAAACGCGGCGGAAGAGCTGAAGGAAGCGAGCTTTCCAAATCCGCTGAAAAGGAAAATCACGCTGATGAGGATGCGGCCTATGAGCGGCAAAACGCGATCGTATGTGGTCATGTGTGAATCTCCATTTGTTTCAATATCGTCGAAATGGTCATTGTTGGGCGCGCTGGATTTTACGATAAGCCCGCCCGTCTGAATTTGGATGAACGCCGGGCGGTTTGGATGCAAGCAGCACCGGATAACCTTAAGCTCACGCCTCGCGCAAAAATTTCAACTGCAGGCTGCCATTTCGCGCTCTATGCGGTATGATTTTTCGCGCACAACGCTCAGCCCTCAGGGACAACTTCGCCGTAGGATGTCGAATCGAAACACTCGATCTGAAGTTCTGCAGCCGTAATTGATTTGCATGCGCCCATGCGCGGACGCAGTAGCGAAATTTAGCGAACGTTACGACCGAAAATAATTCAACGGGAGGGATTTTTTGCGGATGCGTGGAACTGTTCTCTCGATTTTGGCTGTGACCATCGGAGTTGCTCCGGCGTTTGCCGCCACGGCGCCGTCATGCCCGGCGGGCAAGCCGGTGGCGCAATTCCGTCTGCTGGTCGAGCCGTCAAAATCGGGCGAAGCGCTGCCATTGAGCGAAGTGAACGTCATCGAGCCGGGAGAAAAATTGAAGTATGAGCCCGTTCCGCTCTCGAAGAAATCCGACGGCGACGCCAAAATCGGAATCGTGCTCGCGGCGGCTTCCGGAAAGGATGCGGGGCACATTGCTGTTCTCGATGTGAAGCCTGCTAAAGCTCCGGCGGAATGGACCGTGCCGGTGCGCGCTTCAATTGTTGCTGTGGTTTTCGGTCCGCATGGTTTGGACGAAGGAAAAATCAACAAGCTGGTGAAGAAAAATCCGCAGCTGGTGCTGAAGTTGAGCGATTACGTCGAGCAATCCTCGAAAGTTGAGGCGCTGGTGCAGACGCTTTCGAAATATCAGAACGCGCCGACGCAATCCGGTAACGTGCAAGTCGCGCTGGGCGAATTTTCAAAACAGTACGGCGTGAACCTGCCGGCGGTGAACAGCAGCACGTCTTCCGATCAGCAAGCACAGCAGCTTCTGCGAGCGCTGACGCCCGCATTCTCGGGCGATCCGCTGGCGCAAAGTTCGGTTACACAGCAGTCCACGGGACTGGCGGCTTCTGTCGCTACATTTTTCATGGGGCCGCAGTTTGGACTTGCCGCCGGAGGAGCGGCTTTGCTCGCGCAGTTGCACGCTACGCTTTTTCCGCGCGCGGAATTTCGCACCGCGCTCGCGGAACAGAAACCTCCGGCGGGCATGAATCTTTGCGCGGGCAACGCTCCGGCCAAGCCGCACACGCGTATTGCGTATCTTTGGGCGTTGCCGGTGCCCAATGCTGGAGCGCCTTCCGCGAACATCGTGCAGAACGCGCGCATTCCCGCGGCGTGGAATTCGTCCATCGAAATTAAATGCGCGAGCGAATCGCAGTTGCGTTTGCTCACACGCGCGCGCGATTGGCATTTGGTCGCCGGCGCCACGGATATTTCCGTTCCCGCGAAAGTCAGCATCGGCCCGCAAAGCGATTTGCTGGCGCTCGACCTTACGCACGCGAAACTCTCGCCCGGTCAATATCATCTTTCCGCAAAGTGGGATTGGACACCGATGAGCATTGGCGGCACTCTCGACGTGGTGAATTTCGCGGACTACTCCACCGCGAAAATCTCGAACGCCTCGCGCGATCATCTGGTCAGCGGCGCGGGCGCGGTTAAAGTGGGCATAGATGGCCCAGATTTCGAATTCCTGCGCGAAGTGGCTCTATTGCGCGCGGCAGGTTCTCGCACGCTTGTTTCGCGCTTGCCGTTTTCATTTGCGAACGAGTCCGGCGCGCAGCACAGCGTAGCAGCCGACGTGGATGCCAGCCATCTCGCGCCCGGCGCGTATCTGTTGCAACTCACGCAGCTCAACGGCAAAGCGCATGAGATTCCCGTCACCGTGCATCCGCCGAATCCCACGCTGGCGAATCTTCCGCTGCGCGTAAACGTTGGCGAAACTCAGCAAACGCTTGAACTCCACGGCACCGCGCTCGATCATATCGAAAAAATTACCAGCGATGACGCCACGTGGACGCTCGCTGCAGAAAATCCCGCTGCCGGCGCCGCAAACGCCACCGAGCGCAGCGCGACGATTCGCCTCAATCCCAATGCGAAAAAGGGCGCGCTCATCAGCGCCAAGGTTTACGTCACAGGCATCGGTGAGCCGCTCGACTTTTCCGATGCGCTACGCGTCGCCGGCCCGCGCCCGAAAATCCTGAGTGCGAGAAAATCCTATGCTGCCGAAGGCGGCGTGGAACTGCGCGACAAGGAAATCCCTGCAAGTTCGGCGGTCAGCTTTTCAATTCAGGGCGCGAATTTCGATTACCGTTCGCGTTTGCGGCTCGAATGCCAGTCAGCGGACGACACGCGCGACGCGCTCGAGATCGCGCCCGGCCAGCACAAGCTCGGCGATGAACTCGATTCCGCCGGCAACGGCATGCTCTTTCTTTCCGTGAACGCCGGCGAAATCGGCCGCTCCGGCTGCGCGCTGATGGCCACGCTCACCGACGATTCCACGGGCGCGTCGGATCCATATTTTCTCGGGCAAATCATACGCCTCCCGCGAATTGATAAATTTACGCTCACGGATGAAAAAGTGAGCGATGCGCTTTACGCGGCCATTCTGACAGGTCAAGACTTGCAGGAAATTACCAAAACCGGATGGGACGGCAAAAATGGCGCGCCGGTCGAAAACATTCCCACGCCCGTCCCCGGCCGGCCCGGTGAACAGACGCTCAAAGTCGCCATGCCCTGGCCGCCGCCGAATCCCGGCGCGTTTCTTTACATTTGGCTGAACGGAGAAACCGACGCGCGTCCAACGACCGTGAAGTACCAGTGATTTCGCCGGAGCGAAAATGTTCGACGACCTGAAGGGCGCAAACCGCAGCGCTGGCGCGCCGGAGGATTCCAGCGGAAAGTTCAGCCTGCGAAAATTCTTCCGGCTTTCGTGGATTCTCGTGGTCATCGTCGCGCTGGTGATTGCCGGAATTTTTTATGCGCGCTGGCAGGAGAGCCGCGACATCGCCGAAAAAGCCGCCGAGCAGCAGCGCAGGAACGCGCGCGCCGTCGTCGAAGGCTTGGGCGGCAGCAGCTTTCAGATTATGAGTTTTTATGCTTCGCCCGGAGTGATTCATCGCGGCGACTCCGCCGAGCTTTGCTACGGCGTGGCCAACGCCGCTTCCGTCGCCATTGATCCCAAGCCTTCGGAAGGCATCTGGCCCTCCGTGGGCCGCTGCGTTTCCATTTCCCCGAAAAAATCCACCACGTACACGCTGACGATCGTAGACGCCAAGCGCCAAAAGAAAACGCAATCGCTCACCCTCGAAGTCCAGTAGAAGTCACTCTGAAAAAATCGACTTGCGCTTGACTCGCGCGCATTCGCGGTTAGAAAATGCGCCGCCGGGATTTGCAAGCAGTTTGCACGCGTCACCAAAAATATTTCTGCGCTAGATCCCGCCAATCACCGCAAAGGACCGAAAATGACCACTCGAATGCCCGTCGCAACGTCGAATTCATCCTCTTCATCATCA
>DAIRCW010000238.1:0-4199 GCA_036796475.1 Candidatus Acidiferrales bacterium | reverse complement strand
GGCGTTCGACTTCGTCGTAATCGATCTGCTCGGTTTCTTTGGTGACGCCGTAGGGGACGAATTTGTAAGTGCGTCCGGAAAAATTGAGTGGATGGCCGTGAGTGAGGTGGCCGCCGTGGGCAAGGTTCATGCCGAGGACCGTATCGCCGGGCTGGAGCGCGGCCATGTACACGGAAATGTTGGCCTGCGTGCCGGAATGCGCCTGCACGTTGGCGTGCTCGGCGCCAAAAAGTTTTTTGGCGCGTTCGATGGCGAGACGCTCGACGCGGTCGACGTTTTCGCATCCGCCGTAATAGCGCTTGCCCGGGTAGCCTTCGGCGTATTTGTTGCTGAAGACGGAGCCCATGGCTTCCATGACGGCTTCGGAGATGAAATTTTCCGAGGCGATGAGTTCGAGGCCGGTGGCCTGGCGGCGGACTTCGTCGTGGAGGGCGGTGGCGACCTCGGGATCGACTTCGGCGAGGGGGCGGGACATTCTCTTAAGTTCGGGCGTGTCAGTCATAGGCGCTGGATTCCTTTGCAGGGAAAAGGCTGCAGAAATTTTGATTGGGAAGCAAAACGGAATCGCAAAAGTGGCAAAAAATTATCGATTAGAAAATGTGATGTGGCTGATTTTAGGGCGGTTAGCGAATTTTCTAATAATTTGAGGGCAGCACAAATGCACGATCGTCCACGGAGGTGAGAGAGGACCGTTCCAGAGGGTGTCGCCGCTGCATCGCTTGTCAAAAGGCGGCAAAAATTATCGATTAGAAAAAGTGAAGATACTGAATCAAAGGAGCTTACGGGAATTTCTAATTTCGCCGGTCGATTAGAAGCGCGGGGAGGAGCGGCAGTTCTCTGACATGGGCCCGCTGCGGCGTGGGTGGCGATCCGACTTCGCCATGAAGCGGCCAGGGCGCGGCTTCGGGAATGGCGAGGGGAGCGGAAATTCGCGCGCGGGTTGCTGGAGAAGTCTCGAAATGTGGCGATTAGAAATTTGGCGGGGCTTTGTTTTGTATGACTTAGGGAAGATTCAAATCGCAAGGTGTTGCGATTAGAAATGGGGTTAGCGGCATGGGCGAACCCTTGGGGGGCTGGATTGAGGCCGCCTAGCTGGAGGGATGCCGGCATCGGTTGTGCGCGGCCAAATTTGGTCGCGGCTGGTGACATTATCTCACAGGTGTAAAGAGGTTGGTTCCAAGGGTAGCAGGTCAGTTTGAATTTTTGAGCCGGTGCGCCGGGCGGGTTGAGCGATTAAGCGGGAACGAAGGTCAAGCGAAGCAAGTCATCGACGATTAAATCGCTGGCCAGAAGGTGGAGCGGCGGCCGTGGACCGGCGAAGAATGGCGTGCCACTACCGAGCACGACGGGGCGAAGGTAGAGCCGATATTCATCGACAAGACCGGCTTCAGTGAGGCTTTGCGCCAGAGCTGGTCCGCCAACGTGGATCTCGCCAGCCAACTCGGCCTTCAGATTGCGTATGACCTTTTCGAAATCGTTGGCGAGAAGAGTGGCGTTGGGGCCAACGGACTTGAGCGAATGAGACACGACCCACTTCGGCTTGCTCCGGTACGCCGCCGCGAACTCGCGATCGTCCGCGTCCCAATCCGGAGAATCTTGCTCCCAATAACGCATGATCTCGTACATGCGGCGACCGTAGATGAAACCGGTCAGGCCACGGACCAGCTCGAGGAAGTGACGGAAGGCCGCGGGCGCTGGCGGGCCAAGCTTCATGTGGTCGACGTAGCCGTCGAGGGACTGGCTCAATCCATAGACGAGTTTTGCCATGCTCAAATCTCCGTGCGAAGTTCTTCAGTATAGCTTGATCCGGCGTGGAGTGAAATTCCGGTTGAATGCGATCTGCGAGCTGCGTTGTCGATCAAGAAAATCCAAACTGACCCACCAGTGATCGGGCGGGTCGGCAGGCGCGATGGGGAGCAAAACGAGTTCTGATGTGATGTAGGATAAAGCCGAAAAGAGGGCGTGCTAGGTGAACATTTCGGGCTGGCAGTGCGTTTCATGGACAGGCGGAGGTGGGTTGATGAAGACGCGAATGAGTTGGGTGGCGGTTGCGGGGGTGGTGTTTATCGTTGCGCTGGCGATAGGTGCGCCGGGAGCTTTTGCGCAAGGGGCGCAAGAGGCGAATGCGGAATCGTTTGAGCGGAGCTTCCCGATGAATGCTGGCGGGACGCTAGTGGTGGAAAACCGCAAAGGCACGATACACGTGACGGGTTCAGAAACGAATCAAGTGGTGGTGAGCGTGCGGAAGACATTCGAAGGAGGAAGCGACAAAGAGCGGCAGGCGTGGATGGCGGGAACGAAGGTGAACTTCGATGGCGCGGCGAACCATGTGAGCGTGAGAGTGGAGTATCCGGACTGGAATTGCGTTTTCTGCACGAACGTGCGGGACGAGGTGGATCTGACGATTGCGGCGCCGCGCGCGGTGAATGTGGAGCTGGAGGGCAATCGGCCGGACATGGCGATTTCGTCGATTCGCGGGGACATTCGAATTTCGAGCAATCGATCGAGGATTGCGATTAGGTCGACGGAGGGCGGAATTCGCATCGAAACGAACCGCGGGGACGTGAGGCTGTCGGACGTGGCCATTAAGGGGCGGCTGGATTTGACTTCGAATCGAGCGGACGCGGTGATTGAAGCCAAGAGTTTGACGGGGAATGCGGACTTAGAAACAGAAAGAGGAAGCATTGTGTTGCGGATGCCGGCGACGGCAGGCGTGGATTTGGAATATGTTGGCGGAAGGCGCGCGAATTTTCATTGCGATTTTCCAGTGACGACGAATGAAAACGGCGCGGAGCTGAACGACGTGAGCGGAAGAGTAGGGCGCACAGGCGCGCACATCACAGGAAAAATTAATCAGGGCGGGGCGCGCATGATGCTGCGGACGACGAGAGGAACGATTTCGCTGGAGAAGGCTTCATAAACCTGGAGTTTCGGTTGCGCGTCAGTGCTGGCGCTTGAAGTGGCCGGCGTCGCCGAAAATGCCGGCGGGATGCGATGAAAAATAGCGGCGAAGCTCGTCGGTACTGGAAAGAATCACGAGATCGCCGTTCTCTTTCGTATCCTGGAATCGAAGGGGAAAGCCGGGCTGCCGTGCGGAGTTGCGCAGCGCATCGTTGCCAATGAGAGAAAGTGTGAGATCGTCGCCGGCGACTTGATACTTCACAATCTGGTGCAGCGGGACGGCGCCCCAGGGAAGGTCGACATCCTCACCATTGCGATGGAGTTTGGTCAGAAGCAAATCGGCGAAGGACGCGCCGCCGAGCTTGACCAATCGCGCATCGTAGACCGCAGCATCCGCTGATTTGTCCCCGAGCAAGCTGACCTCATACGAGCCGTCCTTCATAGCTTCAATGCGAACGGTGCCTGGATTGTCTTTATCTGTGCTCGTCCAAGTGCCGACAATGACGGGGTCCGTGACGGCATCGGTTTTGAGGTACAGAGGAGAGACGGTCGAGGCGCAACCGGCGACAAAAATTACTGCGAGAAGGCTTGCGACCACGGCTGGAAGGCGCATAGCACACTCCTAAGCGATGATTTCGCTGTCCGTTGGAGCAATCAACGTATTGGATGCTATGGACGCGCCGCAGGGTTCCAAGCGGATGCGTTGGCAGAGCTAGGAATATTGGAACTGCTGACGGAGATTGGCTGATAAAGAAGGGGAAAGATGAGGAAGAGGAGGGCGATGACGATGAAGACGAGGCGGCTGGCTTCGGGGCCGAGCATGCCGCCAGTGAGCCAATCGGGGCCGGTCCAGGAAGTTTGCAGGAGATGGCCGACGGCGAACTCGCCGGCGTTGCGTCCGGAGTAGAGGAACATGGCAGCCCAATCGAAAGCCGCGTGGAAGCCGATGATAAATGCGAGCGAGCGAGTGCGGCGAATGGTGAGGCAGCCGAATAAGCCGATGAGGCCGGTGGAAGCGAAATCCTCCCAACGTTCGTAAGGTTTGGTGAAGTAGTGGAGCGCGCCGAAGCCGATGGAGAGAAGGATGGCGGCGGGCCAAAAGCGGATGCCGTCAGCGAGAGTGCGGAGCAGGTAGGCGCGGAAGGCGATTTCTTCGGCGACGCCGATGCCGATGGCCGCTGCTGTCCACCACAGCGCTGCGCGAATCAGCGCGGTGCTGCGAAGGGCGAATCCGGTGATGCGGTAGCCACCGAGAGCGGCGATTAGTCCCACCAAAAGCGAAACAGCGAGAAATCCCC
>DAIRCW010000237.1:410-4205 GCA_036796475.1 Candidatus Acidiferrales bacterium | reverse complement strand
CCCACTTTGTAGATTTCCGGCGAGCGGAACATGAGGTTTAGCGTGTTTGTGCCACCGCCGCTCCATCCCCACACGGCCACGCGTTCAGCATCAACATAGCTGCGCTCGCGGGCGATCGCCTGCACCGCGGCGGCTTGCTCTTTGGATGAGAGCACGCCCACAGCACCGTAGATGACTTTTCGCCATTCGCGGCCTTTAGGCGCCGGCGTTCCGCGATTATCAATGCTGGCAATCAAGTAGCCTTGATTCGCGATGGCGCGGTGGAAAAGCATTGTTGCGCCGCCCCAGGAATCCATGACCGTTTGCGCAGCCGGCTCGCCGTAGACGTTGATGAGCAGAGGATATTTCTTGGATGGAGAGAAGTTCGCGGGCTTGAGCATGTACGCGTCGAGCTGCACGCCCTCACCAACGTCAACCTGGAAGAATTCGACAGGCTGCCCGACAAGAGGCTTTGCTTTTTCGAGCAGTTCAGAATTCTGCGCCAGTACGCGAATCGTGCGATGTTCCTGCAGGTTGACCAGTTCTGTTTTTGGCGGCACATCGAAACTTGAGAAAGTGTGCAACGCCCACCGGCAGTCAGGCGAGAGTTGGTAAGCATGAACGCCGGGCGGATCGGCGGGAGTGAGCCGCTCGGGTGCAGAAGTCCCATCTAATTGCGAGCGATAGAGATAGCGCTGCGTGGCATTCTGCGGCGACGCGATGAAATAAAGGAACTGCTCATCGGGATCCACTTCCAGAATCTCGATGACGTCAAAGTCCCCGCGCGTAATCAGTCGCGGGCTCGAACCGTTTCGCGGAATGATGTAGGCATGATGCCAGCCGTCGCGCTCGCTCATCCATAAAAAGCCGTCGTGGCGTTTCAAATACCTCGTATCATCATTGACGTCTATCCAGGCCTTGTCCTCATCGCGAAAAATGCGCTTGGCGTGCCCGGATTTTTCGTCGGCGAGGTAAACATCATTCCGGTTCTGCGCGCGATTAATATGCTGCAGCAGAACCTCGTTGGAATTTTCGACCCACTGCATTCGCGGCAAATAGGATTTTTCTGAATCGCCGGTCACGTCGAGCCATTTGGTTTTTGCGGTAGCAACATCCACCACGCCGATGCGCACATTTGAGTTCGGCGTGCCCGCGGAGGGGATGCGGAAGGTCCACACCTGGGGATAGACGCCGTACTTAGGATAGGGAATCTGAGTTACAGGCTCGCGGAATCCGCCGCCGAGGTCATTGATCATGGAGAATTCTCGTACGGGACTCGAATCGAATTGGAAATAGGCGATGCTGCGCCCGTCAGAGCTCCAGCGAAAACCGTCGCGGACGTCGAATTCCTCTTCGTAAACCCAATCTGATGTCCCATTGATGGTTGTAACCGAGCCATCGGTGGTGAGCGCTGTGATTTTCTTCGAATCGAGTTGCTCCACGTACAGATTGTTTTCACGCACGTAGGCCACGGAGCGGCCATCGGGCGAGAATTTCGCAAACATCAGCGTGGAGGGCGCGGCATCGCCGCCAATTTTGCGCAGACTTTTCGAGCGCCGGTCGAGCACCCAGTAGTCTCCGCGCGTGTTTTCGCGCCAGACGCGCTCGGAATTTGTGAATACCAGAATTTTCTGGCGGTCTGCGGACCACTCGAAATCGTCAATGCGCAGCGGCTCTTTCGAGCCGGGCGGGACGAGTTCTTGCGAAGAAAAAAGCACGGTTCGCTCGCCGGAAGCCGCGTCGTAGCTCGCGAGCTCTTGGCGCTCCCCATCGTCCCGCTTGAATTCGAGCACGGTGTACGATTTTCCGCCTTCTTCCCAGCGGATAGGGCCGTAACGACGGGGAAAGAATTCGCGCGAAGTGAATATCCGTTCGATCCATTCATCCAGCGATTTGGGGGCAGATGCGGTCTCGGGGGACGCGCCGGATTGATGCGGCGGCGCATTCTTTGGAAAAGAAAAAGGTTCTGTTTCCAATTCGCTGAACGGCAGCAGACCTCCCGCGATGGCCGCGCCGGCTCCGGCAAAAGTTGAGGCGCGAAGAAAAATCCTGCGTGACATGCGCGGCTCGCGATTCATGCATATCTCCTGAAAGAAAATATGAACGCGGCATTCTGTCGCGAAGATTTCCCATTGTCATCAGAATTCTGACAAAACTCACGGTCGAGCCGAGGAACTGCGCCATAGAGCTCTCACGCGGCACATCTGGATAGCACGAACAAAAATCGCGTTCCAAAAAGCACCCATGAGCAATAAGCCCGAGCGCTCCGCAAGATCGGAGAAGCGCGAACTGGTGGACGCGGAAGGGCCGATTACAACTCGCGCCGAGCTTAAGCAGGTGGAAGAACGCGTCGCCATCGGTGCTAACGTCGTCTATGAGGCGATCCGGCGCGAAGGCGATGATGAATTGCGCCGGCCCGCTCAGGCTTTGGCGTGGTCCGGCCTCGCTGCGGGACTTTCGATGGGCTTCTCTTTTGTTGCCGAGGCGCTGATCATGGCGCACTTACCCGACCGCCCGTGGCGGCCGCTGATTTCACGGGCGGGGTACAGTCTGGGCTTCTTAATCGTCGTGCTTGGACGTCAGCAGCTGTTCACTGAAAATACCCTCACGGGCATTCTTCCGCTCCTGCTCCGCAAAGAGGCCACGATGCTTGCGCGTGTCGGAAAGCTGTGGGGCATCGTGCTGTTAACGAACCTCCTGGGCACCTACTTTTTCGCGTTAACGATTGGGCGCACAGGGATGTTCGCGCCAGAGGTGCGCGCGGCTTTTCTGGCGATCGGCCAGACGCACATGGGCCTGAGTTTCGGCGTCGTGCTGGTTCGTGCCATATTCGCTGGATGGCTGATTGCGCTGATGGTCTGGCTGCTGCCCGGCGCGGAATCTGCGCGGGTGGCCACCATCATCATCATTACTTATGTGATTGGGCTCGGCGAATTCAGTCACGTCATTGCGGGCTCGACAACGGTACTTTACCTGGTGGTGGTAAAAGCGGCGCCTTGGAGCGCCTACTTGGGAGGCTTTTTCTTACCATCGCTCCTGGGCAACATCATCGGAGGCGTATCTCTGGTGGCGGCGCTAGGCCATGCACAAGTCGTCGGTGGAAAGGAAGGCTGACCGTGTGATCCGGAGTATAGGGGGCTCCTTGCTCCTGTATAAAATAGAACGGCCCTGGGCCCAGGGTGCTCCATTGCAGAGAAGCGCGCATTAATGTGAAAGGGTTTGCGTATTGAAATTTCCTGTAAGGGTACTGTAACCGACTCAATGTATGCTGTAAACCATTGGTATTACGTCTTTTAACGAGGAACTTCAAAAATCACCTTAGTCCGTCATTCTGGTACCGCGATTGCTACGTTCAGCGTCGAGGGATTTTGTAAATTTCAGTATGAGGTGGCTTCGGTGAAGAAATTTCTTGGGGGATTCGCTTCGATGGCTCTTTTGTTGGCCTTCGCATGTGTCCCGCGTGCGAACGCCGACTCGGTAACGCTGCAACTGAGCCAGTGCAACACGGTCGGGCTTTGCAACGCTGGGTCAATCGCATTGCAGACAGTCGGTTCAGGATCAAGCGAGGAAATTCAAGTCACGGTTACATTGAACGCGGGCTTCGGTTTCTTCGGCAATGGCAAGGGTAACGGGGCAATCGGCTGGAACGGCACGGGTTTGTCAGGCGACGATGACATTAGCAACGGCGCATTCAGCGACAGCGTTGGCGGCCAGTTCGACGGCTTCGGCAAGTTCGATTACTCGCTTTCGCTGTCCGATGGCCCGGGCAGCGGGGTTTCCAGCGGGCCGACCACGGTGTTCACGGTCGACTATTCC
>DAIRCW010000237.1:0-400 GCA_036796475.1 Candidatus Acidiferrales bacterium | reverse complement strand
ACAGCGGTGGTGGCCAGTTCGACGGCTTCGGCAAGTTTGCCTTTAGCCTGGATGGGCCCCCGGCTTCGGGCGCGGTTAGCACTCTCACGTTTGACATCACCTGCACCGGCGGATGCACTACCGTTACTCAAGTGACGGACTTTGCCGTTCACGTGATCAACACGAGTACCGGTCTCACCGGTTTTGATGAAACAAACGGTGGCCCGGGTCCAACTCCGGAACCCTCGTCCTTACTTCTGTTGGGAACCGGGCTCGTCGGCCTAGGCGCTGCGGTTCGCCGCCGCTTCTTGGTCTAGTTCAAAATTTTAACAATTCAACCGAGCCTGTTCGACATCAGTCGGACAGGCTTTGTAGTGCTCCCCTCAAAACTAGACAGTCAGGGCCTCGGAATTTAGTACAG
>DAIRCW010000236.1:0-4232 GCA_036796475.1 Candidatus Acidiferrales bacterium | reverse complement strand
CTGCACAAAAATCTGCGAGTGATCTACCGTTTGAACGGCACGCGTTACGAAGCTGTTGCGGCGGAAGGGACTACACTGGCCCTGCCGTAAAATTCACGCGCTGCGGGCGCGCGGTGCAGAGCGCCGACATCCTCAGCGATTCTCTGTATTACTGAAGTAAAGGTGTGCTCCGCCTACTGAACGAACCTGTCGCCGCGTGCCCTCTCCCAATTTTTTCGGCCGAGCAAGTCAGAGCCCTACGCCCTGATGAGCGGCCAGATGACGACTTTCAATTCTTTGACGAAGGCGGTGACCGCGGGATGTGTCGCGTCCACGTCGATACTCGCGGCGCGAGGAACGGTGTTCTCTTCGATTTGCGCGGAAGCGTCCTGAAGGGGCCACGGAAGGTGATGAATATCGCCGCGATAGAGCGCACCCCGCCAGACGGCATACAGGCAGTAACGTTCCACGAGAAAATGATCGAGTGAACCTGGTTGCGCGTTGCGGGGCGGAGAGGTTGGCGAATAACTCCCGTGAAAAGCAGCGACGCCGCCACGAATTCGCGTGGATGAATAATCGATGATGCCGGCGCGCGCTTCCACGCGCATTTGCGCGGGGAAATACGGCAAACGATAAAATGTGCGCGCACCCCAGACGGCGAAGCGGCTGGCCGCGTCCAGGCTGAAAAAGAATATGCCGGGTTTGCCTGCAGCTGTGACGTAAGTGCGGCAGTTGAGTTCCGGGATGCGGGTCATGCCCCGCAGGATGGGCAGTCTGCGGAAGCGAAGGGACATGTGAAACGGAGCAATGGTGAGCCAGGCTTCACCAGCGAAAGTGTCAAGTTCAAGAGGCGCGGGAATGAGTGGACGAATTATTTCTGCGGGGACTTTCCAGTGAGCAAAGAGCAGGTCGCGCCAGACTTGCACCATGCTCCAGCGCCGCGCAGGCAGAGGCCATGGCCGGTGAGCAGTTTCGAGCAGGATGGCGGAGATTGCCGGGCTGGTGGCAGAAGGCATCGTTCGCTCAATTTAGCATGGCAGAGCTGCGAACTGGTTCCCCTGGCGCGTGCGCACCGGCAAAAGGGCGAACGCGCGCTGGAGGGCATAGCGGATATATACTTGAATTGTATTCGCCGGAATGCGGCGCAGTGAGGATAAACCATGTCCATCGCGAGTTATGAGGAATTGCTGGCGCTCAAAGAGGCGGGCAGGATTGTGCGGCTGGCGCTCGAGGCCATGCGGAAAGAAGTGCGCGCGGGCGTGACCACGAGGGAACTGGCGCGCGTAGGCGGCGAAGTTATGCGCGAGAACGGAGCGCGTTCGGCGCCGCGGATGGTGTACGGATTTCCCGGCGACGTGCTCATCAGCTTGAATGATGAAGCGGTGCACGGGATTCCTTCTGATTCGCGGACGGTGCGCGCGGGCGATTTGGTGAAGCTCGATGTGACATTTGAAAAGGGCGGGTACATGGCGGACGCAGCGATGACCGTAGCGGTCGAGCCGGTGACGCCGCAGGCGCGGAAGCTTGCGCGCTGCGCGGAGAGCGCGTTCAAGAGCGCCATGCAGTTTGCGCGCGCGAATCATCGCGTGAACGAAATCGGGCGCGCGGTCGAGCGTGAGGTTAAGCGGAACGGTTTTCAAGTGATTCGCGAGCTGGGCGGGCACGGGATTGGAAGGACGATTCACGAAGAGCCGAGCGTGCCGAATTATGATGACCCGCATGCACGCGGAAAGCTAAAGGTGGGGATGGTGCTGACGGTCGAGCCGATTCTCGCGGCGGGCCGGGGCGAGTCGCGCGACAGCGGCGATGGTTGGACGGTGAAAACGGCGGATGGGAGCCTCTCGGCGCATTACGAGCATACGATTGTGATTACCGAAGGCGCGCCGCTGCTGCTGACGGCGTGATCGGCTCAGCGAGCGCGCTGACTGAGCATCACGGTTGACCTCGATTGCCGCGCCGCATAGAATGAACAGGTTTGGCACCCGGAGAAGCCGCCGGAGAGAAATCCAGGAAAAAATCGAACGCCGAAAGCGGAGGAAAGAACAGCATGGCCAGCGTTGAAGAACGCGTGAAGCAGATTATCGTCGAACAGCTCGGTGTGGATGAAGGCGAAGTGACGCCGACGGCTTCCTTTGTGGACGATCTGGGAGCGGACTCGCTCGATATCGTCGAACTGGTGATGGCCTTTGAAGAAGCGTTCGGCATCGAAATCCCCGATGAGGACGCGGAAAAGATCGCCACGGTGAAGGACGCCATCGCTTACATCGATAAGCACGCCCAAGCGAAGAAGTAGCTCTGGAACCGGGCTTTCCGCGAGGAGAAAAATTCCCCTTTGAAACGGCGGGTTGTCGTCACCGGAGTCGGACTGGTCTGCGCGTGCGGCATCGGCACGGAAGAAGTGTGGAAGAATCTCGTCGCGGGAAAGAGCGGGATTGCGCCCATTACGCAGTTTGACACCGCAGGATTCGATTGCACGTTCGCAGGAGAAGTAAAAGGCTTCGATCCCTTCCAGTGGATCGAAAAAAAAGAACTGAAAAAGATGGCGCGGTTCATCCAGCTGGCCATTGCCGCCACGGATTTCGCGGTGAAAATGGCGGAGCTGAAAATCGACGCGCAGAATGCGGATTCTACGGGCGTTTATATTTCGTCGGGGATTGGCGGATTCGACGTCATCGAGCGCGAGCATAGCAAGCTGATTCAAGGCGGGCCGGGGAAAATCTCACCGTTCTTCATTCCATCCGCGATTATCAATCTGGCGTCGGGACAAATTTCCATCCGCTATGGAGCGAAAGGCCCGAATTCGGCGACGGCGACAGCATGTTCGGCGTCGGCGCACGCGATTGGCGACGCGTTCAAAATTATTCAGCGGTGCGATGCGGAAGTGATGCTGGCGGGCGGTTCGGAAGCGGCGATTACGCCAATGGGCGTGGGCGGATTCGCGGCGATGAAGGCGCTCTCGACGCGGAATGAAGAGCCGGAGCGGGCCAGCCGGCCGTTTGATGCGCAGCGGGACGGATTCGTCATCGGCGAAGGCTCAGGCGTGCTGGTGCTGGAGTCGCTGGAATCGGCGCATCGGCGCGGTGCGAAAATCCTGGCGGAAATTGTGGGCTACGGAATGTCGGCGGACGCGTATCACATGACGCAGCCCTCGGAAGATGGCGACGGGGCGTATCGCGTGATGCGGGCGTCGCTGCACGACGCGGGAATCGCGCCGGCAGAGATCGGTTACGTGAACGCGCACGGGACTTCCACGCCGATTGGCGACGCGCTCGAAACAGTGGCGATTAAGCGCACGTTTGGCGACGATTCGAAGAAGATCCCGGTGAGCTCGACGAAGTCCATGACCGGGCACGTGCTGGGCGGCGCCGGCGGGATCGAAGCGGGCGTTAGCGTGCTCGTGCTACGCGACCAGATCCTGCCGCCGACCATCAATTATGAGAATCCGGATCCGGCGTGCGATTTGGATTATGTGCCGAATCAGGCGCGCAAAAAGAGTTTGCAGTACGCGCTGTCTAATTCGTTCGGATTTGGCGGAACGAACGCGTCCCTGGTTTTCAAAAAATGGGAAAGCAAGTAAATTGGAGCGCTCAGCGTTCCGGTCAGTGATGTTTCGCGAGAGTTGCGTGGGTTATACGGGAGAATTTAGTTGAAGATCGGTGTATGCGTGAAGCAAGTTCCGGCGAAGGATGCGCCGCTGGCAATTGACGCGAGCGGCGCGTGGATTCGCGAGTCGGACATCAGTTTTGAGACGAATGAGCCGGATAGTTTCGCGCTGGAAGAGGCGCTGCGGCTGAAGGAAAAGCACGGCGGCGAAGTTGTGGCGATTTCCATGGGGCCGGAGCGCGCGAAGCAGACGATTAAAGAGGCGCTGGCGAAGGGCGCGGAGCGCGGCATTCATGTGGTCGACGACAAATTTTATGCGCTGGATCCGCTGGGCTCGGCGCGCTCACTCGCGGCCGCCGTTCAAAAAGAAAACTTCGATTTGATTTTGACGGGCTTGCAGAGCGAGGACCATGGCTTCGGCCAAACCGGCGTGCTGCTGGCGGAACTGCTGGGGCGCCCGCACGCGACGATTATTATGTCCATCGAATTGCAGGGCGACCATTTGCGGCTGAAGCGCGAACTGGAGGCCGGCTGGTTCCAGTGGGTGGAATTGCCGTTACCGGCGGTGCTGACGATTCAATCGGGCATCAACAAGCCGCGTTACGCCACGCTGAAGGGCATCATGGCCGCGAAGAAAAAAGAAATTACCA
>DAIRCW010000235.1:0-4242 GCA_036796475.1 Candidatus Acidiferrales bacterium | reverse complement strand
ATTATGCGCTCTTAGCGTTCTAGAACTCGTTCATTGGTTGATATTGGTGGGCCTCAGCGCCTTGTTGCCGACGGTTGAGGAAATTGTGGAGCGCTGCGACATCTTACTTCGATCCGGCGGAGGACGATTTGGGGGACTCACCTAGGACGCTCCCGTCCCCTCGTGGATTACCTAGACCGGCTGGAAGGGTTTCCATCTCAGTCCGGTAACGCGGCAGGCTTCTCGGGTAATTCTTCTGCAGAAACTCAATAAGCTTCTCGCGCACCAGGCAGCGCAAGTCCCATTGGTCATTGGAATCTTTCGCATCCATCAGCGCGCGAATCTGCATGGTGTGCTCCGTCGCATCGGTCGCCTGCAATACGCATACTTTCCCTAGCCACAGCTTTGTGGATCCGCAGATGCGCCGCAGTTCCTTGCGCAATTCGTCCACGGGAACCGTGTAATCCACATTCAGCGTAACGTATCCAAGCAGCTCGGCGCTCGTCCTTGTCCAGTTCTGAAAAGGATGCGTCAGAAAATAAGAGAGCGGCAGAACCAATCGCCGTAAATCCCAAATCCTCACTATCACGTACATCGTCGTGACTTCTTCGATCCATCCCCACTCGCCCTCGACCACCACAGCGTCTTCCAGCCGGAAGGGTTGCGCAAAAGCGATCTGCACGCCGGCAACAATGTTCGAGAGCGTATCTTTCATTGCCAGACCAACGATGAGTCCCGCGAGGCCCGCCGACGCCAGCACGCTTTCTCCGATGTGCTTAATCGCCGGAAACGTCATCAGCATCACCGCAACCGTAACGATACAAACTAGCACCACAATAATCCGGTGAAAAATCGAGAATTGCGTCTGAATTCTTCTCGCCAGCAAATTATCTGCCGCGTCCATCCGGTAACGCTGCGAAAGAATGTCCGAAACAATCTCGCTGGCGAGAATCACCAGCCATGCGATGGCGGCAATTAGCCCGAGTCCGGCCGCATGCTGCAGAATGCTCATTACGTTTTTGGGCAAGGGCGCTTCTGGCAAAACAGCGAGTACAATCAGCAGCGGAATAATGAATCGCGAAGGCGCGTTCGCGTGCCGCACCAGCGAATTTGCGATGACGTCGCCTTTTCGCCGCGCCACGCGCCGCAAAATGAAGAAAAGCACAGAGTGGATAATCAGCCCGAGGACAATTGCTCCGCCGATCACTCCCGCCGCCCAAAAAATGTGAAGCCAATTAACGCCCCATAACCGCATCTCTGGCGGGCTCCTCCCCCGCATCGCACTCATCATACACGCAGCCTCGCCGGCGCGTGTGGAAAGCGCCGCGCTGAAGATTCTGCCCACGAATGACTTCAGGAGGTGAAAGAATTGACGCTGTGAGGTTCGGGCGGGAGTGCGTCGTCCGGTGAGGCACGCGGAAGTGGCGCGGACAAAGTCACTTCAGGAATGCTCGATGAGCTAAGCGAGACGGCTTACGATGCCGCAGGCCCGTCCGGCTTCCAGCGATCGCTCCAGCCTTCGGTCTCCGCCATGCGGATGATGTCGGCGCGCTGCAGAGTCTGGCCGTCTACGGAAATCTTCGTTTCGCCATCCATACTGGCCTGCGACAGCACTACGCGATGACGGTTTCTCAGAAACGCAATGGCGCGGCTGAACTGTTCTGGTGTGAAAGTTCTCATGCGTTCACGTTAAGCGTTTGTAGGACTATCGGCAATCAGAGAAAAGTCTTACGTCTGTTCGCTGCTATCAGGACAGCGATTCTATGACTGCGCTTGCAACTTTCATGTTACGGCAGGACCCAACCCTTTTTTGCCGCGAGACTCACCAGTTCCTCGGCGGTCATGGTCTTCCCGTCAACCTCCGAGCACGGCGCTTGCGGGTCAGCTGTCGTGAGGCTGTCGATCGGCTTGACGCGGTGGCCATGCTTCTCCAGATAAACGACCGCGCCCGCATATTCGTCAGGAGGAACAACACGCATGAAGCAAGTCTGAGGCGACTGTCCGCGCCGGACAATCCGGCAAAGCGTGTAGAGCAAATATCGCGCTACTCGTATCTCAACGCAACCATCGGGTCCACTTTCATGGCCCGCCGCGCGGGAATGTAGCAGGCCAGCATCGCCACAACCAGGAGCAAGCCAGCAACTCCCGCAAACGTCAGCGGGTCGCTCGCGCTCACTGAAAACAACAGGCTCGACATGAACCTCGTCAACCCGAGCGCCATCGCTAACCCAATCGCCGTGCCGATCAGCGCAATCTTGCCGCCCTGTCCTAACACCGTCCGCAAAACATCTCGGTGTTGCGCGCCCAGCGCCATGCGAATGCCGATCTCATGCGTCCGCTGCGCCACCGCATACGAAACCACGCCATAAATTCCGATTGTGGCTAAAACGAGCGCGAGCCCGCTGAAAACACCGAGCAGAATAAGTGTTATTCGCCGGCCGAAGATGGAACTGTCACGCAGGGCATTCAACGTGGAGACAGCAAAAATTGGCTGGTCCTTATCAATGGAAGAGACCACGGCGCGAATCGAAGAAATTAACGCCGCTGGATCGATTTTCGACTTCACCAGCAGTTCCATGTTGCCCATCGCGCTGCGTCGAGCAGAAATGTAAATTTCAAGACGCGCCGGATTTGCGAGTCCATATAGCTTCGTATCGCCCACCACGCCAACGATCGTGATCCACTTGGGCGGGTCGGTGTCCGGATGGCCAAACATGAATCGCTTCCCGATGGGGTCCTGGCCGGGAAAGAACTGCTGCGCGAGCTTTGAATTGATAATGCCGACGGGAGGCGCATTTTCGTTATCTGCACTCGTGAAATCTCTGCCGCGCAGCAAAGGGATGCCAAGCGTACTGAGATAGCCGGGGCTCACAACATGAAAATCAGGATGCGGCCAGCTTCCAGGCCGCGGCAAGGGCATACCTTCAATTGTGATATCGCCGCGGCTATGATCCCCTGTAAATGGAACCGCGGTACCGATAGCGGCACTTTCAACTCCCGGCAGCGCACTCACGCGTTCCAGAACTTGCTGCCAAAAGGTTCGTACTGTTGGAGGCTTTGAATATTGCTGAGTCCGCAGGTTCATTGCCATGGTCAGCACGTGATCTGTTCGAACGCCAGGGTCAACGGAAAGCAAATGGTACAGGCTCTTCATCATTAGCCCTGCAGCTACCAGGAGCACTAGCGAAAGCGAAATTTCTGCGATTGCTAGGGCACGCCTCAGACGGTTCTGAGCGCCTCCTGCAGTTGACGTTCGGAAGCCCTCCTTGAGCTCCGTTTGCACGTCCTGCTTGCTCGAATGCAGCGCGGGAGCAAGTCCGAAAACGAAAGCGGCTAGCAGCACCACTCCTGCTGTGAAAAGCAACACAGCACCGTTGAGCGTAATTTGGGCGCCGTTGAGCATTTCGGGCATAATCATTCCGGAGATCCAGCGAATACCCGCGAGAGCCAAAAGGACCCCAAGAACTCCTCCGACAAAGGCGAGAGCGAAGCTCTCTGTGAGCATTTGACGAATGATACGTCTGCGACTTGCGCCGAAAGCAACGCGTAATGCAAATTCCTTGTTTCTGCCGGCGCCGCGAACAAGAAACAGGTTCGCCACGTTCGCGCAAGCGATAAGCAACACGAAAAGCACCGCTCCGAGAAGCACCAGAAGAGGTGTTCTTATGTCACCGACGAAGACGTCGCGAATCGGGCGCAACGCCACTCCAAATTGATCGTTGCTCGCTGGATATTGCTTGGCGAGGCGCGCGGCGATTCCCTCCATTTCCGCGCGCGCCTGTGCGAGCGTCGTGCCGGGCGCGAGCCTCGCGACAACGCTCATGTCTCCACGCGAACCACGGTCCGCAGTATCACTGTTACTGGTCGCAAACACGCCAATCGGCTCCAGAACGTCCGTTTTATCAAGCGAGCGGAAATCAGCCGGAAGCACCCCGATGATCGTGTAACTGTGGCCGTCGAGCGAGATCATCCGTCCCACTGCATTTCGATCTGCGCCCAGATGCGATTGCCAAAGTTCGTAGCTCAGCAAGACGACTGGCGCAGTGCCGGGCTTTTCTTCGGATGGTTCGAAATCACGCCCGAGAAACGGGTGAACCCCGAGCATTGAGAGGAAATTGGTCGAGACCGCTTCGCCGCTGATATTCTCGGGCTGACTAATGCCTGCGCCAGCGAGATTGAATCCAACGCTGTAAGCCACAGCGAATTGTGAGAATGCGTGGCTCTGCGCGCGCCAATCGAGAAAATTGGGATAGGAGACGCTGA
>DAIRCW010000234.1:0-4261 GCA_036796475.1 Candidatus Acidiferrales bacterium | reverse complement strand
CTCAAGCCGCGCCTACGCCCGCTGAAGAGGCTCGCTGGCAGACGGAAAAATCGCTTGGCTCACCATCAGCACCTATCAAATTGACCGTATATGACGACTACGAGTGCCCCGCATGCGGACAGTTTTATGAGCAGACCCTGCGGCAGCTCATCGATAGCTACGTCGCCGACGGCAAGGTCTATCTCATCCATCGCGATTATCCTCTTCCCATGCACCAGTTCTCGCGCCAAGCCGCGCGCTGGGTAAACGCCGCATCGCGCATTGGGAAGTTCGAAGCCGTCGAGCGCGCGCTTTTTGATAATCAGATGGCTTGGTCGGAATACGGTTCCGCAAATCCCAAGGGCATCATGAAGCCCCTTGTGCAATCCGCACTCACAGCCCCAGAATTCAAGCGTGTAGAGCGCATTATGCAGGGTTGCGAATCAAACGATCATGCCGAACTGAAAGGCTGTGCCGTGGACGCGGAAATTCAGCATGATATCGCCGCCGGTTCGCTGCTTCCCATCACTCAGACGCCAACCTTTGTGGTTTCGTATAAGGGCCAGTCCTATCCTCCGGCTGCGGGCGTTGTGTCCTGGCCTCTGCTGAAGCAATTTTTCGATCAGCTTCTCAGCCAGAAATAATTGTATGAACGCGAATTCTCGCTGGACGGCTGGCCGCGCCTTCGTACTCTTCGCGCGGCTGGTGCTCGCGGTAACATTCATTCTCGCCGCTTATGGAAAACTGCGGCCGCAAACTGCGATTCCTTATTCGCTTAGCTCGTTGAAAATCACGCCCGCATCGCTGGGCATTTCCATGACATTCTTCAGCATGCAGGTGGATTCGTATCAGATCCTGCCCGCGTGGGCTGTTACGCCCTTTGCACATACTTTGCCCTGGCTCGAACTTGCAGTAGGCATATTTCTACTGACTGGCTTTGCGCTGCGCTACGTCGCGATCGTCGCGACGCTGCTTCTGACCGCATTCTATGCCGCTGTGATTCGTTCCTACGCCCTGCACCTCGCGATAAATTGCGGATGCTTCGGCCCCAACGAAAAATTGACTGCATGGACTCTCGTCCGCGACGGCCTTTTCTTCGCTCTCGGAATTGCTCTCACTATCGGGGCATTTCTCGTGCATCGCCAAAGCTCCGTCGCGTCTTCCTCTGCACTTTCGCAGACCGAATCGCCCGCGCAATAGTTCCTCTGTTCACTTTGGCGCGTGCGTCGTATTATCTGTGCCTCATTCCCGAGGAGACGCGATGCGCTGCCTGACAAAATTCTTACCCTTGCTGACCCTGCTGCTCGCGTTCGCAGCCGCCTTCCCATCCAACGCGCAGACACCGCCTCCGCCGTTCACCTTGCATGACCTCGGCCATGGCGTCTGGGCCGCAATTGATAATCCTGAAGCCAAGGCCGCGCAGTCCGGCTCCAATGCCGGGTTCGTCATCGGCGACGACGGTGTCCTCGTTGTCGACACCTTCCAGCGGACCGAGGCCGCCCAGCAGCTTTTGGACGCCATTCGCGAAAAAACAAAGCTGCCGATTCGTTTCGTGGTGAACACGCACTATCACCTCGATCATGTTATGGGAAACAATATATTCGCCAATGCCGGTGCAACTGTGCTGGCGCAAGACAACGTCCGCGCGTGGGAGCGCTCCGAAAACAAAAAATTCTTTGGCGACAAAATCACGCCTGAGCAGACGCAAATGGTTGAATCCCTCGGGCTCCCGTCACTAACCTACCATGATGGCGTCACGCTCTACCTCGGCTCGCGCAAGGTGTTCATTCATTCTTTTCCCGGCCACACGGGAGGCGACACCGCCGTCTTCATCCCCGACGCCAATGTAGTTTTCATGGGCGATCTTTTCTGGGATCACACCCTGCCGAATCTGATCGACGCTTCCACCAAACCGTGGATTGAAACGTTGGACCTCGCCATCCAGCATCATTCCCTCGCCACGTTCGTCCCCGGACACGGCGAAGTGGGACACATCCAAGACGTCAAAGATTTTCGTGGATACTTATCCGATTTGCGGGCCGATGTCGCTCAAGCACAGTCTGGAGGAAAATCCGGCGACGCGCTCGTTTCGGCAGTGCTGCCCGAACTTCAGCAAAAGTACGGTTCGTGGAATTTCTTTCCGTATTTTTCCAAGACGGACATCCACTACACGGATCTGGAGCTGTCCGGCCAAAAAAAGATCCCGCAGCCGCCCGGCGAAAGCCATTAGCAACATCAATGCTGTAGGCAGATATTCAATTCTCAGGACGATGGCGCGTTCCGGGGTGTGCTTCCCGATCCGTGCGGATGACCATGCTGACCAGCGGAAGTTCGATTAGTTCTTGATTTCTCCGAGGCATTGGCGCTTTCCATGGGCTCATCCAAAAGTCAACGGCCAGCCACAGGCTATATGACGGACGCGAGAGCGCAAGGCACAACGCCGCGCCGAAGCAAATCCACAAAATGTTCTTAGTGACGTAGGAGAGATGAGTGAAGTCTGGCATGAAAAGTGTAGGCACAAACACCGCAAGAAAAACTGCTGCCGAAAGCCCATAATCCAGATACATTGCCCCGGCGTAATATCCCGATTCGGGATAGAACGACAGCCCGCAAACATCGCACTGATCCCGCATTTTGAAAAATCCCTTAAAAACGCGCCCTTCCCCGCAGTTGGGGCAGCGGAACCGAAGTCCCCGCCTGAGCGCCTGGCTAAATTGCATTCTACTCATGACCGCCTCGATCCATATTCAATCTCATTCAATTATACTGCCCACTCTGACCCCGAGCGGAATGCCATGCCTGCTTTACCTGGCGCGTCGGCTTCACCCTACACTCGCGACTTCTGTGCGCACCATAAGAACCGCTTCGCTTCTGAAGTTTGGCCCCGGCGGGCAGCCTGAATTTTTCGGGCCACATTCAATGCCGGACAATACAGGCAATACCCGACACGCCGCCATTTTGCGCCACGACGAGATGCTCACAAATCTTGTCTGAAACGCGTCTTTCTCGTCTCGTCTAAGCCTTTGACTTTCGGCCCGCGGTGAAACTATGATAACGCCCGTCAGTTTTACAGGGAGCCCGATTGTGAATCGTTCGTTTTGCCGGGAAAATCCCCATCCAAGTTTCGTTCCATCCATTTCTGAATTCTTTATAACCGCTTGCAGGAGGTCCATTCATGCCCTCAAATGATGATGCTCCGCGCCGCGATGCCGCTGATAACGCCGCGCCGGACGCTCACGACAAAAAGCTTCCCGATCTTTCGCGCCGCCGCTTCATGAAGGGTGCCGGAATCGCCAGCGTCGCTGCCTCGGCCGGCGCGTTGCTGGCCGATCGCGCTTTGGGCGTCCCATCCAAGCCCCAGAATGGCGGAATGGGCGGAGGCGGGGTCCTCGGCCCGGGCGAAGTACCCATCAACCTGCGCATCAATGGCAAGGTTCACAAACTCAATTTGGAACCGCGTGTCACTTTGTTAGATGCTCTGCGAAATCACCTGGACCTAACCGGCGCGAAGAAAGTTTGCGACCGCGCCACCTGCGGTGCCTGCACCGTTCATCTGGACGGCCGCGCCGTTTATTCGTGCACCACTCTGGCCATCGACGCCCAAGATCGCGAAATCACCACTATTGAGGGCCTCGAACCTGCCGAAGGCCTTCATCCCGTGTCGCACGCTTTTTGGACGAATGACGCCCAGCAGTGCGGGTTCTGCACGCCAGGGTTTGTGATGGCCTGCACCGCTTATCTCAACCATGAGGCGCATCCCACGCGTGAAGGCCTCGGACACGCGCTTGGCGGCAATCTCTGCCGCTGCGGAACTTACATGGGGATCAAAGACGCCGTGCTTGAAGCGGCTCACTCCACGAAAATGAAAGGAGGTCGCGCCTAATGGCTGACTATCACTGGCCTCCAGCAAATCACCGCGCACTCATCGGCAAGCGCATCAACCGCATTGACGGGCCGCAGAAGTCCTCCGGGCGCGCCAAGTATTCCTTTGATATCAACCGCCCCAGCATGCTATGGGGTAAAATGGCCATTTCTTCCATGGCCCATGCCAAAATCACGAAAATTGATACCAGCGCCGCGGAAGCCATGCCCGGCGTTAAGGGCGTGGTCACCATCATTCCGGAGGGCGGCGAAGTTTTTTGGGCCGGACAGGAAATTGCCGCAGTAGCCGCGGAAACAGAGGAACGCGCCGAGGCCGCCGCCGATGCTATCAAGATCGAATATGCCCCGCTCCCGTATCTTGTGACCGATACCGACGTGCAATCCGCCGGCGCGCAGTTCA
>DAIRCW010000233.1:0-4265 GCA_036796475.1 Candidatus Acidiferrales bacterium | reverse complement strand
GCTACATGACCATCGCCATTTTCCCCACGATTCTGCGGGAGGATCCCCGCTATTACGTGATTCAGAAAGGAACAACGACGCATCGCGTCAATTACGCGCTCAAGCGCCTGTTCGTCACTTACACCGACTCCGGCGACACGCGCTTCAACTATTCCGAAATTCTCGGCAACGCCGCCGCTGCCGCCGCTTCCAACATTTATCACGCGCCGGAAGACCGCACCGTTGGGCGCAACCTTTCCACCTGGGGCATGCTCATCATGTGGGACGGAATTTCCAATCAGATGAAAGAATTCTGGCCCGACATCCGCCGCAAAGTCTTCCACAAACGAACGCCGTAAGCCCTTCCTTTTATCTCGCTCGCCAAATCCTCGCTGAATCGCGGGAACCTTTACCCGCATCGACTCGTATCTACAAAAGAGACTTATCCACCGTCAAGGAGCGACTCCATGAATCTGTTCTGGCAGGATGTGCGCTACGCGCTCAGAATGCTGAAAAAGTCGCCCATGCTCACGGCGATCGTTGTGCTCACGCTCGCTCTGGGAATTGGAGCCAACACGGCCATCTTCGGTATCGTCAATGGATTCATCCTCCGCCCTTTGCCGGTCAAGTCGCCCCTGCAAATCATGGTGCTGGCCGCCAACGTTCCCGGCGACGTCATCGGAGACTACCAGCTTTCCTATCCGCAGCTCGCTGACTTCCGCGCGCAGGCGGACGCATTCTCCGACATGTTCGCCTACCAGGTCGGCATCGGCGGACTCAGCTTCGCCGGCAAAACCGATCAGTTCTTTTTCGACTATGTGACCGGAAATTATTTTTCCGCTCTTGGTGTTCAGCCGGTTGTGGGACGCCTCTTTGTTCCCACGCAAGCCGAAACCAGCGGCAAGGACCCCTACCTCGTGCTCAGCTATTCCTACTGGCAGAGGAGATTCGGCGCCGACCCGAACATCGTCGGAAAACAAGTGCTGGTCGACGGCCAAGCGGCCACCATCATTGGCGTCGCGCAGAAAGGCTTTGAAGGCACGCAGTTTGCTTTGGACATGGACGGATATGTCCCGCTGAACATGCAGCCCGACGCCTCCAAGTTCTTCAGCGATCGCAGCTCGCGCAATTTAACGGTGATGGGCAGGTTGAAGGAAGGCGTGAGCGTCAGGCAGGCGCAAAGCGCCGTGAATGTTGTCGCCCAACGCCTCGCGAATCAATATTCCGCGACTGACAAGGGAGTGTCGGTGCGCGTGATTCCCGAAAGATTCGCGCGCCCTCAGCCCATGACCACCAACATTGTTCCCTTCATCGCCGGTTTGTTTTTAGTGCTTGCGGGTTTAGTCTTGCTGCTCGCGTGCATGAACGTGGCAAACATTCTGCTGGTGCGTGCGACCGTGCGGCAACGTGAAATGGCCATTCGCGCCGCGCTTGGCGCCGGCCGCGTGCGCCTGATTCGTCAATTGCTCACCGAAAGCGTAACGCTCGCGCTCTTCGGCGGAATTGCCGGTTTGTTCCTGGGACGCTGGGCCACCAATGTGATTCCGTCGCTTCTCCCGCCGTCGAATTTTCCCATCCATATCAATTTCACTTTTGACTGGCGCGTATTTGTGTATGCCCTAGCCGTCGCTCTAGCCGCCGGCACGCTCATGGGTCTGTGGCCGGCATTGCGTGCCGCTCGCGCCGATTTGAATTCCGTTCTGCATGGCTCGGGCCGCAGTGATACTGCAGGAGTCGGCCGTCATCGCGTGCGCAGCGTACTCGTTGTCGCGCAGGTCGGCGGCTCGCTTGTGCTTTTGATTGTCGCGGGATTGTTCGTCCGCAGCCTGGCCAGCGCCCAGAAAATGTATTTGGGATTCGACCCCGATCACGTGCTCAACGTCACGTTAGATCCGAACCAAGCGGGATATGACCAGGCGCGCACAACCAATTTTTATCGCGATCTCGAATCGAGAGTCCACGCCCTGCCCGGCGTCGAAAATGCCAGCCTCGCGTTCAGCGTTCCCATGGGCGTTGAAAACACCGGCGGACAGGTTTCCGTCGAAGGCCGCATCTTGCCTCCCAACCAGCAGCCGCCGCTGATCTTCTACAACATGGTCGATGCGAATTATTTCGACACCATGCGTATTCCGCTCCTCCGCGGCCGCGCCTTCCGCGAAAATGACGATGACAAATCGCCTCGCGTGGCCATCGTGAATCAAACCATGGCTCGCGAATTCTGGCCCAACGAAGATCCGCTCGGTAAGCGTTTCCGGCTCAATAGCGCGACTGGCCCGTTTATACAGGTGGTTGGCGTCGCTGCGGATGGCAAGTACATCTTCATCGGATTCAGCCATCAACTGTTTTTTTACCTCCCGCTGGCGCAAAATTACGTGTCCTCTCGCACGCTGCAGCTTCGCACGTCCGTGCCGCCCGAGAGCTTGAGTTCTCGCGTGCAGAGCGAAGTGCACGCGCTTGGTCCTACGATCCCGATTTCTGACGTTCGCACCATGCGCGATGCTCTCTCGGGCGCCAACGGCTTTTTCGTTTTCCGCGTCGGCGCAGTTTTGGCCGGCGCCCTTGGCATTTTGGGACTCACGCTCGCCGTCGTCGGCGTCTATGGAGTGGTTTCCTACGCTTCGAGCCAGCGCACGCACGAGATTGGCATTCGCATGGCGCTCGGCGCTCGCCGCGGAAATATTTTGTCGCTCGTGCTGCGGCAAGGATTGACCTTGGTGATCGCCGGAGTGGTATTAGGCCTCGTGCTCGCGTTCCTGCTCACGCGTTCCATGGCCACAATTCTGGTAGGAGTGACTCCAACCGACGCGCTGACCTTCGCCGGCGCCACTCTGCTGCTCACAGCGATCGGCTTTTGGGCCTGCTACGCGCCCGCGCGCCGCGCCATGCGCCTCAATCCCATGGCCGCCCTGCGCCACGAGTGACGGCCGAATTGGCGGCGTCATTTTGGAAATCTTCTAGTGTGCCCAGATCTTGGTCGGATCCGTTTCGAACGGGTACACGTGCACCATCCAGTTGAATATCTGCGGCACCCATCGCCCGCCCGCCACGTCGCACGCTTCTTCCGTGGCAATCGAACCCTGCCCAAATTCTTTCCAGTTCACCTCGCTGGGCGGCGTGCCCTTCGCCGGCAGGCACAAATTCACGTGCTTGTGCCAGCGCGCCACGCTTAACGGCACGCGCTTGTCGAGCTGATTCTCGCTGAATCGCTTCGGCGCCGTGTACATCGCTCCCTCAAGCACGTACTCGCCGTTCACTTTTTTGTACAGCAGCGAAGTGGGCCGCGCCGGATCGAACGTGAATTGCGCCCGCATCGCATTCCGCCAGCTCGTGAAGTGATAATGCTCTTGCGGCACGTTGGGCATGAAAATCCGGTATCCGTCGTCGAGCGCCACGCGGTAATCCTTATATTTCTCAATCGCCGGACGCAGCTCCTCCACGATTTTCTCCGCGCGCGCCTCATCCTCCGCATTCGCTGGCCGCAGCGTGGTCATGAACATATGCGCGTTCATGTTCATGCCCATGTGCGACATGTCCTCGTTCGCCGCGCGCGCCGCATCGGGATGCGCTGCTTCTTCGCTCATCCCCGGCATATTCATGCCGGCCATGCTGCCCGAGGGCTTCTCCTTCGTGTCCTGCTGCTGTTGCGTCGGGCCCTGGCTTTGCGCATCAATGTGAGCTCCGGCCAGCAGCGCCAAACTCACCGCAAACACTCCCGCGCCAACGGTCTGCAAAATCCTGCTCAACTTTTTCCGCCTCTTCATGGTCTGCGCCTCGCTACTTATTAAACGCTTCCTTCGCATGAAAGTTTCGGTATCTGCCGACTCGCCGCGCAGTACCGAAGTACCAACCCACTCCCGCACGAGCAACCCTGCTCCGCTGAACCAACACAGTCTCCGTTTCCGAAATTCGTTCCTGTAATATTGTCCGCATGTCTTCCACTATCGAGACCCGCTGCTGCATCGCCGGAGGCGGACCCGCCGGCATGATGCTCGGTTTTCTTCTCGCCCGCGCCGGCGTTGACGTCTGCGTTCTTGAAAAACACGCCGATTTTCTCCGCGATTTTCGCGGCGACACCATCCATCCCTCCACTCTCGAATTGATGTACGAGTTGGGCCGTCTCGAAGAATTTTTGAAACAGCCGCACCAGGAGCTGCGCGAGCTCGGCGCGCAAGTGGGCCGGCAGAGCCTGACCATCGGCGACTTCACCCATCTCCCCACTCATTGCAAATTTCTTGTCTTCATGCCGCAGTGGCATTTCCTCAACTTTCTCGCCGAGCAGGGCCGCC
>DAIRCW010000232.1:0-4303 GCA_036796475.1 Candidatus Acidiferrales bacterium | reverse complement strand
TCAAATTTGCCTGAATCCTGGTGATATTGTTTGTAGAACGACCGCAGTTCCGGCATCTCCAGCCGGCACGGGCCGCACCAACTGGCCCAGAAACTCACCACCACTCTCTTGCCGCGGTAATCCGCCAGCGAAACGCGAGCGCCGCTGAGCGTCTCCAATGAAAAATCAGGCGCAGCCTTGTTCACCAGGGACGGCGTCTGACTGAGGCTGACAAGATTCGATTCGAGCAGCTTGGCGCGCCAAGTGATGAAAATCGTGAACGCCGCGAAAAGCACGATGCCTACAATTGCGCGAGGAGGGAGCTTCGCGGGCATGACGCGGCGGATTATATAGGACGATAGGTCCAAATACCATAATCCGGATCCCCGCCGATGGGCTCGCCTGAAATTAAAAAGCTATCACACTTGCGGAAACAGAAGCGGTTGCCAACGTAGCATCAGATCTTCGGCAGCACAATTCCCTGCTGGGATTGATACTTTCCTTTTTTGTCTTTGTACGACACTTCGCACATCTCATCTGACTCGAAGAAAATCACCTGGCACAGTCCTTCGTTCGCGTAAATGCGCGCAGGCAATGGCGTGGTGTTGCTGATTTCCAGCGTCACGTAACCTTCCCATTCGGGCTCGAACGGCGTGACGTTCACGATAATTCCGCAGCGCGCATACGTGGACTTGCCGACGCAAATGGTCAGCACTTTGCGCGGAATGCGGAAATACTCCACGGAGCGCGCCAGCGCAAACGAATTCGGCGGCACGATGCACACCGGCCCTTTGAATTCGACGAACGACCGCGCGTCGAACTGCTTCGGATCCACGATCGTCGAATTCACATTGGTGAAAATGCGAAACTCGTCGGCCACGCGCATGTCGTAGCCGTACGACGAAACGCCGTAGCTGATCACGCCGTCACGTACTTGCCGGTCCGCGAATGGCTCGATCATCTTGTGTTCGCGCGCCATTTTTGCAATCCAGCGGTCTGACTTCACGCTCATTCCATCCTCCACCCGCTCGAAAATTAACGCTTAAATTTTGAAAGGCGCGGCATGTTAGTACACCGCGCACAGCTTGACAACTCGCAACCCGCGCATCTAGCATACGTTTCACACAAAGGAGCGGCGCGTTCTTATGATCAAACTGGATATCGTCAATGCAGTGGTGCAGCGCACGAACATGCCTCGCAGCAAGGCCGAGCAGGCGGTCGAAACCGTGTTCGAAGCGCTCAAGAACGCGCTTGGCCGCGGCGAACGCATCGAGCTGCGCCGCTTCGGGGTTTTCAACGTCAAGCCGCGCAAGACCGGCATCGGCCGCAATCCGCGCACCGGCCAGCAAGTCCACATCCAGCCCGGCCGCGCCGTCCGCTTCAAACCCGGCAAAGAACTGCAAGCGCTGTAAGCGCGCTTTCGGTTTTCTGAAGCGAATTCCGAATTTCAGCTTTGGTAGCGCGGAATCGCGTTTTTCGCGAATCTGCGGCTTTTGCCTTTCACAACAAATCCACGCTCGCCGCACGTCTCGAGTAAAACGGAATTGTTTTCTCGTACTCCGCGCAAAAATTACTCGACGTGGATTTCATTCATAGCGCAGCGCAACCATCGGATCAACCTTCATCGCGCGCCGTGACGGAATGTAGCATGCGGCAAATCCTGCAAGCGACAGGAGCAATGCTGCTGCCGTAACGATTCGAGGGTCCTCCGGGCTCACGCCGTAAAGCAACCCTCCCATCAGATGGACAAAAGCGAATGACAGCGCCGCGCCCGCAATCAGTCCGGACACGATCAGCACCGCGCCGCGCTTCAGAACCATTCCCAAAACATCTCTAGGCGCAGCGCCCAGCGCCATACGCACGCCAATTTCCCTGGTCCTCGCCGAAACGATAAACGACAGCACACCATACAGCCCGATAACAGCAAGCACCAAGCCGATTGCGGCAAACACGCTGATGAGCGCGGCATTGAACTGCGGCTGCACGCGCAGGTTGGCAACCCGCCCATCCAGTGTGGAAATCTGAGCAGGCATAGTTGGAGCCAACGCCGCAATCTGGTCGCGGATAAGTCGCTCGACTGCCGCGCTCTTCAAGGGGCTCTGCACCAAAAAGAAAGCGTGGCGCTCCTCGGTTACCGCGCCAGCTCGAACTGAGAACTGCCATGGCACGTAATAGGCAGGATCGACACGCCCAGCCCGCCCGGACGGGTTCAGATACTGGACATCGCCGGCAACGCCGACGATCGTGTACCACGGTCCCGCCGCGGCGAACTGGATATGCCGACCAATAGCGCTCTCATTTGAGAACAAGCGCTCCGCCAGTTTCTTGCTTACAACCATCACATTCGCATTTGGTTCCTGATCCGTGGGCAAAAATCCACGGCCCTCAAAAATAGGAATGCTCAAAATCCGAAAATAACCTGGCGTGACAAAACCCCATCCGACCAAGCCACCCGCTCTTTTCGGAAATGGCGGACGACCCTCTAGCCGGAGGTCGAAAAAAGGCCGGGCATGTCCTCCGCCAGTGGGTGGCAACGAATCGCTTACGGCGACGCCAGTCACTCCGGGCAAATTGTACAAGCCCGTTTCGAGGCGCTCGAAAAAATCCCCCGCTGCACCCTTTGAATACGAGCTGCCAAGGTTGATTTCTGCGGTTACAACATGATTCGTCTCCATTCCCAAGGGAATGTCTTCGATGTTCCGGAGCGTGTCAAGGAAAAGACCCGCCCCTAGAACAAGAACAAACGAAACTGCGACTTGGACGATGACTAGCATCGCGCTCATTCGTGCTCGCGGAGCTCCGAGCGACGGCCCCGCAGTCACTATACGCAGCGGGTGCGCCATGAGCGCGGGTGCCAGTCCGCAAGCCGCGCCACAGAGCAACGATGCGCCAATCACAAAGCCAAAACCCGGAAGGCCCATCCCCGCTTGCGCGATGCGCGGAATGACCGCCGGGGCCAACGCTACAAAAATCCGCAGCAGCGCATAAGCAATCCCCGCGCCCACAACTCCCGCGAACAGGCCGAGCAGGCTGCTTTCCGTGAGCTGCAAGCCAATCAGTCTGCGGCGGCTAGCTCCGAGAGCAAAACGCACTCCGAGTTCGCGCTCCCGCCCCGCGCTGCGAGCCAGGAACATGTTTGCCACGTTCGCCGCAGCCAAAAGCAACAGCGCCAGCGATGCTCCGAATAGCGCAAACAGCGCCGGTCGTATTGCACCCACCTGATCATCGCGAATCGAAAACACTTCCAGCCGCATTTCCTTGCGAAACATGGGCGGCGCAGCGCCTTTCCAGCTTTCCAGCGCCGGCTCAAGTCGCGCGCGAGCTTGTTGCAGGCTCACGCCCGGTTTTAACCGCGCATACGCGCGCACAGCTCCCGCCATGGGACCCGTCCGTTCAGCCGCCGTAAGCGCCTCGGGCAACATGATGTCTACGTGAGCGAGCGTCGGCCATTCAAAATTCGCCGGCAATACGCCGATAATCCTCGTCGGCTGCCTGTCAATCGTAAGCGATTGGCTAATGGCGTCGGCTGCGCCTCCAAATCGGCTTTGCCATAATGCGTAGGAAATCAGGCAGACCGGCGGCGCATTAGGACCGTCTTCTTCCGTTGTAAAGTCACGCCCGACGATTGGCCTGACTCCGAAGGTCCGCAAAAACGTGGACTCGGCCCGCGCACAGGCCAAACGCAACGGATGCGTCTCATTCAGATCGCATCCCGCGATTCCAGGCCTCCACGAGGCGATTGACTTGAACGGGGTGCTTCCTTTTTCGAGCTGCAGGTAAGAAGACGTGAACAGAAAAGGCCGCGAGTCGAAGGATGGTAGAAGCATCCCAAAAAGCACGAGCGTGTCGTCCTGAGGATAAGGGAGAGGGTGCAGAATATCGCGGTCTAGCACGCTGAAAACGGCGGTGGTCGCGCCAATGCCGAGCGCGAGGGCCAGCACAACCGTGATAGTAAACGCCTGCGCGCGGCCAAAACCGCGTAGCGCATAGCGAATGTCGCGCCAGATTGATTCCATGGCAGCACCCCCTGCATCACTTCCACGATCCGCCACGTGCGAGAACCTGGGCCTGTTCATTTGGACACCGCGCAGCGCGAAAAGTTCCGCGCGATGCAAATTTGGCGCTGCGCCTGCCCTCGTGTAATCTGTAATCGTGGAGAATGGGAATGCAAATGGCGGTGCGCCCACAGAGACGCCGGCGGAACTGCTTGACGAGCGGGGCTATCCGCTTTTCTTCGAGCCGGCGCTTCGCGTAAAACGCCATCGCAAACGCCCCTTCGTTCTCTCGCTCGTGCTTTTTGTTCTGACGCTCATCTCCACGCTCG
>DAIRCW010000231.1:0-4314 GCA_036796475.1 Candidatus Acidiferrales bacterium | reverse complement strand
TTCTCCGCGAAATGGAACGCCGCCAGGTCCGCTACGGCATGGTCACCATGTGCGTCGGCGGCGGCATGGGCGCCGCCGGCATTTTGGAACGCGTCAGCTAAGATTTGTTCAAGCTTGTGCCTTGACGTGCGCTATCATTCGGCTACGAACCAACTCGCGGGGGAAAAGTGATTCGATTCGCTGCGTGCTCTGCGTCGTTAGTTCTAACGCTTGCTGTCAGCGTTTTTTCCCGGAACGGCCCTCCTACTCCGCAGTCATTAGAATTGAAACCGGAATGGAACATCGACTTAAAGAAGTATGGTTCACGTCCCTCGCGCAACGGATATTTTGGCGCTCCTGACAACCCAGGCTCTATTTCATCCGTGGCTTGCGGCCACTCAGTTGTCGCAGTAACCATCGACGAGCAAATTGTCTTCTTTAGCATCGAAACCAGTAAGGTCGTCGGGGCAAAAGACCTTTCACTGTTTCCGATTACGAGGCGCCACGCTGGCGGTTTTGCAAGAATTTCTTCGGCGGATGACGAAAGGTTTCTTGTAGAACTGAACGAGCCCGCTCTTTATGGCGGGGAAGCTCGGCAGAGGATCGTTTTGATTGACAGCCAAGGTAGCGTGATCCACTCGCTAGTTTTTTCAAACACTACCGGCTCTTTTCCAGTGGTTGGCTTTGCCGTCTCCACCACGGGTAAATCTTTCCTGCTGTGCAAGTTTGATTCGGACGAGGGGCACTTTCAGCTCCGAGATTCCAGCACGTTTGCACTAAAGCAGTCGTGGAGCGCCAAAGAAAGCAGGCTCAATTTGACATCTCTGAGCGACGACATGCTGCTTTCGGTTCAACCGCAACCGCTTGGTCCAGGGAGCCACGCAGGTAAGGAGCAGCCGGTCGAAATTGGGCTTCCTGGAACTGAACCTCACCAGATCGCCGAAGTCTCGGCGGGAGGAGCAAGCGTTCTAGCCGATGATCGCATCGTGGTGATTCATGCCAACGAGCTTAGCGCAGATCTCGTCGATGATTCAGGTCGGGTCATGCGAACCTACAATGTGCCATTTTCCGCACCACACCTCTATTTTCAAGTGGCATCTATCGCTCCCGATGGGCGTTACTTTGCGGCTCATTTCTTAGGGCAAAAGATCTTTTTCCTGCCTGGACGTGAATACCTTTACCTTTGGTGTGTTGACCAAAGCGACCCGATTGCCGCAGTGCATTTCAAATGGGATCGATATTACGAATCTCAATCGGCATTCTGTTCTGACGATAGGAAATTTGCTGTTGTGAACAACGAACATCTCGAACTGTTCAATCTAGCCAATAGGATGACCCGATAGGCGCTAGCAAGCAGTAATTCCCGAGTTAGGGGCTGGCGGCCCACGCTTAAGGTTTTGATTTTGCGGGTGCCCATGCTCGGTTTTTGCGCGTGGGTTTTTCTTACGACGTCCCGCTTTACTCACAGCATGGATTCCTGTTCACGCTAGATCTCGGTCTTCTTTCACTTAGGCAGATTGTTCTTGGTCTGCAGCCCGGATGGATGTTTCCCTTTTTGGTTTTCCGAGATACAGCCAGCGCAGCAGGATGTACCAGAGGACAAGAAGCAGCACGAAGTCGATGAGTTGCGGAATTGACCTCAGCATAATCAGATCCATCGGTGCCGAAGGCCGATTCATGAACTCCCCTGTTTGTTTCTGCACAACCCAGCTAGCGACAGGCGCGCTGAAAATCCCGACGAAATACAGAATCACCTGTGCCAACAGGTATCCGAGTCCTATAGCGCCAATATAACTGTCCACCAGAGTTCGCTTGATCCGCTCAAGCATTTTTTCCCCTTCGCAGAAGCGCGCCGTATCGTTTCAAGTACGCGAACGGCCCAGCGCCGTGCGCCCAATGTGAAAGCAACCACGCCCCGCCAAAACTCGCAATCGCCCAAAAAAGATGGAACGATGCGAATATCAAACTGAAGTAACTCGCTAGACCGATTCTGTGCGAAATGTAAGGCATGCCACGGACCGCGACCGCTGTAGCCACGAAATATACGGCACTGGGAAAAGGTTCCGCTAGAGCGCGCACAGCAAACTCCAGCGAAAAGAAGGCGAGCGTAGCCACGGCCACGGCGGATATGTGCGAAGCCACCAATGTTTCGCGCAAGGATTTCACGTTCCCGCAACCTGGCTGCGCATTTTCGCAGGTTACGTCCGCCTGAACAAACGAATTTACTTGGAAGATCTAATAATCGTGGGCGCTTCCATATCCATTGAAATTCGCGTTGTGGGAAGTTCGCGTCAAGGCCCGATTTCCGTTGACTTTTCGTTAACTCTCCCGTATATAGTTTCTTCGGCTGGACGGCCAGCCGCACAATTTGGGCAACGGAAAGGCACAGGCCGCCATCAGGCGGCTTTAAACTTTTATGGACGGCAAAAGGGCCACTTTTGGCCCTTATGAAAGAGGGACGGTGGACACTAATTCCTATTCGCGCCGCCCTGTGACCGCACCCGCGGGCCGCGCGAAGTATTCGCCGTTGCCTGCTCGTCACTCGTCACTCGCCACTCGTCACTGCCTCCGGTATCAGTACTCTAATCGACATACCTATGAAAAATTAGAACTCAATGTAACTGCCTTTAGAATGAACACAAGTCCCGTTTCTAATCGACACAAAAATGCACTTCATCCAAGGTGAAAATGCACAATTCTAGTGCAATCCAAAAAACGCGCCCGGCTACCGCGGGGATTTGAGGACCTGACATGGCCACATCCACAATTTCGCAGAATCTGACCCGCGGCGGCGCTTTCCTGATCTCCTCCTGCGCCCCGGAAGACGTCTTTACCCCCTCTGACATGACCGGCGACCAGCGCCTCATCGGCCAGACTACTGAAGAGTTTGTGAACAAAGAAGTTCTGCCCCTCGTCGCCGACCTCGAACAGCACAAAGAGGGCCTGATGCCCAGCCTGCTCAAAAAAGCCGCCGAAGTCGGCCTCCTCGCCGGCGGAATCCCCGAAGAATACGGCGGCGCGGGCCTCGACAAAGTCTCCGGCACTCTGCTCTGCGAAAAACTCGCCGCCTACGCTTCTTTTGCCGTTTCTCACGGAGGCCACGCCGGAATCGGCACCGTCCCCATCGTTTATTTCGGCACCGAAGAGCAAAAGAAAAAATATCTCCCGCGCATGGCCACCGGCGAAATCATTTCCTGTTACTGCCTGTCGGAACCGCAGGCCGGCTCCGATGCGCTCGCCTCCCGCACGCGCGCTGTGCTTTCTCCCGACGGAAAAAATTGGATCTTGAACGGCCAGAAGATGTGGATCACCAATGGCGGCTTTGCGGATCTTTTCGTCGTTTTCGCCAAAGTGGACGGCGAAAAATTTTCCTGCTTCTTGGTCGAACGCGGCGCGCCCGGATTTTCCGTCGGCGCGGAAGAGAAAAAGATGGGCATCAAGGGCAGCTCGACCGTCGCCCTCTTTTTCGAGAACACGCCGGTGCCCAAAGAAAATCTGCTGCACGAAATCGGACGCGGCCACATCGTCGCCTTCAATACTTTGAATTCCGGCCGCTTCAGCCTCGGCGCGTACTGTCTCGGCGGCGCGAAAAAAGTTCTGGAGGCCGCTTCGAAATATTCCAAAGAACGCACCGCGTTCGGCAAGCGCCTCGAACAGTTCGGTCTCATCGACGCCAAGCTCGCGGAAATGGCCATTCGCATTTTCGCGGTCGAATCCATGATCTACCGCATCGCCGGGCAAATTGACGCCGGCATGGCCAACGCTCCCGACGGTGCGAGCAAGACCGAACACGGCATGAAAATGCTCGAGGAATACGCCCTCGAAAGCTCCATCAGCAAAATTTACGGCTCGGAAACGGTGGATTTCTGCGTGGACGAAGCGGTGCAGATTTTCGGCGGCTACGGCTATCACGAAGATTATCCCGTCGCGCGCGCCTACCGCGACAGCCGCATCAATCGCATTTTCGAAGGCACCAACGAAATCAACCGCATGCTCATCATTCAAATGCTGATGAAGCGCGCCATGGCCGGCGTGCTGCCGCTGATTCCTGCGGCCATGAAACTCGCCGACGAAGTCCTCGCCGGCCCTTCCATGGAAGAATCCGCCAGCGGGCCGTTTGCAGCCGAAGAACGCATCCTCGCCAATGCCAAAAAAATGTTTTTGCAATCCGCCGGCGCCGCCGTGCAGCGTTTTCGCGAACAGCTGGCCGAGCAGCAGGAAATTGTCGCCGCGCTCGCCAACGTGGTGATGGAAATTTACGCCATGGAATCCTGCTTGCGCCGCGCGCAAAAAGCCGCCGGCCGCGCCGGAGCGGACTCCGGTTCCGTGATGGGC
>DAIRCW010000230.1:0-4320 GCA_036796475.1 Candidatus Acidiferrales bacterium | reverse complement strand
TGAGTTTTCGTTCCGGTTCATCCGTAAAATGAAGAACTGCGGATTCTCTGTGAACTCCGCGTGAATCTGTGGATGGTCTTTCAGAAAACTCTGCAGTTGCGGATGGTTGTTCAAGAACGTCTGATCATTGATGAGCGACGGATTATCTTCGAGCTGTCTCTCGATGTCCTGGTGCGAATCGAGAAACTGGTCCATGCTCGCCACTTCCCGCCGATTCAAATCCGGATTCTGATTCTGGTTTTCGTTGCGCTCGTTTGCAGTACTTGTGTTCGTGTTGTTATTCGCGTTTGCGTTTGTATTGTTCATCCGGTTGTTATCCGCGCGCTGGTCGGCCGGTGAATTCTCGAACCGGTTCGTCCGCAGCATAAAGAACTGCGGATTTTCGGCAAACTCTGCCTGAATGTTCGGATGCTCATTCAAGAAGGTCTGCAACACCGGATGGTTTTGCAGGAACGTCTGATCCTTGATGAGCGACGGATTCGCTTGGAGCTGTCTCTCGATATCCTCGTGCGAATCGAGAAACTGGTCCATGCTCGCCACTTCTCGCCGCGTCAAATCGGGATTCTGATTCCGATTGTTCGTACGGTTGACGTCGTTATCCGCCCGCTGATCCGCCGGTGAGTTTTCGTTCCGGTTCATCCGTAAAATGAAGAACTGCGGATTCTCCGCGAACTCCGCCTGAATCTGCGGATGATCCTTCAAAAAGCTCTGCAGCCCCGGATGGTTCTGCAAGAACGTTTGGTCGTTGATGAGCGATGGATTCTGTTCAAGCTGTCTCTCGATATCCTGGTGGGAATCGAGAAACTGGTCCATGCTCGCCACTTCCCGCCGCGTCAAATCGGGATTTTGGTTCCCATTGTTCCCGCGGTTCGGCGAATTCCCGCGGTCGTCCGTCCGATCCTGACGGCTGTGTTCAAACTTCGCCAGCCCGTCCATGAACGCATCCGGATTCGACGTAATCTGCTGCTGAATCTTCGGATGGTCATTCAGGAAGTCCTGCAACTGCGGATGGTTGTTCAAAAAATCCTTATTGCTCGCCAGCGCAGGGTTCGCGATCAACTGCGTCGCGATTCCTTGGTTCGCGTCGAGGAAATCGTCAAAAGCCGCCAAATCCGTCTGGCTCGTCTCCTGCGCTTGGACCTGCGCCTGCTCCTGACTGCCGCTCTGCTGTGCCCATGCGCCGCTTGGAGCACAGCTCAGCGCCACAAGTGCGCCTCCTGTCAAAACGTAGCGGTACAAGTGCCTGGCGTTTCGCATCACTGCCTCCCAAACTTCAAGTTTGCTGGGGTTTGCTGGACGTGGGCTGGAAAACAGGCCTGTTTATCGGCCTGGCTGAAGAGGAATGTAGTACGTCCCCGTTTGGTTCAAACGTGCACTCCCGCAAATCACTGCCGCAAGCAGCATGCCAAAAAAACTAAGCCCCGTCATTCCAGTGGAATACGGCTATACAGTCAGGCAACTACGCGACACCCCATCAGGCGCACTTTTTTCCTCATTTTCACAAATGTGCTCTGTAGGATTTTGTCCCTAACGCCATGCGCGAAATCCTCGACGCGCCTGCTAAATTTCGAGCGCCCGCTAGCCTCCAGTCTCAACGCCGAGACTAGACACCTTCGCGCCCCTCTGCTAATTTCGTATATTCAAAAGAATTTCGCGGGCATTCAGGAGGATTCATGGCCACCGCAGTTGCTCCTACGACCTACAAAAATTTTATCGGCGGCGAATGGGTTGACTCGTCCACCGGGAAGGGAATCGAGAACGTTAACCCCGCCACCGGCGAACTCGTCGGAATTTTCCCCGCTTCTTCCGCGGCCGACGTCAATCGCGCCGTCGAAGTCGCCAAAAACGCCTTCGAAGGCTGGCGCCTCATGCCCGCGCCCAAGCGCGCCGAAATTCTTTTCCGCGCCGCGCAGATTCTCGCCGAACGCAAGGAAGAGATCGCTCGCGACATGACCCGCGAAATGGGCAAAGTCCTCGCCGAGACTCGCGGCGACGTTCAGGAAGCCATCGACATGACTTTCCTCATGGCCGGCGAAGGCCGCCGCCTCTTCGGCCAGACCACTCCTTCGGAACTTCCCAACAAATTTGCCATGTCCGTGCGCTCGCCCATCGGCGTCTGCGGACTCATCACTCCCTGGAACTTTCCCATCGCCATTCCATCGTGGAAAATGATGCCCGCGCTCGTCTGCGGCAACACGGTGGTGATTAAGCCCGCGCAGGATACGCCGCTCTCCACCTATTACCTCGTTCAGATCATGGAAGAGGCTGGCATCCCCGCCGGCGTCGTCAATCTTGTCTCCGGCACCGGCTCGCAAGTCGGTTCGCCGCTCGTCAGCCATCCCGACGTAAAACTCATCAGCTTCACCGGTTCAACCGACACCGGCCGCGTAATCAACGAAGCTTGCGCCCCCAATTTCAAGCACGTCCATCTCGAAATGGGCGGCAAGAACATCATCCTTGTGATGGACGACGCCAACATTGACCTCGCCGTTGACGGAGCCATCTGGGGCGGCTTCGGCACCACCGGACAGCGTTGCACCGCCGCCAGCCGCGTCGCCGTTCACAAAAATGTTTACAAGGAATTTACGGAAAAGTTTGTCGCGCGCGCCAAACAACTTCGCGTCGGCGACGGTCTCAGCGCCGATGTGGACATGGGCCCGTCCGTTAACGAATCGCAGCTCAAAACCGTCATGAAGTACGTCGAAATCGGCCAGCAGGAGGGCGCAAAACTCGCCGCCGGCGGCCATCGCCTCGACTCCGGCAAACTGGCCAAAGGCTGGTTCCACGAACCCACCATCTTCCTCGACTGCAATCCGCAAATGCGCATCTCGCAGGAAGAAATTTTCGGCCCCGTCGTTTCCGTTATGCCCTTCGGCAGCCTCGACGAAGCCATCCAAATCGCCAACGGTGTGAAGTACGGCCTCTCTTCCTCCATCTACACGCGCAACGTCAACAACGCTTTCCGCGCCCAGCGCGATCTCGACACCGGCATCGTCTACGTCAACGCGCCCACCATCGGCGCCGAAACGCATCTGCCCTTCGGCGGCACCAAGCAGACCGGCAATGGCCATCGCGAATCCGGCCTCGCCGCCATCGATTTTTACTCCGAGTGGAAAACCGTCTACCTCGACTACTCCGACCGCCTCCAGCGCGCCCAAATCGACAACAACCCGAGCTAGCGGTGCTCTAGCGAAGCCCGGTTGTGTAAGGGCACGGCTTCAGCCGTGCCGAACCAGAAGAAACTCAACGCGGCTTCAGCCGCTGAGGTGAGTCGGTAAGGATTCGCCGCTCCGTCGGGGGTTCCCTCTAGATAAAAGTCCAGCAGGGACTTCCCAGACGTTCGGAAAATTATGCGATCTAGCTGAGCCGCGCAAATGTGATTTCTTCTGGCGACCTCGCGAAGTGCCGACTCAACACTCAAGTACAAATCAGGACACGCTCGCGCCTTGCTAATCTTCCGGCCTGTGGCAAAGTGCTGTTGTAGACATCGCAAGATTCTCGTGTCGATCGCCACTAAATCACGCGCTCTGCCAGTACTGATTAAGAAATCGGACGCGCCCTTCCAACCGAGGTCAGGACAGCGCTCAAGGATTTGCTTCCGCAATTCAATTTCACTTCTCGTCCGGCGCAAGTTTGCAAGCAGAACAAAACGGCCATTTCGTACAACTTCTGTACTGGCGCGGCAGCGATTAATATTTGCTGCAGCCTTTGAGGGGAACCGCGTCGCGGGCGCTAACGTGCGGCCCAACTCGCGGCGCAAGGCAGGATTCGACAGGGCATGGAGGGAAGTCTTGTTCAAGAATTCTTTCTTTGCGCTTCCTTTTCCGTCCAATTGCTCTATAAGCCGTGTGCCACCGCGGATGAGAAACTCCCGAACAAATTGATTCCAAAGGTTAGTATTCGAAACAACCCGCGTGGGTAATTTGCCGAAGCGCCTGGTGCGGTTGATGAATCTTTTCCAACGGCGAAAGTCAGCCCGATCAAACGAGACGTATCCGCAGGCTTCACAGAACTTAGCGTCACGATAAAGCTTCGTCGCGCATGACCGACAGAACACGGACGCCGACTCCTTAAAACAGCGCTAATCTTGGATAATAACATTGACTATTCTATTGACGCGTAGTGCGTCGACGGTCAAGCCGACGCCACGCCGTCAACTATACCTGGTCAACCGCTGACGGCGGCGGCAATGGCGATGGCGGCGGTTGCGGCGTCACGACAGGATAACTCGGCGGCTCCGGCGCTGTAACCGTCGCGCGCGCAAAGTGCCCCTCATACCAAATCGTCTCCGCCGAACGCTGCCACAGCCGCGTCCCAATC
>DAIRCW010000229.1:0-4392 GCA_036796475.1 Candidatus Acidiferrales bacterium | reverse complement strand
CAGCACATAATCCACCGCGTTCACTTCGAAGGCGTCCACTGCGTATTCGTCGTAGGCCGTCGCAAAAATAATTTGCGGCATTTTGATTTTTTTCTCGGCGAGTTTCTTGATGACGCCGAAGCCGTCGAGCCCCGGCATCTGCACATCGAGAAAAACGAGGTCGGGCTCGTGCTCTTTGATTAAGTTGAGGGCGTCGAGGCCATTTTTTCCCTGGCCGACGATGTGGATTTCCGGAATGGGCTTGAGCAGATAGGCGAGCTCTTCGCGGGCGGGACGTTCGTCGTCAATGATCAGCGTGTTGATGGGCATAAGGGCGCGTTGACGCGACTACCGCGCCCAGTATACGCAAACTGATGCGACGCTGCCAATTCGCGAGGCGGCTCATCAGCGCCGCGCAATTCACAAATCCTCGGGCTTAAGGCCTGTGTGCTTGGCGATTCGCGCGAGCATCTTGGGCCCAATCTCGACGCCCTCATGAAACGCCCAAACGTATTCGCCCCGAGACGGATGGCTTAAAACGATGTGCGAGCCTCGTTGTGATTTCACCGTAAAGCCGATTCGGAGAAGTGCCCGCAGAACCCGTGATGCTTTTGTACTGGGCCAGACGCTCAACGGCGGGAGGCAACTGAAACGGTGAAGGAATCACTCGGTTCCCGTTGTTCTTCGATGCGGTCAGCGAGAACGCGCAGCGCAAGCGCCTGAGCGGCGGCAGCAGCTTCTTTCTCGGTTTTTCCGTAGGCCAGGACGCCAGGCAGTTCGATGACCTCCGCTATCCAGCGGCCATCGTCTTCCCGCTCCGTTTCGATGGTGTACTGTGCCTTTGACATGCGCGTGGGATCAGTTTACCACGCGCTGACCCTACCCGCTCGTTCCGCTGGTGATTGTTTCTCTGACGGCAATCAGCCGCAGAGCTAGTCGTAGTATTCCGTGCCGAGGTGGGTGATGAGCTGCTCCCCCATCATCCAGCGCAGAGTGTTTTTCAGCTTCATCAGCTGAATGAACAGGTCGTGCTCGGGATAAAGCTCCGGCGCGCACATGGGCGATTTGAAGTAGAAGCTGAGCCATTCCTGAATGCCGTGCATGCCGGCGCGCTGCGCCAAATCGAGGAACAGCACGAGGTCCAATACAATCGGCGCGGCCAGAATCGAATCGCGGCACAGAAAATCCACTTTGATCTGCATGGGATAGCCGAGCCAGCCGAAAATGTCGATGTTGTCCCAGCCCTCTTTGTTATCGCCGCGCGGCGGGTAATAGTTGATGCGCACTTTGTGATAGAAATCGCCGTAAAGCTCGGGATAAAGCTTCGGCTGAAAAATATATTCCAGCGCGCCGAGCTTCGACTCTTCCTTCGTCTTGAACGAGCCGGGATCGTCGAGCACTTCCCCGTCGCGATTGCCGAGGATGTTCGTCGAAAACCATCCGTGGACGCCGAGCATGCGCGCTTTGAATCCCGGCGAAAGAATCGTTTTCATCAGCGTCTGGCCGGTCTTGAAATCCTTGCCGCAGACGGGCACGCGATTTTTGTGCGCCAATTCCAGCAGCGCAGGCAGTTCCGCCGTCAAATTCGGCGCGCCATTGGCGAACGGCACGCCTTCTTGAATTGCCGCGTACGCGTACAGCATGGACGGCGCAATCGCTTCGTGATTTTCCTTCATGGCGCGCTCGAAGCTGGCGACTGTCTCGTGCACTTTGTTCTGCTTGAGGAAAATTTCCGTGGACGCGCACCAGACCATCACCGTGCGGTCCACTTTCGTGGATTTCTTGAACTCGCGAATGTCTTCGCGTATCTGTTCCGCCAGCTCGAATTTGTTGCGCGCTTTTTTGACATGTTCGCCGTGCAAATTTTTCACGTAACTCTGGTCGAAGGCCGCCTTCATTGGCTTGATTTTGCTCAAGAACGGCTGCACTTTCGCGAGATGATGCGCCTCCAGCACGCCGGCTTTCGTCGCCGCTTCATGCGCGGTATCGGGAAAAAGATCCCATCCGCCGAAAACGATGTCGTCAAGATTCGCCAGCGGCACGAAATCCTGAATCTTTGGCGTGCGCGAATCGGTGCGCTTGCCCAAACGCACCGTCCCCATTTGCGTGAGCGAACCGACCGGCAGCGCCTCGCCTTTGCGCACCAGCTCCACGCCAGCCATGAACGTCGTGCTCACCGCGCCGACCCCCGGCGTCAAAACGCCCAGTTTGCCCTTGGGCCGCGCGATTTTTCCCGGTTTCTTCAATTTTCTCTCCTTGGATGAATTGAGGATTCAGGCGCGCATTCGGCCGCTGCTCAAGATTGCGCACAAAAATTGCGCCGAGCCGCCTGATTAGAAAAACCACTCAGAAGACCAAGTATGATGCGCGAAGCGCGTGCGATTTGCAATCCGTTTTGAGAGCTACAGACCAGCAGCGCTACTCGGTGTGCAGCGCCGAAATCGGCGAGACGGACGCGGCTCGCACCGCAGGAATGATCGCGGCGATCAGCGAGCAGACCGCCAGCGCACCGGCGGCAAGCGTCAACGCCAGCGGATCCCAGGAGGAAACACCATAGAGCTTGGAGCTAATTAGGCGGCCAGCAGCGAGCGCCAGAGGAATTCCGATGAGAAGGCCAACCAAAACGCGCTGGAAAGCGCCGCGCAGGATGAGTTGCACCACGCTGGCGCGGTCGGCGCCGAGCGCCATGCGAATGCCAATCTCGTTGGTGCGCTGCGCGACGGTGTACGCGGTAACTCCGTAGAGTCCAATGGCAGCCAGCAACAGAGCGACAATGCCGAAAAGTCCGGCGAGGCTCGCAACAGCGCGTTCCTCGTCAAAAGAAAAATCGACTTGCTGCTGCAGCGTGCGAACCGATGTGATGGTGATATTGGGATCGATGTCGCCGAGCATGCGAGTGAGAATGGGCTCGAGCATGCCCGGGGACGCATTGGTTTCGAGGAGCATGCCTGCGATTAGGTGCGAGCGCAGCTCGGTCTTTTCCGCCAAATCGCTCTTGTAAGTAACCGATTGAGATAAGGGAACGTAAAACGTGGGAAAGGGCGGCAGCCTGAATCCCCAGCTCGCAAAATGCGCATTGGCAACGACTCCGATGATGCGGAATGTACCCGCGTATTCGGGCATAATCATGCCGAAATGCTGACCGAGAGGATTCACGTCCGGTTTGAAAAAGCGTTTGACGAATGCTTGGTTAACGATAGCGACGGGAGCAGTGGTTTCGTTATCCGCGACGCTGAAATAGCGTCCGCGAATCAGAGGCACGCCGAGAGATTGCATGTAATTGGTGCTAACTCGGTCCCATGAGGACTCCGCTTCGTTGCTCGCGCCTGGCGGAGAGACTTGGCCCGCGATCTCAATGGTCTCGCCCCAGTTGTCAGTGAGCGCATTATAGCCGGCTAGTCCGGAGCTGCGCACGCCGGGGATCCGATTGAGGTTGTCTTCGACGCGGCGATAGAGAGCATTCAATTGCGGCACAGTGCGTCCGGCCGCCGGATTGTGAAGAGAGACCAGAACGCGGTCTTTCATGGGATAGCCGAAGTTTTGGCTTTCCAGATTGCTGAGGCTGCGCGCGAGCATGGTGGCGCCAGCCACGAGGGCGACGGACACGCTGACTTGCAGGATGAGTAGAGCTTTGCGTGCAAAAGTGGAGCGTCCGGGGGTGCTGCGGCCGGAACCGCGCAAGGCTTCCGCAGGATCCGTCCGTGTGGCGAACCAAGCGGGTGCGGAGCCGAAAATAATTCCAGTGAGCGACGCAACTGCGAAAGCAAATGCGAGAACAAGGGCCGACGGCGTGGTGCTGATGGGCAGAAAATTCACGCCATGGAAAGCCAACGCGATCAGCAGCCGGGCAGCGGCTACCGCGACGATGAGCCCGGCGATCCCTCCCACCATGGCCAGGAGAACGCTCTCGGTGAGAGCCTGCACGACGATTTGGCGCCGCGTAGCCCCCATCGCCAGGCGCACCGCAGTTTGCCCGCGGCGATTGACGGCGCGGGCGAGCAGGAGATTCGCGACGTTCGCGCAGGCAATCAGCAACACCAAACCACAGACGACGAACAAGATTTGCAGGCTGCGGCCGTATTCTTCTTTCATTTGAGCAACGCCGCCGCCTGCGGGAACCACATTGATGAATTGTTTGGGCAGGTTGCGAACTTCATCCTGCATCCAGTTCGCCGGATAGCCGGCGTCATGCTGGATCCAGAGGCGGAGCACGCCTGTAAGCCGCGCGGACATTCCCGCCGTGGAAGCGCCTCGGCGCAAGCGGCCGATCATGCGCAGCCATGCGGACGTGGATTGATGCAGCAGGTTGCCCGGACCATCAATGAGCGGCTCCTGGTGAAGCGGTATCCAAATTTCGGACGGATTGGCACGCAGCGTTTCACCGAAAAATCCGGGAGGGGCCACACCGATTAC
>DAIRCW010000228.1:0-4451 GCA_036796475.1 Candidatus Acidiferrales bacterium | reverse complement strand
TCGTGCAAACCTACTCGATCACCGAAATTCCCGACGCCTCTGAACGCCAGCGCCACATCCGCGACGGCCTCCTCCGAGGAACCACCGATTAAACGGTTTTGTAAGGGCACGGCTTTTTACCCTGAGGAACGAAGGACAGCCGTGTTTTTTGGAGTGCGGCGGTCCGCATCGCGGATTCCGGTTGAGTTCAGTCGCAACCGGAACTCGACGCCGCTTTGCCATAAGCTGAACCTGTTCCGGGTAGTTGCCTCGCGCAGCGCTCAGCGTCTATGGCGTGTCGTTCCGACGAGCGACAAGCGGCCCTGCCTGCCGCGGGCAGGGAATCTGCTGTTGCCTTCGCATTTCGTCCTGCTAATGTTGTCTCGCTCCTTATGATTCGCACGTTCATCGGCGCCGCGTTCCTGACGCTCTTCATCCTCATCATCGGACTGCCCATCATCGCCTACTCGGCGCTCACCGGCTCGAGCGACGTGCTCTATCGCGTGGGCAAGTGGGGCATCGCCGCCGCGATGCGCCTCGCCGGAGTCCGCGTGCGCGCCGAAGGCCTCGAAAACATTCCCTCGGGCGTCTGCATTTTCGCCGCGAACCACGTCAGCAATCTCGACCCGCCCGCCGCGCTCATCGGCGTCCCGCGGCGCATTTCCTACCTGGCCAAGCAGGAAGTTTTCAAAGTGCCCATCGTGCGCACCGCGCTGCGCCTCGGAAAAATTGTCCCCGTCAACCGCGCCAATACCGAAGAAGCCATCGCCAGCATCGACCGCGCTATCGAGATTTTGCGCGGGGGCATTTCGTTTTTCGTTTTCCCCGAGGGCAAGCGCAGCCGCGATGGACGCTTGCTGCCGTTCAAAAAAGGCACGTTCATCATGGCCATCGAAGCGCGCGTGCCGGTCGTGCCGGTGTCCATTCTCGGCAGCATGGAACGCATGCGCAAAGGCTCACTGGCCACCGTCCCCGGCGAAATTCTCCTGCGCTTCGGCCAGCCCATCGACAGCACCGCGTACACCGTCGACCAGCGCGACCAACTCCTCGCCCGCGTCCAGGCGGCTGTCGCGGAAGGACTGAAAGTCAGTGAGCTATGCTGGCCTTCATACCGACCGAATGTTCGGTAAGCGTGTTACTCGTCCAGGTGCCACGTTTGGACATGTTGGCGGCGATTTGTTGACTCAGCTTAGGTCGTAAACTACCATACGAGCACCCATGCAGGTCTCCCACCCGTTGCTTGGACAAACAATCTCGCATTACCGAATCATTGAGAAGCTCGGCGGCGGCGGCATGGGCGTGGTGTACAAAGCCGAGGACACCAAGCTGGGCCGATTCGTTGCGTTGAAATTCCTGCCCGAAGAAGCGGCGCGCGACAAGCAATCGCTGGAGCGGTTCGCGCGAGAGGGGCGCGCCGCCTCGGCGCTCAATCATCCGAACATTTGCACTATCTATGACATTGACCAGGCAGATGGGCACCCTTTCATCGCCATGGAGCTGCTGAAGGGCGCGACGCTCAAGCACCGCATCGCAGGCGGACCCCTGCCGCTGGAAGCGCTGCTGGAAATAAGCGTCCAAGTGACCGATGCGCTCGATACGGCGCACGCAGAAGGTATCATCCATCGCGACATCAAGCCGGGGAACATTTTCATCACCGCGCGCGGGCAGGCGAAGGTGCTGGATTTCGGATTGGCAAAAATCGTGGAGCGCGAGCCGGGCGACGAAGCGACGATGAGCGCCGCACAGCAAGAGAACAGGGAGCATCTGACCAGCCCGGGCATGGCGCTGGGGACAGTCGCGTACATGTCGCCGGAGCAAGCCCGTGGGCGGGAATTGGATGCGCGCACAGACATTTTTTCGTTTGGCGTGGTGCTGTATCAGATGGCGACCGGTCGGCTGGCGTTTTCGGGGAGCACTTCAGCCGAAGTGTTTGACGCGATTTTGAATCGCGCGCCGGCTGCGCCAGTACGGTTGAACCCGGAGATTCCCGCCGAGCTCGAGCGAATCATCAACAAGTCCATCGAGAAAGATGCGCAACTGCGGTATCAAACCGCGGCGGACATGCGCGCGGATTTGCAGCGATTGAAGCGAGATATGGGCGCTTCGACGGCGCCGCTCAGCACTTCCTCTGCGCAGCCCGCGAGCGGAACCGTTGTTGTGGCAGGACAGTCAGACAACGCACTGGCGGCAGCAGCGGGTGCGCACGTTTCGGGATCTTCATCGGTCGCGGCGATCGCGCGGGAACACAAATTCGGCGTAGCGGCAGTCATCATCATCGTATTACTTCTCGCCGGCGCCGCAAGTTATGGCGTTTATTCCTTCGTGCATCGTGCGGGGCCGCCGGCGCTGGAGCCGTTTCAGAATTTCACGGTGACGCAAGTGCCGGATTCCGACGACGTGACCAACACGGCCATTTCGCCCGACGGAAAGTATCTGCTCATGATAAGGCACGCGAACGGCCAGTCCAGCTTGTGGCTGCGTAACCTTCCTTCAAATAGCGACACGCAAGTTCTTGCTCCCAGCGCCGGCGGATATACCCATCCGGCTTTCTCGCCGGATGGGAACTTCATCTACTTCGCCGAGCCCGCCGACAAGACCAATCTCGAATTCGATGTGTACCGCGCCGCCGTGCTGGGAGGAACTCCTCGCACCGTCGCGAAAAACATAAAACCTGGCCTGGCGTTCTCCCCTGACGGAAAGCGTATGGTTTTCTGGCACATTCCCCAGATAGGCAAGTGGCAACTGCTGGCGGCCAATTTCGATGGGACGGAGGAAGAGGTCCTCCTGACCGCGTCGATGGAAGATTCACCGCGTTCCCTGGCTTGGTCGCCTGACGGGAAGAAGATCGCCTGGCCTCTGGCACCCAAGGTGGAGATGCCGGGCCGCATTAACGTCTTCGACCTCGCCAGCGGCAAGGCGCAATCATTCATCAGACGCAAGGATATTTTTTTTCTGGGGTTGACCTGGCTCGCGGACGGCAGTGGTCTTCTGGTGACGTACAGGAGGCCCGGCCCAGCTATCAGCTCGCAACAGATCGGCTTCTTTTCTTACCCCGAGGGAAAGTTTCGCAGCGTCACTAACGACACGAACTTCTACGACATCCTTTCGCTTTCGGGAAACGGAAAAACCCTCGCAACGGTGCAAAGACAAACATCCATCGAGCTCGACTTTCTTCCCGGCACGGGCGATGGCACGATCCGGACAGTGCCCACGGGTAGCCGAAATGTAAGCTCATTCAATTGGGCTAGCGACAACCAGCTTCTCGTCTCCGAAAGAGAAAATCTCGTCCGAATGACTGCCGACGGGGCGAATCCGGCAACCCTCGTGAATGACCCTTCCGGTCTTCCTATTAATCCTACTTCTTGCGCCGGAGGGCGCTACGTGGTCTTCAGCAGCTGGGCACTTCATGGCAGTGCCATGGGCGTCAACATCTGGCGCATGGATGCTGATGGCTCGAATCTGAAGCAGCTCACCGAAGGCGGGCCTGATACGAGTCCAGCTTGTTCCCCGGACGGAAACTGGGTGTACTACCGTGGAGGCGGACCACCTCGTGTAATGCGTGTGCCGATCAACGGCGGGACCTCCCAAGTCGCGCTCGGAACGGCGGCGCCGAATCAGGCTGTTTGGGACTTAGCGCTTTCTCCCGATGGACGGACTCTGGCTTATCTCGCAAGAGTCGACGTACGCGGAATGCCGGCCACCAAATTGGCACTGGAAGACCTCACAAAGAATGGTTCAGCTCCCCGCCTGCTGGATGTAGATGCGCGCATCACGAATCTCGACTGGTATGAATTCGAGTTCACGCCAGGCGGCAGAGCCGTGGCCTATGCCATTAACGAGCACGGCGCGGATAACATCTGGATGCAGCCTCTGGATGGGTCGAACGGCCGCCAGATTACCAATTTCACCTCCAAAGGCATCACCGCATTCCATTGGTCGCCGGATGGCAAGACGCTCGGTGTGCTGCGCAGCGAATCGCAATCAGACGTCGTTTTGCTGCACGACACTGGCACGGGAGAGACGCACTAACGCTCCATCCCCGATTTTCCTTGCTTTTTTCTTACCCCTCCGGTATACAAGTGTTTCGGCTGAACGTCAGCCGGGCAGTTTCGTGCGAGGGAATGTGAGCCGCCTTCTTGGGCGGCTTTCGCATTTTGTGGAGCTCAAAAGGGCCACTTTTGGCACTTATGAGAATATGGAGATCGCTTCGTTTGGCTCTTCGCTGAGTGCCACCAAGCGCTCTAGCATCAAACCTCTAGCGTCCAGTATCCAGGAGCAGTATCAGTACTCTAATCGACACACCTATGAAATATTAGAACCACTCGTAAGTTACAGAAAACAATCACAAGGGGACGATTCTAATCGACACAAAAACACACTTGATCCAAGGTAAAACTGCACAATTCTAGTGCAAGTTCGGCGAAGCATCCGCACACCAGATCCGGGCTACTTCCCGAGTTTGGATTTTAGGC
>DAIRCW010000227.1:0-4516 GCA_036796475.1 Candidatus Acidiferrales bacterium | reverse complement strand
GCGTATTTTATGGGTTCGAGATGCCTCGCTGCAACGACAAATGACCGCCAAAATGGCACGTCGCTCGCAGCGGCGGGTAAGTTATCTGCGTGGGTTTGAAGTGATAGACTGGCCTTATCAGTGAACGGAAACATGATATGAAGATTGGAATACTTGCGCTGCAGGGAGATTTCGAGGCGCACGCGCGCGTGCTCGAGAAATTGGGCGCGGAAATTGTGTATGTTCGCGTGCCGGAAGATTTGCAGGAGCTCGATGGTTTGGTGTTGCCGGGGGGCGAGAGTACGACGCACATGAAACTGCTCGAGGAGACCGGATTGGATGAGGCCATTCGAAAGATGGCAGCGAGGGGAGCTGCTGTGTTTGGCACGTGCGCGGGAGCCATATTGCTGGCGCATGAAGTGAAACAGCCGGCGCAAAAATCGCTGGGATTGTTGGATATTACGGTAGTGCGCAACGCGTACGGGCGGCAGTTGTCCAGTGACGTGGTGAATCTCGAGACGAAATTGCGCGAGCAGCCGCAGGAGATGGTTTTCATTCGCGCGCCGATTATTGAGAAGGCGGCGAGGGGAGTTGAAGTTCTCGCCGAGCGGGAAGGGAAGCCAGTGCTCGTTCAGCAGGGACGCATCATGGCGGCGACTTTTCATCCTGAACTTACAGCCGACACTGCGATACACGAACAATTCCTGAAACTTGCCGCGAGCGCGCACGACACAGGCGCTTCAAATGGGAAGCGCGGCGCTTCGCCGAGCGTGAAAAACAAAAAAGGGCACGGGAAGCCTCGGCGATGAGCAAACCGGCAGAGGCCCCGAAGCGCGTGAAAGTGCTGTTCGTGTGCGTGGGGAATTCATGCCGCAGCCAGATGGCCGAAGCAATCGCGCGGCATTATGCTCCGCACATCATTGAAGCGGAGAGCGCGGGGATATCACCGCTTGGGCGCGTGGCGTTGGAAACGCTGGCCGTTTTGCAGGAAAAGGGCATTCGCGCGGAAGGGCACTATTCCAAGAGCATGAGCGACGTGCTGGAATTTTTCGAACCGCAGGTGGTGGTAAATATGTCTGGTCACAAACTGAATGGCTGGTTTGCGCGCGAGTCGGTGCTGGAATGGGAGATTGAGGACCCTTATGGAAGCGAGCTGGGAATTTACCGGCGCATCTACGGCAACATCGAAGAGAAAGTGAAGAAATTGGCGCGAGACCTTCGCAAAGGAAAGATGAAGTGAGGCGGGAAGAGACCAGCGTCTCGCGCGAGGATTATCTCAAAGCGATTTGGGAGATCGTGCAGGAAGAGCAGACGCCGATCAGCGCTCGGCTGGCCGAAGATTTGGCGGTGACGCCGCCGGCGGTCACGGCAGCGCTCAAGCGCATGACGCGCGACGGATTTCTGCGCGTGGAGCGAGATGGCCGGATTGCGCTGACATCGAAAGGACGTCAAATCGCCGAACACCTTGTCTTGCGTCACCGGCTTGCGGAGAAGTTGCTCACCGATGTGATTGGCCTCGAATGGTCGCGCGCGCATGAAGAAGCAGAGCGCCTCGAACACGGAATTTCGCCCGAGGTTGCGGCGCTGCTGCTCAAGCGTTTTGGACGCGAGAGCCGTTGTCCGCACGGCGTGCCGCTATTTGGCGGTTTGACGAAGCTGCGAACGAAATACGGCGCGGTGAAACTGGCGGAAGCTCCCGCGGGGCATGTGTACGAAGTGGTCCGTGTGTTTGAGAAGGAGCGCGAATTTCTGAGTTTCCTTGCGGGTTTGGGAATTTTACCGGGAGCGCGGCTGCGGGTACTCAAGCGCGAGTATGATGAGACGATGACCGTGACGCTGGGAAATTCGGCGAAGAGAGTCTACTTGGGCAAATCTGCTACGTCGCGCATCTGGGTCGCGCAAAAGCGTTAGGAATGGCGCGCGAAGCCAATGCTGGCGAGCGGGACACGGAACCTTCGAAAAGGGAAGGCTTTCATTCCGGTTTCGTGGCGATCATCGGGCGCGCGAACGCCGGGAAGTCCACGCTGGTAAATACGCTCGTGGGCCGCAAGGTCGCCATTGTTTCTCCTCTGCCGCAAACGACACGCAATCGCATCCAGGGAATTGTGAATCGTGAGAACGGGCAGGTTGTTCTCGTGGACACGCCGGGAATTCACCGCGCCACAAAGGCGCTCGACCGGCAAATGATGCAGGAAGTCGGAGAAGCGCTGGAGGGAGTGGATGCAGTAGCGCTCATCGTCGACGCAACACGCGAATTCGAGGCCGGCGACAAATATTCGCTCGAATGGACCAAGAAATTTTCCGGGCCGGTCTATCTCCTGTTGAACAAGATCGATCAGGTAAAGAAGCAGCGCCTGCTGCCATTGATTGATCGCTGGCGGCGCGAGCATGAATTTGAGGGCATATTCCCGATCTCCGCGCTCCGCGGACAAGGAACCAACGAGCTCTTGGAAAACTGGATTGCGCGTTTGCCGGAAAACCCGCCGTTCTTTCCTGTCGACCAATACACGGACCAGCCGGAGAGGTTTCTTGCCGCAGAGATCATCCGCGAGAAAGCGATCGTGCTAACGCGCGAAGAAGTGCCTCATGCGGTCGCTGTGCTCGTCGACAATTTCGAGGAAAGCGAGAAGCTATTGCGCATTCGCGCAACGATTTACGTCGAGCGCGAAGGCCAGAAGGGAATCATGATTGGCCGGGGCGGATCGAAAATGAAGGAGATCGGCACGGGGGCGCGCAAGGAATTGGAAGCCATTCTTGGGATTAAGATTTTTCTGGAGTTGCACGTCAAAGTGCAGCCGGGCTGGCGGGAGAATCGGGCAATGGTCAAACAGCTGGATTGGAGGCGGCAGGTTGAGCAGATCGCGGAAAAACCAGAGCCATGATTCGCAATAGTAATCTTAAGAGGGTTTCACAGAGTCGGGCGATGGAGTGATGGGCTGGGCAATCGTTTCGGTTTTTTTGCCCTTCAACTTCTTGAAGTTGTCGCGGACGCCGGGAGGAAGATAGGCGAACAGCGCACGCGCCAGCATTCCGGTATTACCTGTTTCGCGAAACGCTCGCGCATAGGCCCTCGCAGCTTCTGATTGTTTCCCGGACGCCAGATAAGTACTCGCCAGATGTTTGGAAATGGCGCAGTAAGACCAGTTCACCGCGTCAGTTGCCTCCATGTCTTCTTTCAATTGAAGCAATTCCTGTTTGTACAGCGCGAGCTGCATAGCCAGACTTTCGACGCGATAGAGGCGATGCGTGGCATCGTCTTGCAAACGAAGTACAGCTAGGCGCTCATCAAGGTAGCCGAAGCGGCAGACGCGCGAGAGCCGGATGAGGTATTCCCAATCGCTGCCCGCTCGCCAGTCTTCATTGAACCAGCCTGCACGTTGCAGTGTGCCAACGCGCACGGTGAGTGCCGTCGGTTTTATCGGGACTTCGCGCAGCAAACAGAGGTACATCTCCCGCTCGGTAAATACGATCTCGTGCGGATAGTTGCGCTCCGCGAGCATGGTCGAGAAGTAGGGAGTTTGGCGCTGAAAGGAAGCGATGTAAACGCCTCTGTCGTACTTTTCGAGGTCTTCAAAAACAGCGTCGGCTTCGGGATGCCGCTTGAGGAAGTCGACTTCTTTCTGAAGTTTCGATGGTTTCCAGAGGTCATCGGAGTCAAGGAAGGAAATCAGCTCGCCACGCGCCTCGCGCCGGATGAGATTTCGGGCTGCTGCTACACCCTTATTTTGCTCCAGGCGAATGCAGCGAATGCGAGGATCGCGAAACTGGGCGACAATTTCCGAGGTATTATCGCGAGAGCCATCGTCCACAACAATGATCTCGAAATCTGTGAATGTCTGAGCGAGCGCGCTTTCCAAAGCCTCACGAATTACGTGGGCGCGGTTAAAGGCCGGCATAGCCACAGAAACGATCATGTATCCCTGCGCGTTGCGGAGAGTGGGTGGCGCAAGACGCCTAGGAACGAACGGCTGTTCCAAATGGTCCGCGATCCACCACAGGATACCACTAGTAGGCTCAATTGGATGAAGGAATAGGCGAAACGGTTAACCACAAGGAAAGCAGGCGACTTAAGTACTTGAGTTTTGTGGCCGTTGGCGCGAGGCCTCTCCGAGAAAAAGCGTGAACGTGCGCGCATCCTGCTGCGGCGGTTGGAAGGTCATCAAATGCCGCGCGAGCCGCTTAAACAGGTGCACGGTTGTGCCGGGGCCTTCGGAAATCGAGTGCGTGCGATTGGGGTACACCATGAAATCGAACGATTTTCCAAGCTCAATCATGCGATTGACGAGAAGCTCGGAACCGGCGAAGTGCACGTTGTCGTCTCCCGAGCCATGGACCAGCAGCAGTTTTCCTTGTAAGCCTTCCGCGTGATTAATTGCTGATGCGGACTTGTATCCTTCCGTGTTTTCCTGCGGCAACCCCATGTAGCGCTCCTGATAAATCGTATCGTAAATGCGCTGGTCGGGAACAGGCGCCACGGACATTCCCACTTTGTAGATTTCCGGCGAGCGGAACATGAGGTTTAGCGTGTTTGTGCCAC
>DAIRCW010000226.1:0-4603 GCA_036796475.1 Candidatus Acidiferrales bacterium | reverse complement strand
TGGCAGAATTTTCCGGCGGCGTCGTGGTCTACTTTTTGATTCGTGTCATCCGAAGGCTCGTGATAGCGCGTGTGCACCCAGCCGCTGAAGATTTTTTCTTCGGGCGAGCCTTGCGCGTATCCAAATTTGAACGCCAGCGCGGGAACGCCGACCTGCACGAAGCTGTACTGATCGCTGCGAATGAAGCGGTTCGCAGCAGGCTGCTCGTCTTCGATGACTTTCACGCCTTCCTGCTGGCCGGCGGCACGAATGTCGTCGCCTAACGTGGATTCATCGAGGCCCTGCACCTGCAAATATTCGAGGGGAAAGAGCGGCAGGAACATGTCCATGTTCAAATCGGCAACGATTTGATTTTTCGGCACGCTCGGATGATTCGCAAAATACCACGAGCCTAGCTCGCCTTCCTCTTCCCCGCATACTGCCAGAAAGATCACGGAGCGCTTCGGCTTCTTCTTGGCGTCGTGAAAGTCATGAGCAATCTGAATCAGCGCAGCCACTCCGGAAGCGTTGTCCATCGCGCCATTATAAATTTCATCTCCGTTCACCGGCGCGCCGATGCCGAGATGGTCGAGATGCGCGCTCACAATCACGAATTCATTTTTCAACGAGGGATCCGAGCCTTCCAGTTCGCCAACGATGTTTGGCGCCTCTACATCCTTCTCATCCACTTTTGTTTTCGCCTGAATCTTCACCGCCAGCGGGAATTTCGGCAGCGGCTGCTTCGCTTTCGCTGCGGCAAGGACTTCTGCAAATGTGTGTCCCGAGCCGGCGAAAAACTCTTCCGCGTGCTCCGGGTTTACCGTCAGCTCGATTTGCATGCCCTGATCTTTGCGCAGCTCCGGATCTGCCAGCTCCAGCGATGCCCTTCCCCGGTTCGCCGCGATGTTCGACCAGGGGACTTCCTGGTTCGCAGAATTCATAATCGCCGCCAAGCCAATGGCGCCTGCCGCTTTCGCGGCTTTCCATCGCTCGCCCATCGATTCTTCGTGCGCACGCAGCGGATCTTTGATGGTAGAAGGTCCGCCAGCAAGGTAGACAGCAATTTTGCCGTGCAGGTCCTGTCCCGCGTAATCGTCGTAATTCGCGTCCGGCACGGACATTCCGTAGCCCACAAAAACCGCGCCGGCGTCCACTTGTGGCGCTGTATTGCCCGCGGGACGCAAAATCACTTCTTCTCCGAGCGTAAGCGACGTTTCATTCGCGCCGTTGACCAAGCGCACCGACGAATACGCTTCGTCCACCACGTGACTCTTGAATTGCACGGGCTGGAAATATCCCACAGGGCCGGCGGGTTTCAGTCCGTCTTTTTTGAATTTGTCCGCGACGTACTCAGCCGCGGCGGAATAGCCCGCGCTGCCGGTCATACGTCCTTTCATGTCATCGCTCGCGAGGAAGCTTACGTCCTCCCACCAGCGCGAACCTTCGGCGTGAAAATTCACCGCAGCAATCGTCGCGAACGCGCTCACCGCCAGGCACGCCAGTAACAGAATTGTTTTTCGCGCACTGCGTGTCTTCTTGTTCGGGATCTCGTTCATTTCCGCCTCAGCTTGAATGTCCTGGCTAGCGAATACGCCTGGCATGCTCTTTCAAAATGCATTTGTCCATCACTACAAACAGTCCGGCATCTCGCGCGCGCTTCGCTGCCCCTTCATGAATCACACCTTCCTGTAGCCACAAGGCCTTCGCGCCAATGGCAATCGCGCTCCCGGCGACTTCCGGCACAAATTCCGAACGACGAAAGACGTCCACAATATCAACTTTCTCGCGAATGTCTTCGAGCCGCGCCACAGCTCGCTCGCCGAGAACTTCCCGTTCGTTTGGATTCACGGGAATAATTTTGTAGCCCGCATTTTTCATGTACTCGGCGACGCCGTAACTTGGCCGCATGCGATTCGACGAAAGGCCAACGACGGCAATGGTGTGCGCATTTTTCAGCAATTCGGCGATCGCATCCACCGCTGCACGCTCAGCCACTTTGCTTTTCCGCCGCGACGCTGGCGCGAATTTGCTCCAGCGCGCGAAGGAACTTTTCATTTTCTTCGCGCGTGCCGACGGTGACGCGAATCGCGTGCGGAAATCCCATCCAGGCCATGGGGCGGACAATGACGCCGAGTTTCAAAAGTTCGGCGGCAAGCGCGTCGGCATCACCGCCGACTTCGACCAAAACAAAATTTGTGACAGATGGCGCAGACTTCACGCCGATTTCGCGCAAGCCATTTTCCAGTTGCCGCAGCCCCGCGCGATTTGCTTCGAGCGAGCGCTTCACGTGCTCAGTATCATCGAGCGCAGCAAGAGCCGCGGCTTGCGCCACACCGGAAACCGGGAACGGCAAACGAATTTTGTCCATGGCGCCAATCAATTCCACAGGGCCGATACCGTAGCCGACGCGCAATCCCGCCAGCCCGTACACTTTGGAAAATGTGCGCAGCACCAAAACGTTTTTATTCGCGCGCACCAGATCGAGCGACCGCGAATAATTTTTCATTTCCACGTATTCGTAATAGGCCTCGTCGAGCACGACGAGAATTTCTTCCGGAATTTTCTGGAGGAAAGTGTCAAAGGCATCCGCGTCAAAAATACTTCCCGTGGGATTGTTGGGATTCGCGATGTAAATAATTTTCGTGTCTTTTTGCACCGCGCGCGCGATGCCGTCCAAATCGAATGCATAATTTTTCTGCGGGACGGCAATCAGATTCGCGCCCATTTTTTCGATGGCGATGTAATAGAGGGGGAAGGAGCCTTGGGAAGTCACCGCGCTTTCGCCCGCGCCGAGCAGCACGGAAGCTGCGAGATGAATGATGTCCGTGGAACCGCTGCCCACGATAATTTTTTCGCGCGGCACGTCCAAGCGGGCGGGCAGCGCTTCGCGCAGATAGTAGCTGCCGCCGTCGGGATAGCGATTGGATCCGGCGAGGGCGCGGCGCGCGGCCTCCACAGCGAGGGGGGAGGGACCAAGAGGATTCTCGTTGGAGGCCAGCTTTACGGCGGTGAGGCCGAGTTCGCGCTCCACCTCTTCGATGGGCTTGCCGGGAATATAGGGATCGATTTCCTCGATGTATTGAGGGATTTTCAGGCGAGTGTCGTCAGTCATTTTGTGGAGAATCGGAGTGCGAAATGCGCCTGTCCAGGCGAAAACAACGCTCGAAATGTTGCGATTAGAAATTGGCCGGTGCTTTGTTTTGTATAACTTACGGGCGATTCTAATTTTTTGGTGTTGCGATTAGAAATTGCCGGCGTGGGGGAGGTGGAAAAAGGGCCGTTGGACGCGTCGAATGCGAAAATGGGCGAATTCTTATCGATTAGAAATTGTGATGTCCCTGATTTTGCGGGAGTTAACAAAATTTCTAATAATTTGGCGCTGTTTGGAAGGCACCGACCGGGGACGGGGCGGGTTCTGCTGAGACTGGCACGGGGTATCGGTCGGCTAAGGCGCGTGGGAGCGGGCATGGGCGCGATGTTCACGCCTATCGTTAGCACAGAATGCGGGTTCGGCGCAATGAAAGAACGTCGCCTGATCGACTGCGCAGAGTGTGGGTAGCTCAGGCTATTCCGATGTGGGCGCGATCGCAAAGCTCGCACGCTTTGAAAGGCAAAAGCGATGCGGCACCCCCTTGAGGTTTGGGCTAGCCCTCACGCACACCGTGTGTGGGGGCGCGTGCGAGTCCTTGGATGTGTAAATCAACTACTGCCAGCCCCGCTCAGCGCAATGAACGCAAAAGCCGAAGATTCGCTGGGAGGTGCGTTTCTGCGTTACAGAAAAAACGCGACTCGGAGAGTCGCGCGGGCGCAGCAAGCAGCGCCCCTACGAACGCCCACGACTCAGGACGTGTTCGAGGGCGGAGATTTCTTCGCGGGGGATGTGGCGGTAGCGGCCGGATGGGACGGGGCCGAGTTCGATATTAGCGATGGAGACGCGGCGGAGCTTGTCGACGTGATGGCCGGTGGCGAGGAGGGATTTGCGAAACGCGTCTTTGCTGGCGCCGATGGTTTTCACTTCCCACCAGCCGGCGGGCATCCCTTTGGCGCGGGCGATTTTGACGCCGTCGCGGCGTTCGAGTTCGCGAATTTCTTCCGCGGTGGGAGCGGGATCGATTTTGCAGAGATAAATTTGGCGGAGATTGTGCGCGCGCATGATGCGATTGGCGAGTTCGCCGTCGTTGGTGAGGAGCAGGAGGCCGGAGGCGTGGTATTCGAGGCGTCCGACGGGATAGACGCGTCCGGGTAGGCCGCGAAGAAAATCGGCGATGGTTTTGCGGCCTTCGGGATCGCGGAGAGTGGAAACGACGGCGTCAGGCTTGTGCAGCGCGATGTAGACTTTGGTTTCGGCGTCCGGTGCGCTGGTGCGGATGACTTTGCCGGAGACGCGGATGTGATCGCGCGCGGCGTCGGCTTTGGCGCCGAGTTCGGTGATGATGCGTCCGTTGACGGCCACCTGTCCCGAGGTGATCAGCGCTTCAGCGTGGCGGCGAGAGGCCACTCCGGCGCGGGCGATCATTTTTTGGAGGCGCTCGAGCATAGCTATTTCACCAGATAGTTTTGAGTCCGGCGGACTGCATTGCTCGATCGCGAGTGACAAGAGGCAAGCCAAGATGCGCTGCTGTCG
>DAIRCW010000225.1:0-4671 GCA_036796475.1 Candidatus Acidiferrales bacterium | reverse complement strand
GCGCCTTGCTGGTGCTCACGCCTGCCACGCTGACGATGGTGGCGACCGACGGCCACCGGCTGTCGATGATTGAAATGCCGCATAAATTGGCAGGCTTGCCGGGAGATGTGCGGGTGCTCATTCCCAAGAAGGCCATGAATGAAGTTATGCGCATGTCGCAGAAGAGCGATGAAAAAGCCGAAGTGGAATTCGCGCAGGACGACAGCCATCTATTTTTCCAGTTTGGCGGGCGGCTGTTGAGTTCGAGGAAATTGACAGGGTCGTTTCCGCCGTACGAAGCCGTGCTGCCGAAGGACGCGAACAAGACGGTCGTTTTGGAGCGCAACGACCTGCAAGACGCGCTGCGGCGCGTTTCGCAACTGGCGGACCAGCGTTCGCACGCGGTGAAGTTCATGCTTTCGAGCGAAGGGATCGAGATATCCGCGTCGAGTCCGGAATATGGCGAGGCCAAAGAGGCGATCGAGAAGGAGTTCAAAGGCGAGCCGATTTCCATTGGATTCAACGCGCAGTATTTGCTCGATTTTCTTGCGGCGGCTCCCGAGGGGCCGATTTCCGTCGAGCTGAAGGACGAACAGTCGGCGGGTCAGATGCGCCCGCTGGCGGATGAAGCTTCGCGGTATCGCTACGTTGTGATGCCCATGCGCATTTGAGCGGCTACTTGCGTTCGCTCAGTGCGTCAACTGCAAAACTCCAACTCAGCCTTCCATCCTGACCACGCGGACAGGGAATTGGTACGCGTCACGCGCGCATGAACGCCGAGGCGGCGCGGCGAAAAGCCGTTAAGCTGGATGCGGCATGGGGTTCGAGCGAACTCCCTTCTGAGTGGTGCGTTTTAAATGCGGCGCGCTTCCCAGCCCAGCGCGCCGGATTGGACGCAGGCGTTCTCCTCTTCGCGCTCGATTCCCGGCGGCAAATTCGAAACAGGCTTGGAGTGCCACGCTCATGAAGCTGCTGCGCTTTCGCATTGGCGCGTCCGAGGAAGAAGCCGAAACAGCCGCGCTGGAACAGGAAATCCGCGCGGCCGCGGCGCGCAATTATTGGTGCCGCAAATTCGGCGATCCGGAGCTCGACGAAATTGTGGAAGAGCACCGTGCCTGGGTGGAATCTCGAGGCGAGCTCGGGAAAAAGGCGGAACTCGAAGACGCAAACTTCCAGGATGCGGATCTGATGGGCGCGCAGTTGAGCGGCGCGAATTTACTGCGCGCGAATCTTCGCGGCGCGGATCTGCTGGTGGCCGATTTGCGAGGCGCGTGCCTGATTGAGGCGGACTTCAGCGAAGCGAATCTGGTGAACACGAATCTGCGCGGCGCGAGCCTGGCCGGCGCGAATCTGGCCACGGCGACGGGCCTCGTTGCGCGTCAGCTCGGCGGAGCGAGCCTGATTGGCGCGGCGTTGCCGGAAACACTTTTCCCGTTCGAGGGAATTGCGAAGAGCGCGTCGGTCTGCAGGATTTTGCGAATTCTGCTCGGTGGGATGCTGGCGATGTGCGCCTGCTTGTGGGCTGTCGTTGCTCTTACCACGGATGTGGCGCTGGTGAAAAACGCTGCGGCACCGCTGCCACTTTTGGGGCGCTTCATTCCAATTCTGGCGTTTTATTTGGCCGCGCCGATGCTCCTCGCTGCCGTGTACATCGGATTTCATTCGTATTTGCAGAAGCTCTGGGAGGCCATGGACGAGCTTCCGGCCGTTTTCCCAGATGGGCGGCGGCTCGGTGAATGCGTTCCGGCGTCGATGATGGCGCTTGCGCCGCGCAGCCTGCGTGAAGCAGAGCCGGAGCAACGGAAATTCCCGCGCCTGCGCCGGGCTCTGTGGCATTTGGCCGGATACTGGATTGTTCCCGCGACTCTCGTGCTGGTTTGGGCCCGTTATCTCACCGAGCAGGACTGGCGCGGCAGCCTGCTGCAAATTTTCTTTATTCTGGCAGCGGCGGCAATGAGCGGATTTTTGCCGCGCAATGAGGCCAGTATGTTTGCGGCTGCTGAACCGGAGGAGCGCGGGAAAGGAAAACTTTGGGGTTCCTGGCACGTTGGCGGATTAACCGTGGCGACTTCGGCGGGCTGTCTGTTTTTGGTGCTTCTCACGCTGGGAGCAACGCTTGGCGCGCCGGGCGAGCTATCTCGCGCGCCTTCGCTTAGCGCAAAAGATTTTCGCCGCTGGCCGGCGTTTGTGTTCGGCTTGGCCGGATACGATCCGTTTCCGAATTTGCTTGGCGCGCGAATTTCGACAGCTCCATCGGCTTCAGCTTCGTCCGGCGAGCCGGCAGATTTGAAACTGGTGCATGGCGCGCGTCTCGCAAATGCGAATCTCCGGTATGCACGCGCATCCGGTGCTTTTTTTGCTAAGGCACAAATGGAGCACGCCGATTTGACTGGAGGCGACTTCGCGTCAGCGGATTTCCGCGTTGCCAATCTAAGCTCCGCCAACCTGACGGCTGCGAGCCTCTTCCGCGCGGATTTTTTGAATGCCGACTTGCGCTACGCGATGCTCCGCGAGGTCACAGGCGGCGGAGCGATTTTCGATAATGCAAATCTCTACCGCGCTGGATTCGTGGGAGCGATCATGGAACGCGCCAGTTTCGCGAAGGCTGATTTGCGCAGCGCTACGCTGAGTAATGTGGATCTGAGCCAGGCCGATTTCAGCGCTGCTTATTTGGCCGAGGCTGACTTCAGCGGCGCGCGATTGGAGCAAGCCCGTTTTCACGGAGCGTTTGCCGATGGCGCTAAATTCCAGAACGCGGACCTGCGCGCCGCGGTGTTCAACGAGGCCATTCTGAACGGGGCGAAATTCGATGGCGCGGATCTGGATCGCACTGATTTGCGAGGCGCGCTGGGATTGACTGGCTGGCAAGTCTGCGCCGCAAAAAGCCACACCGGCGCGCAGTTCGATGATTCGCTGGCACGCGACGTTCAAGCTGTTTGCGGCAACCTGTAGGAACTACTCTTTTGCTTTTGCGGTTGGAGTGGCCGGGTGGTCGGGGCGGGCGAACGCGAAAATGCCGTGAGGATCGTCGGCGAGCAGGATGCGGCCGGGTTCGACGAGAATCGCGGTCGCATGCAAATCCTCGCTGCTATTGGTTAGCGTGTGATAGGCGGCGACGCGATTGCCGCTCTTGTCGAACTTCATCAGAACATCGCCGATTGCCAGCCACACTTCCTGCGTTTGCGGGTCGACGCCAATCGCATTAATCACCGCAGGAATCGGCTGCGGCGAGCTCTGCAAGTCGATGCGCGCGATGTTGCGGCGCTGCGCTTGCGCGTTGGGATAAATGTCGAGCGTGTGCAGCGAGATCTGATAGGCGGAGTAGCCGTAGGCGTCGTATTTGCGCACGGTGGGCTCCGGCGAATAGCTAAAGGCGTAATAGATGTGGTTGGCGGGATCAGTGGCCAGTCGGCCGATATTCAAAAAGCGGTTGAAATCCTCGTGCTCGGCGAGATCGGACATGTCGCCGAATTCGCGAACGTATTGCCCTTGCGGATTGTAAATGGTGATCAAGTCGCGCGACTTCAAGCTGGCGACGGCAATGTCCCTGCCGACAGCGGCTACGGAAGTTGGCGCAGCGACGGCAATCGCTAGTGAGAGCTTTCCCTCCGGCGTGAAGACTTTCACGTTGTTCGCGGCGCGATCGGCCACGTAAATGTTGCCCGCGGCGTCCACGTCCATGTCGTAGCCGTAGATGATAGCCGCCGGGCCTGAATCGGAACGCGGAATCTGCCCAACGAACGTGTTGTCGCCGGTATAGACGCGCACCGAGTGGTCTACCGTGGAAAGAAAATAGTAGCGGCCATGCGCGTCGCGTTTGATGGCACGAATACCGGGTCCAATATCCGGGAACAGACGCGCTGTTGCGGAGATCTCGTCCTCGATTTGTTCTTGGGCGTGCAGAACGCGTGGATTCGCAGCGAGAAATGCAGCGACAATGAGCGCGGCGACGCTCGCGACAACGACAAGATGGCCGGGCTTGAATTTCATGGAGTTCCTGACATTGACGCGCTTACCAGGGGAGATAGATGCGCCAAAACGCCGCAAGGTTTGCGGAAATTCAAGGCGTGTCTGAGGCAGATTCGCAGGTCAGCGCTGCGCCGCGCGCCAGAAGGCGGGGTCGCCAGCGGCAAAATCGGCGGGCATATGGCTTTGCGAAGGGCTTACAGTGAAAAGTTCGCTGTCCCAGGAACGATATGAGTCGCGCGCAATTTCTTGCAGGCGCTCGGCCACTCCGGGGCCTTCGGCTTGGGGGAGGGCGGCGATTCTGTCAATGTAATCGTCCATCTCGTCGAGCGAATGCATTGGCAGGAAAATCACGAATGTGGACGAGGGCGCTCCGGCAGTGACCTGATATGTGGCCCAGTAAGCAGTTGCGTTCAGCCGGGCATAGGCCGCACGCAGGCCGCGAATGGCCTCGGCAAATTCCGCCTCGTGTCCCTGACGCACCTGGATGGTGGCTACGCGCAACACGCGCGCTTTCGAGAAATCGATGGCATCCCAGCGATAGCCGAGATCGTCACGACGCACGGCGAAAGCATTGCTCACGCTGGAGGTATACGTGAGCAACTGCTCCTGCATCTGCGCGAGCGCGGGATTCGCGGCCATGGCGCTGCTCAAAGCGTCGTTCATGACCCGCGCGTCCGCGAACGAATCAAAGAAATTCAGGTACAGCGCTTGCAAGGGGCCGGT
>DAIRCW010000224.1:0-4677 GCA_036796475.1 Candidatus Acidiferrales bacterium | reverse complement strand
AGAAACATTCAATCCAGCCGATAACAAATTGGAGGTTCTCGGCGCGATCTCTACGAGCCCGCGGGATACCCCGCTGCAGTTTTCAGCGGACCAACACTCGGTCGCCTATCTACTCGGTGCGAGTCGTGATGGCGATCCGAATGCCGGGTTGTGGGTGACGGACTTCAAGAATCCGCCACGCCAGATCTTTCGTGGGTGGATCATTTGGTTTGCGCGTGGCCCCCAAAATCGCCTCTACATATTGCAGGGAAAGCCCGATCTTACCGGAGTGCTGCAGAGTGTGGGTTGGGACGGCCGGGACGTTGAACGGACTTCCGTTACTGTACCGCTGATTCATTCTTACTGGGTCGATCCGGCGCAGAATGCGCAGGATCGTTTCGATGTGTCGCCAGATGGTCGCTATCTCGCATTCGAGAAACAAACGGTGCTCAGCGCTAACATCGGCATGATCACGAACGTGCGATAAAAGAAAGGCGTCCCGGTGAATTGGGACGCCTTCTTGCTGTTGAGTTGAGATAGCCGGAAGTGCGGTTTAGTACATGCCGCCCATGCCGCCGGGGCCGCCGGGGCCTGCGCCCACAGCCTTCTTCTCATCTTCCTTGATGTCCGCCACCAGAGCTTCGGTGGTGAGCATCATGGCCGCGATGGAAGCGGCGTTCTGGAGCGCGAGACGAGTGACCTTGGCCGGGTCAATCACGCCAGCCTTGACCATATCTCCGTATTCGCCGCTGTCCGCGTTGAATCCGAAGTTGTCGTTCTCGCTGTCGCGCACTTTGCCGACGACGACCGCGCCTTCCTCGCCCGCGTTGTGAGCGATTTGACGCGCGGGCTCTTCGAGAGCGCGCTTGACGATATTCACGCCGATTTCCTCGTCGCCGGTGACCTTGAGCTTCTCGAGCGCCGGAATGCAGCGCAGGAGAGCGGTGCCGCCGCCGGGAACGATGCCTTCCTCAACCGCCGCGCGAGTGGCGTGCATGGCGTCTTCGATGCGAGCCTTCTTTTCCTTCAGCTCGATCTCCGTCGCCGCGCCAGCCTTGATGACGGCCACGCCGCCGACCAGCTTCGCAAGGCGCTCCTGGAGCTTCTCCTTGTCGTAGTCGGAGGTGGTGTTGTCAATCTGCGTGCGAATCTGCTTCACGCGGCCCTCGATTTCGCTGGGCTTGCCGGCACCCTCGACAATCGTGGTGTTGTCCTTGTCGATGGTGATCTTCTTGGCGCGTCCGAGGTCTTCGACTTTGACGTTCTCGAGCTTGATGCCGAGATCCTCAGTAATAGCGCGCCCGCCGGTGAGCGTGGCGATGTCTTCGAGCATGGCCTTGCGGCGATCGCCGAAGCCGGGAGCCTTCACCGCGGCGCACTGCAGCGTGCCGCGGAGCTTGTTCACGACCAGAGTCGCGAGGGCTTCGCCTTCGACGTCTTCCGCAACGATGAGGAGCGGCTTGCCCATCTTGGCAATTTGCTCAAGCAGGGGAAGCAAGTCCTTCATCGAGCTGATTTTCTTCTCGTGGATGAGAATGCGAACGTCTTCGAGCGCGCATTCCATCCGCTCCGGATCGGTGACGAAATAAGGAGAGAGATAGCCGCGGTCGAACTGCATGCCTTCGACGACCTCGAGTGTGGTTTCCATCGTCTTGGATTCCTCGACGGTGATCACCCCATCCTTGCCGACTTTCTTCATGGCTTCGGCAATGATGTTTCCGATCTGCTTGTCGTTGTTGGCAGAAATGGTTCCGACCTGAGCGATCATGTCGCCCTTCACGTCTTTGTGGAGCTTCTTGATTTCATCAATGGCGACTTCGACGGCCTTCTCGATGCCGCGCTTGAGGGCCATCGGGCTTGCGCCGGCGGCGACCGTCTTCACGCCTTCGCGGAAGATGGCCTGCGCCAGAACGGTAGCCGTGGTAGTGCCGTCGCCGGCGACGTCAGAAGTCTTCGACGCGACTTCACGCACCATCTGCGCGCCCATGTTCTCGAGCCCGTCCTTCAGCTCGATTTCCTTGGCGACAGTGACGCCGTCCTTGGTGATGATGGGAGAACCGAACTTCTTCTCGATCACCGCATTGCGGCCCTTGGGGCCGAGGGTGATCTTCACGGCGTCAGCGAGAATATTGACGCCACGGAGAATCGACTGGCGCGAATTCTCACCAGTCACAATTTGCTTTGCCATGAGACCTATTCCTCCTCAATTCCTTTTCGTTAAATTTGCCAAACCTGTTTGCTCACTGCCTGAAACTGAATCCTTGGGAATTGCGACCCTACGCGGCAAACCGCACCGCGCGGATGTTACTTCCTGCCAGACGCTGCTTTCGCGGCGCCGCCGATTTTTGCGAGGATCTCGTCTTCTTTGAGGATGAGATACTCTTCGTCGTCCACTTTGATTTCGTTGCCGCTATACTTGCCAAAGAGGATGCGATCGCCAACTTTCACGTCGAGCGGGATGAGTTCGCCCTTCTCGCGCTTGCCGCTGCCGACGGCGACGATTTCGCCTTCTTGCGGCTTTTCCTTAGCCGTGTCGGGAATGATGATGCCGCCCTTCACGCTTTCCTTCTCTTCGATCCGCTTCACGATCACGCGATCATGGAGCGGGGTAATGTTCACCGCCATTTTGAATAACCTCCAATTGAGAGCTTCGGGATTGTCGGGGAGAAACGTGCGGCGCAGAGCGTTTAGCACTCTCCTACGACGAGTGCTAATATATCAGAAGTTTGCTAGGTGTCAAGTTCGCGGCGCGTTTTTCTGGATTTGCCACGGTGAGGCGCAGATCCGTTGTAAGCTGCTGAAATTGAGCGGTATAGAAGGCGCTTGAAATGAGCAATTTGCCGCGCGAGGCGATCGGCACATTCATTTTGGCCGGGGGGCAGAGCTCGCGCATGGGCAGCGAAAAGGGACTGTTGCCGTTTGCGGGGAAGCCGCTCATTCTGCGCATGGCGCGGCTGGTGGAGCTTGCGGGAGACGCTCCGGTGATCATTGGCCCGCCGGCGAAATATGGCGGAATAGGTTTTCGCGTTGTGGCGGATGACAGGCGCGGCGTCGGAATCGGCGGCGGGCCGCTCGTGGGGATTTGCACGGCTTTGCGTGTGGCCACGCGGGGATGGAACTTGATTGTGGCGTGCGATTTGCCGTTCTTGACGCGGGAATGGTTGGAATTTTTGATCGCGCGGGCGCTCGATTCGCCCGCCGACGTGGTGATTCCGCTGAACGAGCGCGGCTACGAGCCGTTGTGCGCGATGTACCGCCAGCGGTGTCATCCGCCAATCGCGGCGGCTCTTGCGCGCGGCGTCAGAAAAGTCACGGACGGGCTCGCGGGTTTGACCATGTCTGCGATTGCACGCGACGAATGGAAAGGCTTTGACCCGCGCGGCCAGCTGTTCAAAAATGTGAATACACCGGCCGATTACGACGAGGCGCGCACGGCGGCGGAAGAAACGGCGTGAACCTGTCACGAAATGCGATGAACGCGCAATAAACGGGCGATGAGCGAACACTACATCGAATTTCAAAATGTGTCGAAATCGTTTGACACGCAAGCCGTGCTGCACGACGTTAACTTTCACATGGACCGCGGCGAGACGGCCGTGATTATGGGGCGCAGCGGCGTGGGAAAATCTGTATCGCTGAAGTTGATTCTCGGATTTTTGAAGGCTGATGCGGGCAGGATTATTGTTGCGGGTCAGGACGTTACCGACTTCGCCGAAAAAGATATGACCGCAATCCGGCGGAAAGTAACCATGGTTTTCCAATCCGGCGCCCTGTTTGATTCGCTCACCGTCGAGCAGAACATCGCCTTCCCGATGCAGGCACTGGGCAACGTCCCACGCGACCACATTGACGAACGCGTGGCGGAACTGATGCAGATGCTCGAAGTGACGCAGTTCGCGGACAAACTGCCCTCGGAGCTAAGCACGGGAACCAAACGCGCGGTGGCCATTGCGCGGGCGCTGGCGCAGGATCCCGATGCGATTCTTTACGACGAGCCGACCACCATGGTGGATCCGCTGATGGCCACGCATACGGGCGACCTTATCCTGAAGCTAAAAGAAAAATTCCACAAAACATCAATCGTGGTGACGCACGATACGCACCTCGCGCGCAAGCTCGCGGACCGCATCATTTTTTTGCAGGAAGGCCGAGTCACTTTTTTCGGCACGTGGCATGAATTCGAAGAATCGGAAGAGCCATTTATCCGCAACTTCCGCCTGCAAGATGAATTGATTCCCGCACTGGACGTTACTCTCGCGACGAGCGCGGGCGGATGAGCGCCACCTCGGCTCCTGACGCAAAAAAACAGCTCCGGCGTGTCCTCGGATTCTGGGACGTTCTGCTCTTCAACATCGCTACGGTTCTGGGTCCGCGCTGGCTGGCGGCAGCGGGCTACAACGGGACTTCTTCCATCAGCCTGTGGATTATTGCCGCGGCGCTGTTTTTCATCCCCAGTGCGTTTGTCATCAACGAGCTTTCCACGCGATTTCCCGACGAAGGCGGATTGTACGTGTGGTCCAAGGAAGCATTCGGCGATTTTCACGGTTTCGTGGCCGGGTGGACGTACTGGATTTACACGGTGTTTTATTTTCCCGGGCTGCTGCTGGCGAGCGCTTCCATGGGCGCTTACATCGGCGGAGCGAGCCATGCGAATCTGGCCACTAATCGCGAATTCCTGGTAATCGGCTCGTTCGTGCT
>DAIRCW010000223.1:0-4720 GCA_036796475.1 Candidatus Acidiferrales bacterium | reverse complement strand
GGCTCAGTAAAAGCCGCGGCGGCCAGGCGATTTTTCATTTCCAAGGATCAAACTCGATTTCTGACGCCGAAAGGCTCGTTGGTCTTGAAGTTCAACTGCCGATGTCTGAGCGTGTGGTGCTGCCTGCCGGCAGCTACTATGTTATGGATCTGATTGGCTGCGAAGTTTTCGAAATGCGCGGCGAATCGGCTGTCAGCAAAGCTAAGATTGGCGTCGTGCGAGACGTACAATTCTCAGGAGAGGACGTCGCCGGCACGCCGAATCTGGTAGTCAATTCAACCGGAAGTGAAGTTCTCATACCGCTTGCCACCGAGATCTGCCGCGTCGATACTGCTGCCCGGCGCATTGAAGTATGGCTGCCGGAAGGCCTGCTCGAGTTGAATAAATAACCGATTCTCATTCGACGGCATTGTGTACTTTGAATCTTAATCCAGCCAATTTGCGATAAGATTCGCTCGTGCGCTTTGATCTGATCACCATCTTTCCGGATTTTTTTCGCGGGCCGCTGGACTATGGCATCGTGCGCCGGGCACGCGAGGCGAAGGTCATCGAAATTGCCGTCCACGACCTGCGGGAATTCACGCACGACCGTCATCGCACCGTAGACGATCGCCCGTTCGGTGGGGGTGAAGGCATGGTCATGAAGCCGGAACCAATTTTTGAGGCTGTCGAATCATTAACTGGGCCCGTTGGCGATGCGAACGAGCCGGAAGTTCCACGCGGAAACGCGGAGAAGACAGTCATTGCCCTGCTATCCGCTTCCGGCAAACTTTTTAATCAACACACGGCGCGTAAATTTGCTCAGTGCGAGCGGATCATTCTAGTTTGCGGGCGCTATGAAGGCGTGGACGAGCGCGTGGCGGAGCATCTCGCCACGGATGAAATTTCCATCGGCGATTTCGTTCTCTCCGGCGGTGAACTGGCAGCGGCGATGGTACTCGATGCGGTGACGCGGCTGATTCCCGGCGCGCTGGGGAACGAAGATTCTGCCGAGAATGAGTCTTTTTCCACCTCGAAACTGTCGCCCGTCGAAGATATTCCCGAAGGGGGCGACAACCACGCGTCATTCGGCATGCGCGGCATTCTTGAATGCCCGCACTACACGCGCCCCCAAAATTTCCGTGGATGGGAAGTGCCCGAAGTTCTCGTCAGCGGCAATCACGAACAAGTCCGCTGCTGGCGCGAGCGCGCAGCCGTCGAAAAGACATGCCGCAACCGGCCGGATCTGCTCGGGAGCGGCAGGCGGCGCGCCGATACAAGAAATTCAGGAGCGAGCTAACCGATGCCGATCATCGATTTTCACAACCACTACTATCCGCCCGCCTACATCGCCGCGCTGCGCAAAGGCAATAGCACAGTCACGATTGATGAGGACTCACAGGGCAATCCGCGGCTGCATTACCCGGGAGATTACAACGTGGCCGTGCGCGGGCATCGGGACATTGAATTTCGAGTCGAGGAACTGGCGAAATTCGGCATCGATACGCAAGTCATCTCGCTCACAACTCCGGGCACGCACGTCGAAACGCCGTCGAATGCTGTGCGTCTTGCCGCGCTCGTCAACGACGCGTTCGCGGAAGCAGTGCGCGCGCATCGCGGGAAGTTCGTTGCGCTCGCCACGCTTCCGCTCAACGATCCGACTGCTTCGGTGAAGGAATTTGAGAGAACTTGCACTCAATTCGGCTTTCAGGGGGCAATGCTTTTCAGCAATGCTAATGGTGTCGCCCTTGCGGACAAGCGTTTCTGGCCGCTGTACGAGGCCGCGAATGAGCGCGGCGCGATTCTGCACATCCATCCGACAGCGCCGGTAGGCGTCGAAGCCATGCAGGAATACTGGCTGATGCCGCTGGTCGGATTTCTGTTTGACACCACGCTTGCGGCGGAAAAGCTTGTGTTCAGCGGTGTCGCGGAACGCTTTCCGAAAATCAAATGGGTGCTGAGCCATTTGGGCGGCGCGATTCCGTACATCGCAGAACGCGCCGACCGCGGCTTCCACGCGTTCAAAGAATGCCGCGTGAATATTCAGCGTCCGCCGAGCGAGTATTTGAAAAATTTCTACTATGACACGGTGAATTTTGATCCGTTCGCGCTCAAGCTGGCCATCGATTTCGCCGGAGTGGATCACATTCTCGCCGGCAGCGACTATCCGCATCAAATCGGCAGCATCCCAGCGATGCTCGATTCCTTGCGGCGCGTGCCCATCTCGGATCCTGACCGCGCCAAAATCCTCGGCGGCAACGCTCGTAAGCTACTGGGCCCCAACTAGAAATGCGATTGGATGAGATTCCCTACTAAGCTTTGCTCGCTGATGGGACAGCTCCGGAAGGTTCGCGTTTTTGACTTAGCCTGCGCGCGCCAAGCAGGCCGGCGGCAATGGCAAAAGCTCCTCCGAGCAAGGCAGCGGCTTCCATTTTGGATTTTTGAACTGCGCGGCGGTGCTGCTCGACGGCTTGCTGTTCGGGGCGGCGTTCTGCGGGTCCTGCCGAGCCGTAGCGAATTGCCAACTGCAGAACTTCGGCGATGTGTAAAGCGCGGCGGTCGCTCATCTGCGCAATTTGCTCGCGGCAACTGAAGCCATCGGCAATTACGAATTCATGCAAACCAGCCTGGCGCACAGCGGGCAAGAGCGCGTGCTCCGCGACCTTAGCTGAAATTCCGTAATGGTCCTCTTCGAAGCCGAAAGCGCCGGCCATTCCGCAGCAGCCATCCGGCAGGATGCGAACTTTCATTTGCATGTCGTCGAGCAGATTCTTTTCGTGCTCGGCTCCGTGAATGATGGCTTTATGGTGGCAGTGACCATGAACGATTCCGCTGCGGAGCATGCGCGGAGGATGGTAATTGGCTTTTTGCGTCAGGAACTCGGGCAATAGAAAAGTATTCTTGCGGATGAGTTCGGTCTCTTTGCGCTCCGGGAACAGCCCATAAACTTCGTCGCGGAGCACGGACCAGCAACTTGGCTCAAGTACGACGATAGATGCACCGGATTGAATGTGCGGGATCAAAATGTCGAACAGGCGCAGCAAATATTGCTTGGCGAGATCGAGAAAGCCGTAATCATAGAGCGGGCGGCCGCAACAGATGTGCATGGGCGGGACTTCCACGTCGTACCCGGCGTGTTCCAGCACTTCAACGGCGGCTTTCGCCGTGCGCGGAAAGAAGTGATTGTTGAAGGTGTCCGGAAAGAGCAGAACTTTCGGCCGAGTGGATTTGTGATTCCCGCGGCGCAAGAACCACTTCTGAAAAGTCTCGGGCGCGAATTCGGGTATGCTGCGGTGCGCCGACATTCCCGCGGCGGATTTCATCAATTCGCGGATGCCTGGCGTGGATGCTGCGAGATTCACGAGTCCCGGCCAAAGCGAAGCCAATTGCGCCCACTTGTCAACGAGCCCGAATGCATAGGTATGACGCGGGCGCACGCGGCCTTCCCAGTAGTGCGATAAAAACTCGGATTTGTATGTGGCCATGTCTACATTGACCGGACAATCGCCTTTGCAGCCTTTGCACGAGAGGCAGAGGTCGAGCGCCTCTTTCACGTGGTCGTCGCGCCAGCCTTTTTGAATCACCGAGCCTTGCAGCATCTCCCATAAAATGTGCGCACGGCCACGCGTGCTGTGCTCCTCTTCGCGCGTCACCATATAGCTCGGGCACATGGTCTGATTTTCCGGATCATTCGACTTCTCGCGGCGACATTTGCCAACGCCTACGCACCGGAGGGCGGCGTTAGCAAAGCTGCCATTATCGTCTGGAAATTTGAAATGGGTTTTAGGCTCCGCCGGGTGGTAGTTCGGGCCGAGCCGAAGATTCGAATCCAGCGGATACGGGTTCACAACCTTGCCCGGATTCATTTTCCAATCGGGATCCCAGATGGACTTGTATTCGCGGAACGCCTCAATGATCTGCTTACCGAACATGATCGGCAGCAATTCGGCGCGGGATTGCCCATCGCCGTGCTCGCCGGAAAGCGAACCGCCGTAGCGGCTCACGAGTTCCGCTGCGTCTTCGACGAACGAGCGGTACTTCTTCACGCCCTTCGCGCTCATCATGTCGAACGAAATGCGGCAGTGAATGCACCCTTGCCCGAAGTGTCCGTAGAGAGCGGCGATGTAGTCGTACTTCTGAAGCAGTTTGCAAAAATCGCGAAGGTAATCGCCAACGGCATCAACCGGCACGCCGGCATCTTCCCATCCCGGCCAAGTGTCCGGCTGTCCGGGAACAAAAGCCGTTGCGCCCAATCCGGATTCACGGACTCTCCAGACGGCCTTCTCGTCTGCCTCGTCGTCGTAGACTTTGATACTGGGACCGTGCAATTTCTTTCTAAAGTGGTTAGCGACTTCCTGCGCGCGGTCCTCGGCTTCCTTCCTGGTTTCGCCGGGAAGTTGCACCATCAGCCATCCGTCGCCGTCAGGTAAACGGTTCAAATATTTGGTGTGCAGATGTTTTTTCTTCATGTTCTCGATGAGCATGCGATCGAGGCCCTCGAGGCCCATGGGGTTGAACTTCAATATCTCCGGGATGTCATCGCCGGCACTGTAAACGTCCGGATAGCCGAGCACCACCATCGACTGATAGGGAGGGTTGTGAATCAGGTTCAGCTGGGCCTCCAAAATTGTCACCAAAGTGTTTTCCGACCCTACCAGCGCGCGCGCCAGATTGATTCGTGGATTCTCTTCGGAAGTCAGCAGCTGATCCAGGTTGTATCCTGAAATTCGGCGGGGAATAT
>DAIRCW010000222.1:0-4736 GCA_036796475.1 Candidatus Acidiferrales bacterium | reverse complement strand
CGATCTGCGCCGCGGAAAATTTGATGTGCTCATCGGCATCAACTTGCTTCGCGAAGGCCTCGATTTGCCGGAAGTGTCTCTCGTCGCCATTCTCGACGCGGACAAGGAAGGCTATCTTCGCAGCGCCACTTCGCTCATTCAAACCATCGGCCGCTGCGCGCGCCACGTCAGCGCCCGCGCCATTCTTTACGCCGACGTGATGACCGAATCCATGCGCCAGGCCATCGGCGAAACCAGCCGTCGCCGCGCCAAGCAGCTCGCTTACAATCAGGAGAACAACATCACTCCGCAATCCATCAGCAAATCTGTGGATATGCAGCTCGCCGCCATCGTCGAAGCCGATTACGTCACGGTTCCAGCCGAAGATCCGTCCCTTGCGGAAATTCAAAATGAAGAACAACTAAAATCCGCGCTCGCGCAACTCGAGTCCCAAATGCGCGAGGCCGCCAAGAAATTCGAATTCGAGCGCGCCGCCGCCCTCCGCGACCGCATCCGTGTCCTCCGCCAGCGCGACTTTCAATTCGGCGCGCCCCTCGCGACGGATTGATCCTGAGCTTGCCCGCCTTGGCGGGCGCACTTTGCGAAGGGCGCCGCCCTCTTCGCCGCCTCCGCCCCGCCCATGCCGGAACCGCCGCCTCGCACCGAGAGCGCCACCCGTAACCGCACGAAAGGTGCCACCCCATCCTGCCCAGAGACGAGCGCATTAAGCGGGGCACTTTCCGCTTGACTTTGACTCCGGCTTCGGAATACCGTGTTCCTTGTAAGAATAGTACCTGGCGAGACTTGCCAGGGAGGATACGAGCCATGTCGAACCACATCGCATTGGAATCATTGCCAGATGGCACGATTATAAAGACGACGATCTTTTATGGGCTTGCACCCTTCACGCATTACGGAACTGTACGCCGCGACTGGATCGGACAGGTGGTTATTGACCACAACTCAAAACGACTCGGATACGCTGCTGCGACTGATTTTGACGGATTTCACGACGGCATCCATCCCGTGTTTGTTCATCGCTATCCTGCTAATTTTGAAGAAGGCTGGGAGATTGCCGCGAGGACACGCGCCGATGTAGAACGCGGTATTCGCTGGACTGTCGATAACAATTGCGAGGACATGATCTCTCGCGCTGTTACTGGTCACGACGGTAGTCCAACCCGGAACTTCTTTTTGGGTCTTGGATTAGTCGGAATACTTGTGGCCCTTATTAAGGCTTCTTAGAAACTGGGATCCGGGGAGGTATAATGGCCGGTAAACCAAAACACTCTGAACCTCCTAGGCCCCCTTCCCCGCCCAAGCCCCCTGCACAGCCTGTTCCGAGGCCGGTTCGCGAAAGCACTCGTGATAATGCACCGCCGCCACCGGAGAACACCAACTTCAAGAAAGTACGCGAATAATTAGAGTCAATAGGTTCACTGCAAAAGATATAGCGGTACATAGATAACAGCCGTATAGCAAAGACGATTTGCGCTTATTGATGGTTAGATTTTTCTCCGCACGCTCTTTGGCCCTTTGACAGATGCCTCTGGTGGCCTCTTCGATCGTTTGCTCAACAACTTTCTCTTGGTCGGCCTTACCCTCTTTTCTGTAATAAGCCACAAGCTCATCCAACCACTTGGCAAATTCCCCGACCGAATCGTCCGTCGAATAGTTCCGAGGGCATAGCTCGATAAACGCGGGGACTCCCGCTGCGACCAGCGCTGCTACAGAAAGATATTGAAGGCGGGTCTCCCATACGCCCAGGTGAGAATGGAAAAAATCTCCTGATTGGGTCGCCAAGAAGACGATTACCACTAGAATGACGCTTGCTTTTACATCGAGTGTATCGCCCAGAGAAAACTGCCTGGCGTCCTTGTCCTTCGCATTCTCTGCCTTAACCTTCTCGATTTCGAGTGAACTCATTTCGGACTACCACCTTCAGCATTCGAATTATCCCAATCCATTGTATGCGTCCCAGAGCTGGCACGAAACCTCCCATGGCACGACATGCCCATGCCTGCTTTCTGAAAGTAGGTTCACACCTGCCCTCTTTTCAACTCCTCCAGCGGATAAAACGTGCCTCTCCACACGACTCCGCCGCGCCCCAGCGTCACGATCATTGAACGCACAATAATGTAAATAATCACCATCGCGCCCAGCGCATGCGTCACGCCAAACCAGCTCGACGCCTTCGCGCGCGGCAGCAGCATTGCCTCGAACGCCATCGCCGCAATCACCGCAACCGCCGCCGCAATCTGTGCCGCTCCTCGCGCGAAGATCAACGCCAGGACCGGCGCCACACTCACCGCAAAAATCACGCTCGCGCCCAAAATCGCCTGCGCGCCGCTGAACGAAAATCCCGCAAACATATTCTTCGTCAGCCCTTTCACAATATTTCCAAATCCCTCCTGCCATCGCACGCGCACCAGCCCGTCGCTCGGCGCCACTCGCGAACGAAATCCTCCCATCTTCACCAGCTTGCCCAATTTCATGTCGTCCACTACTTCCATCGCCAGCCGCCGGTGCGTTCCAATCGCCTCGTACGCTTCGCGCCGTATCATCTGAAACGCGCCCACGCCCATGTACGCTTTCGATTTCGCGTCGCTCGTTTTCCACGGACGCGCTCCCAGCGCAAACGCCACTCCCAAGTATCCCAACGCCACCGGCTCCCAAAATCCCCGCAGATCCAGTTGCACCAGCAGAGTCAAATGCTCCGCGCTTTCGCGCTCCACGAACGCCATCGCGCGCCGCAGCACGTCCGGCGCGAATCGCACGTCCGCATCCGTGAACACCAGCCACTCGCCGCTCGATTTTTCATAGGCTGCTTGCAGCGCGTGCGGCTTGCCCATCCATCCCGCGGGCAATTCCGTCACGTGAATCACTTTCAGCCGCGCATCTCGCGCCGCGAACTCCTCCAGAATTCTTCCCGTTGCGTCCGCCGAACGGTCATCCACCGCCACAATTTCGTAATTCGGATAATCGAGCGCCAGCAGCGATTCTAGCGCCGCCGTTAATTTCTCCGCTTCGTCGCGCGCCGCAAACAAAATCGAGATGCGCGGAAATTCCGGCCCGGCGAACGGAGAAATTCCTAGCAACGACGGAATGCTCGCCATTCCGCGCGCCGCCGTCGCTGTCAGCGCCAGCCACAAAAGCGCCAGCGCCGCAAAAAATACTGTCGCCACAATGTGCAATTCGATTTTCCAGGAAAGTAAACAGCGAAAACGCTATCCTATCACGCACCATGCCTTCCACTATCGCGCTTGTCGGTGCGGGACGCCTCGGGCGCACTCTTGTCCGCCGCCTTCGCGAACTCGATTGGAAAATTGGCGCCGTCGTCGCCCGCTCGCAAGCCTCTGCGCGCTCCGCTGTTCGCGCCATTGGCGCGGGACATCCGCACGCTGGCGTCAGCAGCCGCGTTCTTCATTCCGGCATCATTCTCATTGCCACTCCCGACTCCGCGATTTATGAAGTCGCGTCCAAGCTCGCCCGCATCGGCGGAGAAGAATGGCGCGGCAAAGTCGTTCTGCACACCAGCGGCGCCCTCGATGAACGCGAACTCGCTCCCCTCGCGCGCCGCGGCGCTTCCGCCGGCTCCATGCACCCGCTGCAAACTTTCAGCGGACGCGCGTCCACTCCGCTTGACGGCGTCGTCTTCGCCATTCAGGGAAATGCCGGCGCCCAACGTGCCGCTCGTCGCATCGCTCGCGCTGTGGGAGGTTTTCCTGTTTCTTTGAGCACAGGCGCCAAACCGGCCTATCACGCTGCCGGAACTTTTGCTTCTCCGTATCTTCTTGCCATCATTGAATGCGCGGTTTGTATTTTGATGCGTAGCGGATTCTCGCGCCGTCGTGCGAAAATGGCTCTGGTGCCGTTGATTCGTCAGACGCTCGCGAATTTTGAACGCTTCGGCGCGCGCGAAGCCTGGACCGGTGCCATCGCCCGCGGCGACTTCGCAACTGTCGCGCGCCACCAAAAAGAATTAGCGGCTTGGCCGCGCGAAGTTCGTGACGCTTACGCAGCGCTCGCGCGTCTTTCCGGGCGTTTGCTTGCGTCGCACCCGGAAAAAACTTTGCGCGAATTGGACAAGATTTTGCACGCACGCTGAAGTTGTTTTTTCAAATCAGCCGCTTACGCCGAAACCTAAGGAGGAACGTTGCCCCATTCTCAAATCCCTGTCGAAACCGAAACGCTCTCGAACGGCTTGCGCGTCGTCATTTCGCCGGACCATTCCGCGCCCATCGCCACCGTCGGCGTCTATTATCAAATTGGTTTTCGACTCGAGCCTCGCGGCCGCTCCGGTTTCGCCCATCTTTTCGAGCACATGATGTTTCAAGGCTCCGAGCACGCCGGCAAAATGGAACACATTCGCCTCGTCAATTCTTCCGGCGGCGTCCTGAACGGTTCCACGAACTACGATCTCACCAATTATTTCGAAGTTGTTCCCTCCAACGCTCTCGAACGCATGCTCTGGCTCGAAGCCGACCGTATGCGTGCTCTCAAAGTCGATGACGAAAATCTCCGCAATCAGCGCGACGTGGTCAAAGAAGAAGTCCGCGTCAATGTGCTCAACAAGCCTTATGGCGGTTTTCCCTGGCTCGATTTGCCTCCCGTCGCATATCGCAACTGGCCAAACGCTCACAATTTCTACGGCGACTTCGCCGATCTCGACGCCGCTTCTCTCGCCGACGTTCGCGCCTTCTTCAACACCTACTATTCTCCGAACAATGCCGTCCTCGTCATGGTCGGCGATGTGG
>DAIRCW010000221.1:0-4755 GCA_036796475.1 Candidatus Acidiferrales bacterium | reverse complement strand
GCTTCGCGCAACAGCGCCGCGAAAAAAGTCGGCACGGAAAACAAAACGGTCGGGCGGTATTTCTTCAGCAGCTCGGCGGTGCGTTCCGGCTTGGGGCGTCCCGGATCGAGGACCGTGCTCGCGTCCACGGAAAAAGGGAAGTACATTCCATTCCCGAGTCCGTACGCGAAAAATAATTTCGACACGGAATAGGTAATGTCGTCAGCGCGCAATTGCAAAACGCCGTGCGCGTAGCCTCGGCTGGTGTGCACCATATCTTCGTGGCGATGAATCGCGGCCTTGGGCGTGCCGCCGCTGCCTGAGGTATAAAGCAGGAACGCGGGGTCGTTTGCTTCCGTAGGATGCGATTCGCATTTCGCGATGGCCTGCGCGCACTCGGCATCCCAGTTGAACTCTTCCACAGAAGCGAATGCGCTGCCGAGTTTTGCGGGGCCGCTGGAACCGTCCGCGCGAGCGCCAGAAATCGCCAGAATATTCAGATTCGCTGCGCTCGCGGCCTGCGAAAATCCCGGCAACGCCGACACATCCACAATCGCGATGCGCGCGCCGGAATCCGCGAGGTAATAGGAATAATCCGCGGCGCGGGCCATGGAGTTCACCGGAACGGCGATGGCTCCGATTTTCGCGGCGCCAAAAAACGCGGCAATGAATTCGAGCGAGTCGGGAAGAATGATGAGCACGCGTTCGCCGGGCGCGCACTTCCATTCGCGCAAAACGTTCGCAGCGCGGTTGACGGCCTGCTCGACTTCCTCGTACGTGAACGCGCGCGGCTCGCCAAGAATGGCCACACGCTCGGGATGCTCCCGCGCCGGCCGCGACACAAACTCATCCGCGATATTCAACTCCGCGGGAATTTCTAGGTGACCTGCCTCATCCGCCGCCATGCGGGGAATTCTACTCCTTAAGAGCGCGAGGCTGAAGGCCGCGACTGCCGTTCTACCAGATCTGGCAGCGCAGATTCGCCGGACGGACCATGGCATCGCCTTCCTTGCAACTGAACGCCTTCGCGAACGCGGGCATATTCGACGGCGCGGCGATGGAGCGCAAGCGGTCGAGCGCGTGCGGATTCAGATTCACCATCAGGCGTACAAATTCGGGCCGGTCAGTCGCAGCCCAGATCTGGCTGTACGCGAGGAAGAAGCGCTGCTCCGGCGTGTAGCCGGCAATCAGCGGGCGCGGCTTGCCCTGCAAATCTTTTTCGAGCGCGTTGTATGCGATGGTCAGCCCGCCAAGGTCGGCGATGCTTTCGCCGAGCACCAGCTTGCCGTTCTCGTGAACATCGTCCACGGCCACGTAGTTGCTGAACTGGTTCACGATGCACTGCGCGCGATCATTGAAGTTCTTCGCGTCCTCGGGAGTCCACCAGTCGCGCAAATTGCCATGCGCGTCGAACTTGCGCCCTTCATCATCGAAGCCGTGAGTCATTTCATGCCCGATCACCGCGCCGATGCCGCCGTAGTTGGACGCGTCGTCTGCTTTGGCATCGAAAAACGGCGGCTGCAGGATGCCCGCGGGAAAAACAATTTCGTTCATCACGCCGTTGTTGTAGGCGTCGACTGTCGGCGGCGTCATGCCAAATTCGCCGCGGTCGACAGGTTTGCCGATTTTCGCCAGATCGCGGCGGTTCTCGAATTCGTTGCCGCGCAATGAATCGAGAATGAACGGCCCGCGGTCCACAGAATAGGCGGAATAGTCGCGCCACTTGTCGGGATAGCCGACCTTCACGCGAAAAGCGGCCAGCTTTGCGAGCGCTTCTTTGCGCGTGGCCGGGCCCATCCACGGGAGAGTTTGCAGGTCGTCGCGCAGCGCGGCGATCAGGTCATTGATCATTTTCGTGGCGCGCGCCTTGGCTTCCGGCGGGAAATACTGCTTCACGTAAATCTGGCCGAGCGCTTCGCCCAGCTGATTGTCTGTGGCCGCCACGCAGCGCTGCCAGCGCGGAAGATTTTCTTTCGTACCTTGCAGAACACGACCATTGAAATTGAAGTTCTCGTCCACGAACGGCTGTGACAGCCACCGTGCTGTGGAGTTGACCAGATGCCACCGCAAGTAAACTTTCCAGTCGGCGAGCGGCACTGCCTTCAACTGCTCGCTCATCGCCTGGAAAAACTTTGGAACGGTAACGTCAACCGATTCGATCGGCGGCGCGCCCATTTCGTGGAAGTAATTCTGCCAGGAGAAATTCGGCGTCAGCGTTTGGAGCTCGGCAACCGTCATCTTGTGATAGGTCTTATCCGGGTCGCGGCGCTCCACGCGGTCCATGGATGCTTGCGCGAGAGCCGTCTCAATGTGCATCACGGTTTGCGCTTCCGCGGCGGAATTGGCGGAGCTGTCGCCGAGAAGCTCGAACATTTTGCCGACGTGCGTGGTGTACTGATCGCGAAGCTGCTTGGACTTGTCGTCGGTCTTCAGATAATAGTCGCGATCCGGCAAACCGAGGCCGCCCTGATCCGCGCCGCCAATCACCTGCGAACTGTTCTTCTCATCCTGCGTCGAACCGAAGTTGAAGAGCACGCCCACGCCCAGCGTTTGCAGGTGCGCGATGTCGGCCTGCAGATCGTCGGAACTGGCGATGGCCGCAATGCGGTCGAACTCTGGCTGAAGCGGCTTCGCGCCGGCGGCCTCAATTTGCGAGACGTTCATGCAACTCGAGTAGTAGTCGCCGATTTTCTGCTCGTTCGAGCCCGGTGCGGCGGCGCTATTGGCGGAAGCCTTTTCGAGAATGCCGTGCAATTCCTCGCGATTGCGCAGGATGAGTTCGTTGAACCTTCCCCAGCTCGGATACGCGGCGGGAATCGGATTGTTCTTGAGCCATGTGCCATTCGCGTAGCGATAGAGGTCCTGGCAGGGATTGCAGGTCTTGTCCATGGACGACAGTTGCACGCCGTGAGAAGCGGCGGAACTTTGCTCGTTCTGCGGATGCGCGGGCATGGCGGCGATTGCCAGGAACAGAAACACCGCAACAGTTGCCGAAGTAAGTGCAAGTCCGCGATGTGAAGAGCGCGCGCTGGTCATATGTTTTTCGTCCTCGCTTTTGGGTGGTTGCTGCTTTCTCGAGAATTTTCGCGTGACGGGTAACCTACACCAGAAGCTTCGCCGAGACAACGTCGGCCGTGATGTTGCGCAAACTGGAAGGAAGGCAGATGTTGGCTTCTCTCGCTTAGTGATTGCTCTCACAGACGTTTGTGCTAACCATCACAGAGCATCCCATCTGCCGGAACTAAAGTGCTAACGAGTGCTAGGGCTGAGTCGCAGAACAAACGATCGGGTGCGACGCTATGCGCCGGGAGCGGAGTTGCCCTCGATGCACAGGAGGTTCCGGCGATGAGCAAAAATAAATCTGGCAAGCCGAAAAATGATCTCGCAGGAAGTCTTGAACATCGCGGCGGCAAAAAATTGTCGCAGCACGGTACTGAGTTCTTCCACAAGATTCACGAAGCGCGCAAGCGGCCCACGCCGGGCTTTCGTGGCAAGAAATAAGCAAGCGCGGGAGCGACGTCTTCAGCGGTTACCGCCGAGTCCCTAAAGTGATGGGCATCGTTTGCCTCACTGATTCAAGACAAACGACGTTCCTATTCTCGACAGATTTCCATCACCGATAAGTCTATCCTGAGCACGGAACGCGCATGCAACATCTGCACCTCGGCGAGCGAGAGTGGCATAATTGTGTGGGTCAGCGTTTTCAAGAAGGAGCCACAGATGAAAACTAAGAAAAACGGATTCGGCGGCGCGTTTGCGGCGATGATTGCGGCGGCGGGAATAGCGCTGAGCGCTGCGATTGCGCTGGCGGCGCAAGCGCCTCAGTATCTGCCGCTGAACGTTCACGTTGGCGAGAAGGCCCCGGATTTTGCGCTCCTTTCGGCCGACGGCCAGCTCGTGAAACTTTCGCAATTCGCCGGCAAGAACGTGCTGCTCGATTTCTACGAAGGCTATTGGTGAACGTACTGCTCCCTCGAACTCGGCGAGTTCGCAAAACATTATTCTGAATTTCAGCAGATGAACACCGTCATCGTAGCCGTGAGCACCGATCCCATTGAAAAGGCCCACTGGTCCAAGGAAAAAATCAAAATTCCGTTTCCCGTGCTGTCCGACGTAAAGCGCACGGCGATGAACCTCTACAACACGCGCTCGCTTTCCACGTACAAAGGCCCCGACGGTGGGCCGTACAATCACGCCACGCTGATTCTGGTCGATTCGAGCGGCACGATTCGCTGGATTTATCGCAATCCCGATTATCGCGTGCGTGCCACGGTCGAGGACGATCTGGCGCAGATTCGCAAGCTGCAGGGAAACGCGTCCGCTCCCGGAAAGGGCAAACTCCAATGATGAATCGACGCGAAGTGAACCGATTCCTCGCGCTCGCCGCCGGGACGATGATAACCGGCGGAGCAAGCGCGCTTGCGGACGTGGCGAAGGCGCAAAGTCCTCAAACCGCTGGCGGCCCTGCGGCAAATTCCATCGGCGTGCAGAATCTCCTGAGCGAGTCGCTGGGCAAAATGGAAAATCCGGAAGTGAGGATGCTGACGCTAACGGTCGCGCCGGGCGCCACTTCGCACGCCCATCGCCACACTGGCCCCGTGTTCGCCTACATTCTGCAGGGCGAAATCGAAAATCAGGTCGAGCCCGAAGCGCCGAAAACGTACAGGGCCGGGGATTTTTTCTACGAGCCGCCCATGCACGTTCACCGCGAGCTGAAAAACTTGAACGCCTCCGAGCCCGCCAAAATCCTCGTGGTCGAAGTCGGCGAAAAAGGCC
>DAIRCW010000220.1:0-4802 GCA_036796475.1 Candidatus Acidiferrales bacterium | reverse complement strand
GGCAGAACGCAAGCGACGGTCGCGTGAGAGCCCGGTTTGCCGGAGCACGGAAAAAGCCGCAGAGTTTCGCAAACGGCGCGAGACTCTGCGCTACAAAGGCGGGTCTCGACGTGCGGGCGTCGCACGGGCCGATGAACAAAATCGCCCCCCTGCAAAGGGCAATTCAGGGATAGCGCGTGTGGCTGCAAATTAGTGAACAAATAAAAGCACGACGGTCGGCTTGCTAAGCACTGACCACTGAGCACTGACCACTGACCACTTGTCGTGGCCTGCTCGTCACTCGTCACATGCCACTCGTCACTGCCGTTAATTCACCGGCGTGCTCGCTAGGTTCGCCAGCGCGCGGTCAATCTCGTCGAGTTCACTCTGCAGGGCCGCGAGCTTGGATTGCTCGACTTGTAATTCATCCTTAGCGCGCATCTCGTTCGCTTGGAGACTGTCGCGTTGGGTCTCGGCCTCTTGCAGGGCTTCCTTCATGCGTTTGATTTCCTGCTCAAGCGATTGGCGCCTCGCCGGGTCCGGCGTGGCATCTTCGGTATCCTGATCGCTGTAATACTGAATCTGACGCTCGATATTTGTGTGGCGATTCTCCGCCTGATTTTGTTGGTTGCGGACACCATCAACTTCCTTCTGCGCCGCTGTTACAGCCTGCTGCTGCGCCTGCAAACGCGTGAGCAGAATCTGCGCGCGCTCTGACGCCACCGTAGTCGTGCGCAAATCCTGGCGCAGTTCGCGCACCTCGCGCAGCAGCGCCTGTAACGTCTGCGAATCATTCGCAGCGGAATTGGAAGTGGAATTCGACTGGCGTGTCGCGGCGCGGGAATCCACAGTCACGCCGAAAGTAAATCCGAAGAGCACAACGAGCAGAAGGAAAACAAGCGCGCGGCGCATGAGGAGCCTCCACAGAAGAACGGCGGCGGAATCGCATTCAGTTGTGCTCCCGCCTGCTGTCGTCTGCATGGATGCCGCGCCGCACCCAAACGCTGCATCCGCCAGCACTCCAACTTCTACAGCTTCATACCGGGTCCGCAAATTTGCAGGTCGTAGCCGTTGAGGTCACGAACGTGAAAACTATCATCGGTATCGGCCCGAGGATCAAGCCCTCGGCGTTTCAATTCCGCCTCGACCGCCACGCGATTCCAATCCGCAATCGTGTATGCAATGTGATCAATTCCGGCGTTTTTCGTGGGACGGTTCTGGGGATTCCGCGGAATCAGCACCGATTCGCCAAAGCGCATGTAGCACTGCGTGCCGTCGTCGTCATGAGGTTGCATTCCAAGCAAATCGGCGTAGAAATCGCGCGTCTTCGCGTAATCCACGCACTGATACGAAATATGATTCACCGCGACGGCTTTGAATCCGCCGCCAGCCGCCGCGCTTTCCCCGCTTGCTGCCTTTGGAGTGCCGCTCACCGCAGCTGCTGTCGCCGCAAAAGCAACTGCAAGCTTGGCGATTAATTCGCGCCGCGAAGTTTTTCCAAGCTCGTATTCGCGCACCATTCGCGAAATGATCTGCTCCACGATATTCCTCCTTGAGTGGCGTAATTTCCGGGCGGGGTGGGCATCTCTCAGAAGCCTTGCGAGGCTTCCTGTGCATTCGCGTACATGCCGATGACTTTGTTCACCTGCGTCAGCTTAAACACACCATCGAGCATTCCTGCCGCGCCCGCGACGCGCAAATCGCCGCCGGATTTCTTGAGCCGCGTGAACGACTTCACGACTTGGCCCACGCCGGCGCTGTCGATGATGCGCACTTCGCTGAGGTCGAGAATCACGCGCTTCTGCTCGCGCGCGATGAGCGACTCGATTTCTTTGTCAATCAACGCGCAGTCCGCGCCCATCAGCAATCGTCCGCTGATTTCGACCACCGCCACGCCCGGCGCGATCTGCCTGCTCTTGCAACCGATACGCTCGCTCCGCATTAGTCGCCCTCGTAAGGGAACTGACGAATCATTCGTATGCAATCGGCCAGCGCGGCGAGAACGGTGTCGCCCCAGCCGGAAGGAATGATGGCCGCAGTTTTCTGATTTACCGCCTTATCGGCCTGTGCAAAAAAGCGCGCTCCCTGTCCTGGAGGCGGCACAGCGTATTCGCGCAGCGTAATCTGAAACGGAATCTCCGCGCCACCCTGCTTTTTCTTCATGGTGAAGACGCGCTGCTCGCACAATTCCTCGGCGCGGTCTCCCTGCGCATAGTGCCACTCAGTCACGAACACTCCTTTTGCATTACGGTACGATGCTGGGAGTCTGCCTGCCTCCGCATTTTCGTGCAAGTATAAAATACGATTTACGCCGCACGCCGGCCATCTGATGCCGCCGACAAGTCAAAAAAAAAGGGGCAGGACAAACCCGCCCCCGCTTTCATCTTAGCCGTCCGATTATCGCCGCTACTTCCGCAGCGCAAAAAATTGATTCAACGGATGCTGAATCGGCAGTTTCTCGAATTTCGAGAAGCCCGCCTCCTTCGCCAGCGCCCGCGCGCCTTCTTCGCCAATCACCGTGCCCAATCCCGCGCCGTTGAACGCCAGCGACACCGTCATGCAATGCAGCGGGCTGATGGAATGGAACATTTTCCCCACCGGATTGCGGTTCTCGTGCGCGTTGGCCGAGGCGTTGGGCTCTGACCAAATGTACACCCCATCATCCGCCATGGCGTTGCGAATGGCCTTCAGCGTCGCCTTGGGATCCACCATGTCGTGAATGCAATCGAAGCTGCACACGAGGTCATATTTCTTGCCGTTGGGAATTTCGTGCGCCGCCGCCTGCAGGAATTCGACGTTCTTCACGCCTTCTTTCGTCGCCAGCTTGCGCGCGCGCTCGATGCTCGGCGCGTGATAATCAATTCCGAGGACCTGCGCCTTCGGAAAACCTTTGCCCATGGCCACCGTGGACTGTCCCGCGCCGCAGCCAATATCCGCGACGGTCGCACCTTTGTTCAGGCGGTCAACTAAGCCAGGAACCGAGCCCAGCCAGTCCTTCGCCAGAAAATTCAAATAGCCTGGGCGGAACAACCGCTCGATGGCGTGCGGAATCTCGTCGCCAATTTCGGAGTAGGGAATTCCGCCGCCTTTTTTGAACGCCTCCGCAATCTTGTCCACGTTGCGGATTGAGGGCGAAGTGAAATGCAGCGCGCCGCCGACGAAAAGCGGGCTGTCCTCGTTGGCCAGCACGAATGCCTGCTCTTCCGTCATGTTGTACTTCTGCGTCGCCGGATCGTAGTCAACATATTCCGCGGCCGTCATCGCGCGCAGCCATTCGCGAACGTACCGCTCGTTCAACTGCGTCTTCTTCGCGAGCTCCGCGCTGTTCATCGGCCCGGCTCCGGCCATCGCTTTGAACAGTCCGAGCCGATCGCCGATGTATCCGAGCGCTACTGTAAATGCGCCGCCCGTGTCGCCAATAACGCGAAACGCCATCTCATGCACTTTGTCCATATTCATGGAGTTTTCTCCTTGTTTTAGAAATTGCAGCGCAGACGGTATAAGGGATAACCGAGGGTCTGGCTCAATATTAATTTTCGATTTCGGGCCCAAGTCGCGTTCGCCAATACTGCGTGGTGGCAGGTGAGGCGCCGCTAATGCGCCGGAATTCTATGGCGCGACGCAGCGCGTGTCAACGGCGTTGACGAAAAAAGAATGCATGTTTGGATAAAATGTCCGCGCGTGTCAGGTGCAAGGCCCGCGGACCAGCGTGAGCGTGGGTGCTCTCCGCAACTTGGCTCTGGCTATTTTGCCAGTGCGCGTCTACTTCAAGTCATAAGCCGTTTGATGCTTCGGCTGATAAACTCCCACCGTCCCGCCGCTCGGCAGCGTAATCGCCGTCGCGATTCCCCAGGACTCTTCGTGTAGCGGCGCGCATTTCACTTTTTTCTTTTCCATCTCGCGCACTATGGCACGCACGTCTTCGCACATGAAGTGGATCGTCGCTCCAAGCATCTGGCCGTTGATCTGTGCCCGCGGCGTTTTGTCTTCTGCGGGATGCACCGCCATCTCCGCGGGCGGCGCCTTGAAAATGAGCCATCCGCCGCCGACATCAACGCCGCGCAAGCCAATCACGTCCCGTAAAAACGCGCGGTCCGCCTCTGCGTCCGTGCTGTAAAACAGAATATGCGTCCCGTTAATCACGAGGCTTCCTCCTCCATGTGGCGGATTTACTGGGTCGTTGTGCCGCATCTTACAGGCCAATCGCGGCAAAAGGAAAGGGAGCATCGGCTCGGCCACCGCTGCGCCACCCAGCACAGTTGTGCCGGGTGACGCGGGATGCTGCCGCAATTTTACTTGCGGCTTTCCGGTGGAACGATGCCATTCATCCGCAGGTACTCAACTATCTGTCCGTAATGATTCTGCGAATGCAGCAGCGCGTCGATGAGGAATCCGGCGCGCGTTCCTCGCGGCCGCGAGCCGATGACCGCCGCACTGTTCTCCGCTGTGATGCCTGTCACGGCCCGGTGCAAGTAAGCAAACGAGCCGCGCAGGTAATCCATGATTTCCGCCTTTGTGCGCACGGAATCCGGTGCAGTCTCTTTCGCCTCGCCGTGCGGAGGTTTTTCGCTGAGCGCTGCCGAAGCGAGAATGTAATTCGTCGCGGAGAGATGCTTCACCTGTTCAGCAAACGTGCGCACTCCCCGGAATTCTCCGGCGGACGGCGCAAACGAGTATTTCTCCTCCGGCATGGCATCCGCGGCCGGCACGAGAAGCTCCTCGGTTCGTGTGATCCACGCATCGAGCTCTTCGCCGATGTTGCGCTGTTCCGACGAGGTCTGAGGCTGCCCCGGCATTTTTCCGCGGCTGGCCGGCGGTACGAT
>DAIRCW010000219.1:0-4822 GCA_036796475.1 Candidatus Acidiferrales bacterium | reverse complement strand
GGAATGCCTTGAATGTGGTCCCAGTGATAATGGGTCACAAAAATGTGCGCTTGAATGGGACGGTCGCCGTCGGATGCGGCCCAGAGATTGCCAAGCGTGCGCAAGCCCGTACCGCAATCGAGAACGAAACGCGTGCCGCCCGGCGCTATGAAGTCGAGGCATGGCGTGTTGCCGCCGTAGCGCCACATGCCGCGGTCGAGCGTAGGAGTGGAGCCGCGAACGCCCCAGAACGACAATTTTGAGCAGTTCGAATGCATTGATAGCGAATTCGTTGGAGACTCCGCAGAATTCCCCAATCGGCGGAGCCGAATCATTTCCATCGTAGATTTGCAAAACAGGCAAGTCAAACAGGATGCGAGAGCGCGTGTCGTTTCGGTGAGCTTCCGTGATTTCGGCGCCGCAGAGCGGTTCTGGAAAATGCGACGCTCGGAGAATCAGGATTCGGTAGAATTTGAGTATGCACTTCCACCAGCACAGCGGCGGCGAAAGTCACGCGCACTCGCATGGAGGGAGTTCCGCAGGCGCGCTCGGCGGCGCGATGGCGGCAACTCTGGCGCTGGTGATTGTGGAATTTGCGGCGGGCACGATCGGGCGCTCCATCGCGCTGGTCAGCGCCGGCGTGGCCAACTTGACGGACCTGCCGACGATTTTGATTTCGTGGATTGCGGCGCGATGGTCGGTGCGTCCACCAACTCCGGAAAAAACTTACGGTTATCAACGCTCCGGCGTGCTCGCCGCGTTCGTAAATGCGATTTTGCTGGTGCTGGTGGCGCTGTACATTCTTTTCGAATCGTACGAACGGTTGCGGCATCCGGTGGGCGTGCGCACGGGGCTGATGATTGCGGTTGCGGTGTTCGCGCTGCTGGTGAACGGCGGCATCACGCTGTCTCTGGTGCGCAAGCGAAAAGACCTGAATCTGCGCAGCATTCTCATTCACAATTTTGGCGACGCGCTCTCGAACGTGGCGATCATCGCAGGCGCGCTGGCGATTCGCTGGGCCGGCGTAACGTGGGCGGATCCGGTGATCGGCATCGGCATTGGCTTGATGGTGCTGTGGAGCGCCGCGGGAATTTTGCAGGAGAGCACGCACATTTTGCTGGAAGGGTTGCCGAGAAATTTGAAGCTGGACGACGTGGCGCGAGCGATGCTGGAAGTGGAAGGCGTTCAGGAAGTGCATGACATTCATGTGTGGACGATTGGTTCGGAATTGCAGGCGCTTTCGTGCCACGCGCGAATTCCGGATATGCACATGGAGCAGAGCGAAAAACTGTTGGGGGCGATACGGCAACAGCTGCAGCACAAATTTCACATCACGCATGTGACCATTCAATTCGAGCGCGCGGGGTTGCCGCCTGAAGCCGGCTACTTCATGCCCGAGCCGATTACACCTCGAACCAAACGAAGCTGAAACCCTGCTGGAATTCGGGCGAGTCGCCAAAGAGGGCGAGTCATCACGTCCGATGGCGGCATTTCCTCAATATTTTGCAGGAAACGATTCGGCTAGGATAAGGGCGACCGCGCACATCGTGAACGCGACAAACATGCTGGACCACAGATTCGCGCTGTGCGGCGAGTGCGCTACGAGCGGAGCGTGAAGCGTGACCACCCAAATGAAAAACATGAGCGCGAGCAGCAGACCAGCCAGACGCGCGAGTTTTCCGGTGGCGAAACTGAGCGCGGCGGCCAGAAATGCAGCGCCTGTGAAGTAAACAAAAAACAAACGCGCGGGCATCCATGCGGGAATCAGCGAGGCGATGAAGGCGTGATACATGAAATGCTGCACGCCAAAAATGACGAGAGACACGATGACGAGCAGGCGGCCAAAGTTCACCGTTGCTTCGACCGGCCCGGCGGGCGCTGAAGCTTCTCTGGAAAACATTGCGCCGAGAACAAATGCAGCACCGGCAATGGTGAGGGTCTCAAAAGCGCGCGTGCGCAGATTGCCGCTGGCAAGATTGGAGTACAGCCGCGCGACGTGAAAAATCAAAAAAGCCAGGAGAAAGCCCCCGCCAAGCAGCTTTGTAGCGAGCGCGCCGCGAATGCCACTGGCCGTGCAGATCGCCACAACGAGCAATGCCAATCCAACTAAGAATGCTGAGACCGGCCGGCCAATCGTGTACGGCGGGATATTCGCGAGGCTGTCTGGATGACGAAAAAGCAGGAAGTACTGGACAGAAAACGCGCCCATGGAAACGGCGAAAAAGTAGCGTCCGAGGCGCGGGAGCCAAGTCATTGGACTGGTAAACGCACAAGGGGCGCGTCTGTAGAAATTGGGTTAGCGAGAGGACGGAACAATCGCAAGCGCAAATTCGCGGCGCACATCAGGCGAGATTTTACACGCAGGTATGGACAGAAGTACAGGATACAGGAGCACTTTTAGTCTCCCGTGGCGACGGCGGCGGCGCTCGCGACTTTCATCTTTTTTAATACTTCGAGTTCGGACTGCAAGCGCTTCCATTTTTTATGATTCTTTTTTGTGTGAATCGGCGCGTTTGGATCGGAATAGAAATCGAGAATGTCGGATTGCAAATTCACGGGAATCGTTTCGGCGGAATGGCGCGTGAGCCGGTGAACCAGCTCGGCGTAAGTGTTGTCGGCAAGAGCGTAGCCGCCCGGGCGAGCTTTCGCGCCGGTGTCCAGATCGCGATCGGGCAAAGGAATCGGCCCTTTGGGATTTTTTGATAGCTCGGCGAGCAGTTGCCGGTAGAGATCGGCGGTGTGGTCCACGCTCTGGATGTAAATTTCCTCCGTTTTTTGGTCAGGGATTTTGATGGCTAAGAAGGAAGCTGGCCCGATTTTGGGAATAATGAAGATGAAGAAGGCCAGCATATGCGGACCGACGCCTGGCTTTTTGTACGTGTACGCCCAGTGGCGCTCGAACCCCGCTGTTTTGAGCTGATTGACGAATTCATCGTAGGAGGGCCCCGGTGTATCGGGCTTGAACTGCTTGCCGTGCAGAATTTCTTCCGCGCCGGCAAACGCGGGAATCATGCTGCGCACAGACCAGCGATAGATATTCAGGGCCGGCAAAATCTTGCCCATCAAATCGTGCAGACGGATGCCGTAAGTCGCCACAAACGCGCGCTCGAGCAATTGGCGAGGCGTGCGGAAGCCGATGTAATGCAGGTAGGCCGTCGGCGCAAAGGTTTGCTTGTAAAGCTGGCCGACATCAAAACCAAATTCGGTGCGAACGTGCGCGTGTGGATTTTCTTCATAAACGACGATCTGCCCATATTTTTTGGCGAGCTTGGGAAAATCGATTCCTACCGAGGGATTGATAGCTTCGGAATGGCCGATGGTGTCGCCTACGAAATGCGAGAGCGCGCCTATCGCGTAGGCATATTCATAGACATCACGCGATTGCAAAAGCAGATTGTTGATGAAGTCTGCGGTGCGGACATAATGAACAAGGTTGCTGAAGAATTTGTTACCCAGGGGATAGTAGCCCATGTCCTGCGCGGCGCATCCGCCATAGGCATAGGCGTGGGCCATGCGCAACTGCGCGGGCGTGGTGTTGGGAAAACGCTGCAAAAGCAGAGGACGAATCGCTGTCGTCCACGTAAGGTCGATTAATTCTTCGTGGGTGAAAACGGAGTACGCGCCGGCTGTTCGCGGAACCGCCAGCGTCGCTGCCAACAAGCACACCAAAAAGATGCGCCGCGCGCACGTTTTCAAATAGCGTCTCCGGGTGCTCCGGCCACCATGATAATAAAGATGCGCGACGAATGATTTCGGTGCCAGCATCGGGCGGGCCGATTTTCGCGCGCTGCTCGTTGGCGACTTTTGCGGAATTCAAATGGTGAGTGTGTTATAAGTGTGCCGCAGAAATCACAAAATGAAACAAATGGTTCATGGAGCGGCACAATGAGCGCCATGAGTGCGCGTTTGCTCGGGAAAAGAACTGAAATTCGTTCTCTGAAGTTGGCGGACCAGACCCGCGGTGGAGCTATTGGAAGACGACGGAAGCGCTTGTCGAGATCGCTCACGGTTTTAGCTGCCGGATTTGTTTTCGGCTTGTTCTTTCCATTTTCGGTGGCGCGCGCGCAGAATGCTCAATTCACGGTTTCGTTTCCCGCATCGGTCAGCGCAAAGCCCATCACAGGGCGAGTTTTCGTGATCGTCACGAAGACCGACCGGCTCGAGCCGCGCATTCAATTGCTCTCGGAAGGAGCGCCGCCGTTTTTTGGAAAAGACGTGAACGCGCTCGCGCCGGGGCAGGACGTCACCATTGATGCGAGCACGCCCGGCTATCCGCTCGAAAGTCTTAAGGACTTGCCGGCAGGAGACTATTTCGTCGAAGCGTTTCTGAATATTTACACCGAACTGCATCGCGCGGACGGGCACACCATTTGGGCGCATCTCGATTGGGTCGGCGAACTGCCGAGCCTCGCGCCGGGGAATCCGCACAGCGACGTGCAGAAAATCCATCTGGATCCCGCCAAAGGATTCGACATTCATCTAAACATGGATCAAGTGATTTCAACGGATGAGTTCAGCAAGAGCCCCATTCTCGCGCAGCTCGCGCCACCCAAAGAAACGGAATGGATCAAGGTTGTGAAATTTCAGAGTGCCACGCTGACGAAATTCTGGGGCCATCCGATGTATCTCGGCGCGACGATTCTGCTGCCGAAGGGCTACGATTCGCATCCGCGGGCGCATTATCCGGTGGTTTACAATCAGGGACATTTTTATCAGCCCATTCCGTGGGATTTCGATACGGACGCGTCGCACGAAACTCCGGAAGCGGCTGCGGAGGGAAAAGCTTCCGGGCTGGGCACAGGATATGAGTTTTATCAGGCGTGGAATTCGGAGAATTTCCCGC
>DAIRCW010000218.1:0-4832 GCA_036796475.1 Candidatus Acidiferrales bacterium | reverse complement strand
TTGCACCGTCTCTTTGCCCAAGTAATGATCGATGCGGTAAACCTGCGGCTCCTCGAAATTCGCGTGCACCACGCGGTTCAGTTCCTGCGCGGATTGCAAGTCGCGCCCAAACGGTTTTTCAATTACAAGGCGCGTCCAGCCATTGCTTTTGTTCAGCCCGGCGCGCCCCAGCGCGGCAATGGCAATAGGAAACACTTTTGGCGGGAGAGCGAGATAAAAAACACGATTGCCGGGCAGGCCGTTCGCTTTTTCCACTTGCTCAATGCGCGCGCGCAGCTTTTGGTAATCTTCGTCCGCGCCTTTGCCAATGGTCTGATAAAAAATGCACTTGTCGGAGCACGTGTCGGCAATCTGCTCCTGCGGGATTTTTTGCGCCTCAAGGTCCTTACGGCACTTCGCGCGAAAGCTCTCGTCGTCGTAATTCGTTTCCATGCCCACGCCGAGAATTATGCTTTTCGCGCCCAGCGCATTACGCGCAATCAGCCCGTTCAGCGAAGGCAGAATTTTTCGCGCCGTCAAATCGCCCGTCGCGCCAAAAATCACAAACAGATGCGGCTCAATTTCCGCCATATTCTCCCTTCGTTCTTCGATGTCATCGCAAGGGCACATTGGTCGCCGGTTGCGCCAGGCTCAGCTAGACGCACAAACCCAACCACTGTCATTCCGAGCGGAGCGAGGAATCTGCATTTCGCTTTTTGCATTGCGACTCACAATTCACGCGACTGCAATTGCGATGTTCAGTCCTTTCAATTCGCGCTCCAACTGCGCTGCGTCCTTGAACTGAATCGTGCGCATGCCCAATTCCGCCGCGCACTCCAAGTTCAGCGCGCGGTCGTCGATGAACAGGCATTCTTCGCCTTTGCGCTGCGTGATGTCCAGCGCGCGCCGGTAAATCGCCTCGTCCGGCTTGCGCACGCCCAGGTAGCATGAGCTCAAGAACACGTCGAAGTATCTGCGCAATCCGAATTTCTGGATGCGATAGGCGTTCATGTCGCGCGATTCATTGTTGAGCGTGCACAGCAGATACATTTTCGTCGCGGCGAGGCGGCGCAGCACGTCCATCGTGCCGGGAAGCTCTTTCGATTGCGCGCGAATGTAATTGGCGAATTCCTCGCGCGAGAAACTCCGCGGGCAATAAAAAATCACGCGATCGAGATATTCGTCGAGGCCCATTTCGCCCGTCTCGAACGCGTGCAGCACCAGTTCGTGCCGGTCCTCAAATTCCTTCCAATCGAGATGGAACCTCTCCGACGCGGCAGTGCGCTCAGCGCGGTCCCAGCCGTTCGAGAGCAGCACTCCGCCGACGTCGAAGAACAGCGCGGTCACTTCCGCCAATCATCACCTCGTCCGGATTTCAGTATCCCGCAAATTCCTCCGCGCGGATGTCGTCCTCGTTGACTCCCGCTTCGAGGAGCATTTTGCGCATGGCGTTCAGCATGCCGGCTGGCCCCGCGATGTAATAAATCGGCTCGTTCAGATCCGGAATGGCTTCGGCGAGCATGGCCTTGTCCACAAACCCGCGCTTCCCTTTCCACTCCCGCTTTGATTTCTCCATCTCGGTCATGGTGGCAACCAATTTGAAGTTCGGATTCTCTTTTTCCGCGCGCATCAGATCTTCGAGAAATGCCGCATCCTCGGGCCGGCGGTTCGAATAGAAGAGCCAAATCTTGTGCGGCAACTTGTTTTTCGCCGCGTCCAGCGTCATGCTGCGAAACGGCGTGATGCCGATGCCGCCCGCGAGAAAAACCGCCGGACGCTGCGCGCGGCTGTGCAACTTCAAATCGCCCCACGGTCCATCGACTTCCAACACGGTTCCCAGCGGACAGGTCTTCAAGCACCGCTTCATCGCCGTGTCGCGCATGCGCGTGGCGAACATGATGTCCGGCTCATGCGGCGCGCTGGCAATCGAAAATGCCCGCGCATTTCCCTCATCGTCCGTCTCCGGCGGATTATTCAGCTTCACTTCCATCGCCTGTCCCGCTTTGAAATCGAATCCCGCGGGCTTTTCCAGGAAAAATTGCATCGTGCCTTCCGCAATTTCCTTGCGGTTCTTTAACTTCATCGGAATCGTTCCCATTCTTCCTCGCTCTCACTTGCTCGATCAGAAATTCGGATACATCTCATTTAGAGTTCGCGGCAAATGAACTTTGCGGATTGAAAAATCGCTCGCATCAAAAAACATTACTTCCGTAGACGCCATGCGCATTTGCGCGCACGCATGTTCACGATAGATGATAGCAATATGCGAAGCGCTCCGCGCAATATCGCTCACAAATCCCCGCGGCCCGCCGTGGAAGGCGATCACACTCCGCGCTCGGCAAAATCTCTTTCCTTCACTTTGCATCCCGTTCCGCCTTTTCGCCTCGACCTCACCGTCTGGGCGCTGCGCCGCCGGCCTGAAAATCTCCTCGACCGCTGGGACGGCCAGTTCTACCGGCGCGCGCTCGCGCTTGGCGAACAAATTTCCTCGGAGCCAGTCGAGATTATTGCCCTGCAGGCCGGCACGATGGAACGTCCCGCGCTGCGCGTCGAAGCTCATGCGGCAAATCCTTCGCGTGAACTCGAATCCGCGCTGCGCTCCACCATCGAACGCATGCTTGGCCTCAACACCGACCTGCGCGCGTTTTACGCATTCGCCGCTACGCAGAAACATCTCGGGCCACTCATCTCTTCGTTCAGCGGCGTCAAGCCGCCGCGCTATCCCAGTTTATTCGAAGCGCTGCTCAATGCCATCTCCTGCCAGCAAGTGTCTCTGCACGTTGGAATCATGCTGCTCAACCGCGTCGTGCAAAAGTTCGGACGACTCGCTCCCGGCGATGATTTGCTGCGCGCCTGCCCGCGACCATCCGATCTCGCGAATCTTTCCGCCGGCGCTCTCCGCGCGTTCGGCTACAGCGCGAATAAAGAGCGCGCCATCCTCGAACTCAGCCGCTCCATCGCGTCCGGCGAACTTGACCTTGAATCTTTTCGCGATCTTGATGATGACGCCGCGCTCGACCGCCTTACGTCCATTCGCGGCATCGGACGCTGGTCCGCCGAGTACGCGCTGCTGCGCGGCATGGGCCGCTTAAACATTTTCCCTGGCGACGACGTAGGTGGCTGGAACAATCTGCAAAAGCATCTGCGCCTGCCTGCGCGTCCCGATTACGCCAAAACCCGCAAGCTGCTCGCGCCCTGGAAAAACTACGCCGGCCTCATCTATTTCCACTTCCTTCTCGACGGCCTACGCTCCCGCGGCGCCCTGCAATGAAGCCCAAACACCCAACTCGCGCCCACCCGCTGATACTCACCATCGGCCATTCGAATCATTCCATCGCCGAATTCGTGGCGCTGCTCAAATCGCACGGCGTCCAGCGGCTTGTGGACGTGCGCACCATTCCGCGCTCGCGCCACAATCCGCAATTCAATCGTGACGCGCTCGCCACCTCCCTTCGCCGCGCTCGCATCGCCTACACGCATCTGCCCAAACTCGGCGGACTCCGCCACGCTCGCGTCGACTCCGTCAACACTGGCTGGCAGAATTCCAGCTTCCGAGGCTATGCCGACTATATGCAGACTCCGGAGTTCGCAACCGCGCTTGCGCGCCTCGAAAGTCTCGCGAGGCACAAGCTCTGCGCCATCATGTGCGCCGAAGCTGTGCCGTGGCACTGCCATCGCTCGCTCGTCGCCGACGCGCTCACCGTTCGCGGCTATCCCGTCGAGCACATCATGACGCCCACGCGGCGCAATGCGCACAAGCTCACGCCATTCGCGCGCGTTCTTGGCAAACGCATCACCTACCCGCCCAATCGCGCCACCCGCGCCTACGCGAAAAGGAAAGCCCGCGCCGCCGCGGCTTTGCGTCCGTAGACGCCTGCCTTAACCGCCACGGCAAAACCCGCAGTGCCTCAAAAACAAAGCTCGGCGCTTACCAACGGCTCCGTCTTTCCTGAACACCCTCGGTGGACGTGATGACACCAACGACAGCCAATTCCTTTTGTTTATGCATCTAATTATGTGACTATGTGTCGTTCACTGCCTTCTTATACAAAGGAACTCTTTGAAAATCCTACTGTACAACCCAGACAACGGCGTCACTCGCAATTTTATGCCGCACCTTTGGATGTTCCTTCTGCAAGCGCTCACTCCAGCGGCCCATGAGGTCGTCCTCATTGACGGCAACGCGCAGCCCATGGATGAGCAAGCCATCGCGCGTTACGTTCGCGAGAATAACATCGGCCTCGTCGGCATTGGCGCGATGACCCGCATGATCGCCAAGGCCTATCGCATGGCCGACGCTGTCCGCGCTGCCGGAGCGAAAGTCGTCATGGGCGGCCCCCACGTCACCGAAATGGCTGATGAGGCCCTCGGGCGGGACGGCGGCCCGCGCCATGCTGACGCCGTTGCTCTCGGCGAAGCCGACGAGACATGGCCCGTTATTGTCGAAGACGCCGCGCGCGGCACACTCAAGGAAATCTACGCACCGGTGGATGCGTTTGGCCAGGAACGCAAGCCTTCTCTGAAGCCTTACCCGGTGATTCCGTGGGGCACCATCAAACTCAAGCAGTTCAATTTACTTCCGAAAATAATGCATCCTTTGCTGAAGCGCGTCGGCGATGGCTGGGGAACTTTTCGCATCATTCCTATGGAATCCGGGCGCGGCTGCCCTTACGGATGCGAATTCTGCACGGTCACGGGATTTTTCGGCGACTCGATCCGCTTTCGCTCGAACGAAAGCGTGGTCAACGAGTTACTGCTCCTCAAAGCTCGCGCGCGCGCCGAACGCGGCCAGATCGCTGTCTTTTTCATTGACGACAATTTCGCCATCAACATCAAACGCACGAAATCCCTGC
>DAIRCW010000217.1:1770-4859 GCA_036796475.1 Candidatus Acidiferrales bacterium | reverse complement strand
CAAGTACAATGGCGGGACGGCCGACGTGGTGATCCTCACGCCATCCAGCTCAGGTGCTTGGACCGGCACTCCGACCACGGTCGGCGATTTTGTTGGATTCTTCGACAATCAGCACAACTACAGCTCGACTCAGTCCTTTAGCCCTTCGGCTGGCGGCTATAACGTGAGTGTCGTGGATCTCGGCGCCTTTACCGGTCCAACGCTCTTCAGCTACTCGGGCGTTGCTCCGGGCACGATTTTCATCGGGTTCGACGTATTCACCGACAAGCACGGAAATACGAGCGTGCTGACGACGCCGTGGAGCGCATCCCTAGATGCTACGCCGACACCTGAGCCGAGTTCACTGATGCTCCTTGGCAGCGGACTTGTGGCACTCGGTTTTGCCGTTCGCCGGCGCCTTGGACTGTAGATCCTAGTTGGAGCCTTCTCGGCCACGGCCGTCTGCTCGCCGCATCCGGTCGTCCTGGTGATTCATCGAGCCTGTAAGTCGCAAGACGAGCAGGCTCTTTTTTTCGCTTTGTGACAGCTTGTTCGCGCAGAGGCCCTGCAGTTCTGTTTTTCGAACCGCAAATCGCAATTGACATCGCCCGCAGAAGCGAACATAATAATTCGTACCTGTTGCGCCTACCTTAGCTAGGAGGAATCGCGGAAGCCTTGGTGACGCGCCCGAAGTATGTGTTTGTAACGGGTGGCGTGGTTTCCTCTCTCGGCAAAGGCGTAGCGGCGGCCTCGATGGGCTGCCTGCTGGAATCCCGCGGCCTCAAAGTTACCCTCCAGAAGTGCGATCCCTACTTGAATGTTGACCCCGGCACGATGTCGCCTTATCAGCACGGCGAAGTCTACGTGACCGACGATGGCGCTGAAACGGATCTGGACCTTGGCCACTACGAGCGATTTACAAACGCGAAGCTGACGCGCGATCACAATTGGACGACTGGCCGAATCTACGAATCCATTCTGGCGAAAGAGCGGCGCGGCGATTATCTCGGCAAAACTGTGCAGGTGATCCCCCACGTCACCGATGAGATCAAATCCGCATTTCGCAAAGTCGCCGATGATGTGGATGTGGTCATTGTCGAAATTGGCGGCACGGTTGGCGATATCGAATCGCTTCCGTTCCTCGAAGCGATCCGGCAAATGCGTTTGGAGTTGGGCCCGGAGAACGCGATTTACGTCCATCTGACACTGGTGCCGTTTCTTCCTACAGCCGGCGAGCACAAGACCAAGCCCACTCAGCACAGCGTCAAAGAACTGCTGAGCATCGGCATTCAGCCCGACATTCTGCTCTGCCGCAGCGATCACCCCATTGCGCCGGAACTGAAGTCGAAGATTGCACTGTTTTGCAACGTAAATCAGTCCAGCGTGATTTCCGCGCCGGACGTGAAAAACATTTACGAAGTTCCTATGTCGCTCGCGGCGGAAGGATTTGACGAGCGCATTCTGGAATTGCTGCATTTGCAAGCGAAGCCGCGCGATATGTCGCGCTGGGTGGGCATGCTCGAGAGGCTGGAGCATCCGGAAGGCGAAGTGCGCATCGGCGTGGTTGGGAAATATGTCCAGCTTGAAGACGCCTACAAAAGTTTGCGCGAAGCTCTTGTTCATGGCGGACTGCCGCACCGCGCTCGCACCGTGATCGAATGGATTGAATCCGGCGAAATCGAGTCGCTGGAAATGGCGGAACAGCGCTTGCGGCACGTGGATGGGATTTTGATTCCGGGTGGTTTTGGCAAGCGCGGCATCGAAGGAATGGTTTACGCGATTCAATACGCGCGCGAGCGCAAAGTCCCGTTCTTCGGCATCTGCCTCGGTATGCAGTGCGCCACAATCGAGTACGCCCGTCACGTTGCGGGTTTGGCGCATGCCAACTCCACCGAATTCGACGCGCAGACGCCCTATCGCGTGATTTACAAATTGCGCGAACTTCTTGGCGTGGACGAGATGGGCGGCACGATGCGCCTAGGAGCGTGGCCGTGCAAATTGCAGGAAGGTTCGTTCGCCGCGCGCGCTTATGGCGCGACGGAAATTTCTGAGCGCCACCGCCATCGCTATGAATTCAACCGCGATTACGAGGCGTCACTGACCGCTGCGGGATTTAAAATTAGCGGCAAGACTCCCGATGGCGTTTATGTGGAAATTGTCGAAGCGCCGGACCATCCGTGGTTCTTGGGCTGTCAGTTCCATCCCGAGTTCAAGTCCAAGCCGCTCGCGCCGCATCCGCTCTTCGCGGCGTTCATCGGAGCGTCGGTCGAGCATCGCCGCCGTCGGGCCTCAAAAGCCGCCAGTGCCGCTCACGTTCCCGCCGCGTCAGCCGACTAGAAGTGCCGCGTGCAACACTAAGATGCTACCTTGGCGCGCTGCAAGCTCACGATTGATGGGTCCGACTCGTAGCCCTCATCGGCGACTGTTTTCTGCGCCGCCGCGCGCAGGCTCTGCTCATCCGCGCTGCTCGGTAACTTCAAATGCCGCCGCAGCACTTCCTCGCCGCTCACAATGCGCACCAGCCACTGTGATTTTTGGGAATCCCAGGAGACTTCCACACGGTCTGCACGCATGACGCACCCTCCTGTGTTGGTTTGTTGGCACCGTAATACGGCAAAACGGCCTGGGAATCAAGCATTCCAAATGCCTGACAGGGCATCAGGAATGTACCTGCCTCGCAACCCTCTTTGAAAACGCCGGAACTCACGCGGACTACTTCTGCGTTGACGGTGGCGAGTTCGAGTAAGCCGTGATGCCTCATCAAACTCTTGACCTTGGGCATCCACTCGCACTACCATATCGTCCGTACCGCAGTCGTGTTGTCCGAGTATTTCCTCTGGCGCCCAGCGCATGGAAGTAAGTGTTACAAATCAAATGTCACGGGGTCAGACGATGGTTCCTCTCAAAATACTTGTTGCAGATGATCACGATTTGATGCGCCGCGGTCTGCGCGACATTCTCAGGTCGCGCACGGACTGGAACGTTTGCGCCGAGGCGCAGACGGGCAAGGAAGCGGTTGCCAAAGCCAAATCGCTCCGGCCTGACGTTGCCATCCTCGACATCAGCATGCCTGAACTGAATGGCATCGAAGCGGCCAAGCAGATCCGCGG
>DAIRCW010000217.1:0-1670 GCA_036796475.1 Candidatus Acidiferrales bacterium | reverse complement strand
GAAGTGAAGGACCGCCTCACCACGCGCGAGCGCGAAGTCGTGCGCCTGATTGCCGAAGGGAAGAGCAGCAAGGACGTTGGTGACGTGCTCGAGATGAGCGTGAAAACAGTCGAAACTCATCGCGCCAATGTGATGCGCAAACTTCAGGTGCACTCGGTCAGCGAATTGGTCCGCTACGCCATCCGCAACAGCATTATCAGCGCCTGATAGATCGCGCGCCGGCAAATATTACCGGTTGCGCTCACGAGCTGACCGCGCTCGCCAGGGGCGCAGATTCGCATTCGGCGGGCTGGCATCGCCTGGCCCAGTGAATGCCAATCCCCCCAAGGATGAATGAGCGGGCGCGCACTCGCTCGTAGCCTCCTCGCTCCAACGCCCGCGAGAGCTCATCCGCCGAAACGAAGTTTCGCAGCGAATCCGGAATGTAAGTGTAAGCGCGCGGCGTGCCGTGCAACAGGACTCCCCAAAACGCTCCCTGCGCAAAAAGATACGCGAGGTAAATCCTGCGGAAAAACGCATTCCGCGGAAGAAAGAAATCCAGAGTCACGATTTCGCCGCCTTCGCGTGTTACCCGCGCGACTTCATGAATTGCGGCCTGCAGATCCGGAAAATTCCGCAGGCCATAGCCAATGAAAATGCAATCGAAGGAACCGTCGCGGAAAGGCAGTCGCGTGGCATCGCCGCAAGCCACGTTGTGAAGACCGCGTTCGCGGGCCAGCTGCAGCATGGGCTCGGTGAGATCAACTCCGATGCACGTCGCCTGCGGGAATTTTTGGCGCACGAGCGCCGAGAAATCGCCCGTGCCGCAAGCCAGATCGAGAATCGTGCAATTGTCGTCCAGCGCCGCCTGAAGCACGGCATTTCGCTTCCAGCGCGGGTCCATTCCGTAAGAGAGAACGCGCGTCACAAAATCATACCGCGGCGCAATGACGCCAAACATGCGGCGCATGAGCTGCGCATTCTGCTTTTCTGCCGGCGGGTTCATTTGCGGCACGATTTTAGAACGATTCCGACATTTACCAGACGGATTTTTGCGTCGGCATTCTGGAGTCAGGGAAAGGACCTTACTTGATCCGAAGGACGAAGCTTGACTTTTCTTTTCCGCCCAGCCATCTTTATTGGCTTTATTCTGTCCTGAAATTTTCTTTATTGGAGGCCAGTTTACCGGGTGAAAGTTCGCGTTTGCTTCCATGATAAGTGCTTCGACGGTGCGGCTTCCGCCGCCGTGTTTTCGCGCTTCTATCGAGAACGAATCCGGCAGGATGCCGAATTCTGCTACCGCGGAATGATTCACCGCGCTTCGCAGCCCTTTGAAGGGGGAGTTTTCGATGGCGACGAAAATGCTATTGTGGACTTCAAATACTCGCCGTCGCCGCAGCTCACCTGGTGGTTCGATCACCATCAAAGCGCGTTTTTGAAACCGGAGGATGCCGCCAATTTTCGCGCGGACCATTCGGGAAAAAAGTTTTACGATCCGGCGTACAAATCCTGCACAAAGTTTCTCTCCACTGTCGCCGGGGAAAAATTCGGATTTGATGCGCGCCCTTTGGCTGAACTTATCGAGTGGGCCGACATCATTGATGGCGCGCAGTTCGTTTCTCCGGAAGCTGCGGTAAGCCTCAAGGAACCCGCCATGCAGCTCGCGCTGGTGATCGAAGCCGCTCCTGAAC
>DAIRCW010000216.1:1610-4968 GCA_036796475.1 Candidatus Acidiferrales bacterium | reverse complement strand
GCGGCTTTTGCCACGGCGCTTGGATTGACGGAACCCGCGATGATTCTGCGCGAGAGCCTGCAGGAAGAGAAGAACGCCGACGCCAAGTTGACGCAGCTTGCCGAGACCGTCATGAACACCAAGGCCGCGGGCACGGCGGCAGGCGCGGGCTTCAGCAGATAGCAGATAACCGACGTAGCCGGCGATACGGTGGGTCGCCGGCCGTGCTGGCAGGAACAGCGCAGAGCTTCGGAACGCGCCGAGCGCGATCGTGAATAAATGAACGGATGAATGCGCTCGGCGAAGAAACCTCGGTGAATAAAACGAATAAAACGAATGGACGCCGGTGCAGCAAAGCTCTGCTGTGGAGGTTTGCCGTAGAAGCAGAAAAGGGAGCGCAGAGAGAAGACGCGCCGGACGGAATAGTTCATTCCGTCCGGCGCGTCAGTTCTTATCCTGGAGGAAAGAGAGGCGGCCGCAGATTCGCAAACAGCGCGATTCTGCGCTACCAAAACTTTACGCGTGGGCGGCGCGAGGGAGCGGGACGGTGACGGTGACGCAAGTTCCGGGGCCGACAGATTTGATCGTGTGGCGCGCGCGATTGCGGGTCGCGAATTCGTTGCGCGCAGCGCCCGCCGATTTCGTGGCGCGGGCTACCAGAGCGGCGGTCCGATGGCCGGAGGTTTTCGCAGCGGCGCTGCGCTGAGTCACAACCGGCTTGGCGTTTGCAGGCTGTGCCTTGCATTCTGCGCCGGTCGTTCGGGCACGGCGCTCCTCACCGACGGAGGCGCCCTTGCCGTAGAAAGAAAATGCCTCTGCGAAATCAGCAGCAGCGCCCGGCGAAGGAACGCCGGAAACAATTTCGAGTGTGCCGCCGAGCTGGCGAATACGCTCCCGCATTCCGAGAATGCCTACGCCGGCGCGCGCTGACTCGGCAAGTTCGCGTTGCTTCTCTTCGGAGACGCCTTTGCCGTTGTCGCTGATGGTCAGTTGCAACCCCCCAGCGCATTCCGCAATGCGAATTCGCGCTTCGGTCGCGCCAGAGTGCCGGTGAATGTTCGAGAGGCTCTCCTGCACCACGCGAAAGACGGCGATTTCGGAAGCATCGGGCAACTGTTCGAGAAGCTTATCGTTCTCGACGCGCACGGGAATGCCGCTGCGCTCGGAGAATCCTTCGGCATAAGCGCGCAGCGCGAAGGCCAGGCCGAGTTCTTCGAGGAGCGGCGGATGCAACAAGTAGGAGATGGTGCCAATCTCGCGCGTGACCTGCTCGATCATCGCGTGGCATTCGTGAATCAGTTCAAGTTCATCGACGTGCGTGGCCATCTTGGTAAGGCGGCCGAGGCTCATGGAAAGAGCGGCCAGGGCCTGGCTCGCGCCGGCGTGCAATTCGCGCGCGATGTGGCGGCGTTCGTCGTCCTGAATTTTGAAGAGGCGCTCGGTAACGGCGCGCAGGCCTTCTTCGACGCGCTTGGTTTCGCGAATTTGCGCTTCGAGTTCGTGTGTGCGCGTTTGCACGCGAATCTCGAGCAATTCGTTGGCGCGCTGCAGAGCCTCACCGGATTGGCGTCTGTCGATAATGTCGGCAGCCTGGCGCGCGAGAACATCGAAGAGCCGCAGCTCGCGTTCGGCCGGCGTGTGCGGCTGACGCCAGTGCGTGGAAAGCATTCCGAGCAGTTCGCCGGAGCGCGAGAGCAGCGGCGTGGATTGCACGGCGCGAATTTTGGAGCGGCGGTAGAAGTGCAAGTCCTCCGTGCCAACCATGAATTTGCAGGTTTCCACGTCGGAAACAAACACTCGCTGGCGAGTTTCCATGGCGCGGCCGCAAGTGCTGCCCGAAGCGGGGCGCACCCATTCCCAGAATTTTGCGGCATCGGCAGGAAATCCGCTGAAGGCAAGGAGGCGGAGTTCGCCGCGATTGGCGTCAAGCATCTGCATACTGGCAAAATCGGAGCGCATGATAACCGAGGCGGCATTCAGAAGTTTTTCGTAGAGTTCGCCGGCATTATCGGAGCGAATCATCTCCGTGCTGATTTTTTGCAACTGGCGTGCGGCAGCGAGTTCGTCTTCGCGGGCAGCGTCCAGAAGTTGATAAGCAGAGGACGCAAAGCCGGTGAGATTGGTGATGACGCGGAGATCTTCGCAGTCGAAGTGGCGCGTTCGATCGTGCGCAGTGACCCAGATGGTTCCGGCAGCGGCGCCATTGGCATAGAACGGAATCATCAGAATCTCTTCGATCGGAGGCCGTACCGGAGCGAGATAGGGGAAGTAGCGCTCGGGGCGATGGAAGAGCTGAGGGGCGTTGCGTTCGAAAACTGTGCCGCAGGGACTAAAATTCGCAGGCGTGTCCCCTCCGGTGTGCGCGGCCCATTCGCCGGCAATTACACGCCAATGGAAACGTTTACGCGGATGGTCGAAGAGGCTAACGCCGGCAGAATGCGCGCGGCACAAACTCAATGCGGCTTGCGCAAGGCGCTCAAAAACGCGCTCGGGAGATTCTGCGGCGGCTCGTGCGATAGTGAGATAAGCGCGATTTTCGGCTTCGTAGCTTGGATGCAGCGCCGCACGGCGCGCGAGTTCATCGGTAATGATTACGGATTCCAGGCTCGCCACGGCCTGACCGCTGCTCTTCGAGGAAGCGGGCGCAAGACGGGCGCTCTCTGAATTTGACTGGGCCGCAGATGGCCCGCGCGAATTTCGTACCGTGGGCATAAATATGTCTGGAAGAGGTGTTCTGGACTATGTTGAAGCGTTCTCCTGCTGAAGACTCTTGCCGCAACCCCGTACATATGGTGTACGCGAATCGACACTACGGCAATACAGAAAGCCCTGTATGTCGGACAGGCTACATACGGGAGCGCGGATGGCCCCATCCGTAGGCGCGAACGGGAGAGGTGAACTTGACGCGGACACGAACGCCGTCGAATTCGAGAGGAATGGATGGTTGCGGCTTCCCTTCTTCGACGTAAATGATCACAGCGGCTTCGCTGGGATTGTCCAGGCTGGCGGTGACTCCGACGCCGAGGACACCTGCTTGATGCATGAGCGACGGAGAATATTTTTCCTTCACCGCGGTGGCGGCGGCCAGCTGCTGCGGAGTGGGATTCGCGCGCGCGGCACGGGAATTCTTCAACAGTTCCTCAGTGGATGCACTGCTGAGAACGCCCGGTTTCGCTGTCGAAGGCGCGGCGACCACGCGCGTGAGCACTCCTTGAATCGTGTGAGGAATGGTGTGCGTGAGCGGCTGGCCTTGCTGAACGAAAATCACGATGGCAGCGTGCTCCGGGCGGTCGAGACTGCCATCAACGCCGACGGCGAGGACCGAAGGATCGGACATGAGCTGCGGCGCACTTTGATTTTTCACCGCATCCGCGCGGGA
>DAIRCW010000216.1:0-1600 GCA_036796475.1 Candidatus Acidiferrales bacterium | reverse complement strand
TCTGCCGCACTGGGCTTCGTAGCGGAATTCTGCGAGACTACTGCGCCGAATGCGTCTGCGCCTGAGGAGGTACACCCGGCGACGGCTCCGCGGCTGGCCGGGCCAACGAAGGCGGGAAAATTCTGGGGATTGCTGGTGTCGCCCAGATTTGCGAGAACCGTCGCGGCGGGATTGCCCACGGTGTTCGTATCTGAGCCGGCGTAGAGCAAAGCAACGGGCTGGCCTCCGGCTTGCGAAACGATGAGCGAACCGGAATCCCCTGCGGCGCTGAACATGCCGCCATTCACAGAAATTTGGTTGTGATATGTCGCGGTGAAGGTTGGGCCGCCGAGACCTCGCGTGTATTGCACTTGCGTGTCCACATTGATGGCTTCGACCGTGGAGCAGGTGAGACCGGTGCTGCGCCCGCTTTTCGCAACGGCCGTTGAATTCGGCACGATCGAAGCAACGGGAAGGATGGTGCTGGCTGGAGCGCCGTCGTCGGGCACGCCGTTCGTTGAACCAGCGCCAAGTTCGATGATGCTGCCGCTGGTGTCCACTGTGCCAGAGACCACCTTAGCGATGGCGGCGTCGACCGGTGGCGCGCAATTATTCACGCAGCCAGCGGGCTGTTCGAGAGTGACGAATTGCGACAGGTTTCCTACTGTAGTGCTGCCCGAACCCGCAACGCACGGGCTGGGAGTATCAATCAGCCCGGGCTGAATGATTCCCTCTCCGAGCGTGGCCGTGTCACTGCGCGCCAGCACGTGATTGTTGCTGAGAATGAATTGCGTGCCGGCGCGAACGAGAAGCGAGCCGAGCGTGCCGCCTTCGCATTCTCGGGCATTTTCATCGTCCACATTGCCACCGGAAGAGCCGAGCTTCACGGGAGTGTTTTCGCCAAGCTGATTCGGCGAAGTCACGGTGACAACGGCAGAGGCGCTGAGCGATGGATTCGCTTGCGAAATGGCAGAAACGGTGACAGTCGTGGTTTGGCCACTGGTATTCGACGGCACGGATTCGGGCGCTTGAAAGAGTCCGCTGGAACTGATGGTGCCAACGGTAATGTTGCCGCCGGTGACTCCATTGACTTGCCAAGTGACCGCCTGATTGGAGGAGCCCTGCACGGTTGCGGAGAAAGCTTTTGTGGCGAGCGTTTGGACAAATGCCGCGGCGGGAGAAACCGACATGCTCAAAGTGATGGTGACATTGGCCTGTCCCGAGATGGCCGGATCAACGGCGGGAGTGGCGGTGATGGTGACTTGCGGATTCGCGGGGATGCTCGCCGGCGCGTGATAAGTTCCCGAGGAATCGATGGTGCCGTTCGCCGAGCCACCCATGACCGCCCAAGTGACCGTTTGGTTGGAGCTATTGATGACCGTGGCGCTGAAAAAATCCGTGCCGTTCACAGGGACGGTGGTGGAAGTTTCGGAGACGTTCACCATGAGCGGCGGGCGCGAACTGCCGCCGCACGCGGCGAGTGCGAAGAGCAACGAGGGTAAAAGGAGAAACCAGAAGACGCGACGGCGCATCGATTCCGCTCCTGTATGAATGAAATTTGCAAAAGGCCCAGAGTATAGCAGTACCACTCACGCGCTGGATTTTAGATGCAGCTGGCGAG
>DAIRCW010000215.1:1376-4968 GCA_036796475.1 Candidatus Acidiferrales bacterium | reverse complement strand
TCTGTCCAACGACGTAACGGCTAGGACACAATTTGCAGAGCGGCGAGAAAGCGCGAGGCTAGCGCTTGTGATGGCATTCTTCGGCGCACACTACCGGTTGTGCTTTACAGGCGTGCTAGAATCTTCGCGCCTGCCAGCCACGGGCAAAAAATAATTTACAAGGACGCGCGATTTCACTTGACAAGAAAAGAAGTACGCATAGAATCGTGCGCCAAGTGGGAAAAAGTGGTAAGCAGTGGTAGGGGTGGAATGAGCCGGAAGCGACGCAACGCCGGTAGAAAAGCGGTACGCCATGCTGCGGGGAAGCCATCTAGCGACAGTGGACGAGAAAGGACGGGTGAAGATACCCGCCGAGTATCTGGCCGAGCTGCGCCGGCATGGCAAGCAGTTCTACGTGACCAGCGAGAATGGCGACCACGCACGCGTATATCCGATGAAAACCTGGGAAGGCATCGAACAGAAGCTGGCGAAGCTTTCCTCGCACAATCCGGCGAAGCAGAAATTTCTGGCTCGGACGAACTACTTCGGTCAAGTCGTGGAGCTTGACGGGCAGGGACGCATTTTGATCCCTCCGGTGCTACGGGACGCGGCAGAGATGAAAGGCGAGGTTACAGTGAGCTCGCAACTGACGTATCTGGAAATCTGGAATCACACGCGCTACCTGGAGCACATGAAGAGCAATCCGCTCACGGCGGAGGATTTGAAGGTTCTGGATCAACTGGGCATTTAACAAGGGAACGTTGCAGGCGCGTCAGGGGCTAAAGCCCTGTTGGCCTTGGGCGGGTTGATGTTGGAGCTGAAGCTCCGACCCCCTAAGAGGCCTGTTTGGCGGCGGGATATTCGAGTTTGAGCGTGCTGCACACGCCGGTTTTGGCTGGCGCAGTTCTGGAATGGCTGCGCGTGAGGCCGGACGGGACGTATGTGGATGCGACGGTCGGAACGGGCGGGCACGCTCTGGGGATTGCGCAGCGGTTGGGAAAAGCGGGGCGGTTGATTGGGCTGGATCGCGACCCGCAGGCTCTGGAAATCGCGCGAGAACGGCTGAAAGAGTTTGAAGGGCAGGTGACGCTGGTGCAGACGGACTTTTCGAAGATCGGCGAAGTGGTGGACGAGCTAAAACTCGGAAAGCTCAATGGAGTGGTGGCCGATCTGGGAGTTTCGTCACTGGAATTGGATACACCGGAGCGGGGATTTTCGTTCCGCTGGGGCGGGCCGCTGGATATGCGGATGAATCCGCAGCATCCGTTTGTGGCCGAAGAGATTGTGAATCACTGGTCAGAAAAAGAGCTGGCCGACGTGCTGTATCAATTCGGGGAAGAGCACGATTCACGCAGAATCGCCAGGGCAATTGTGAGGGCGCGGCCGGTCCGCGACACGGAGCACCTGGCAAAGGTTGTGGCAGGGGTCCATAGAGCAAGGGGAAGGCAGAGACTGCATCCCGCGACAAAAACGTTTCTGGCGCTGCGGATAGCGGTGAATCGAGAGTTGGAGGAACTCGGGCAGTTTCTTGACCGGACCCCCGCCACTTTATCTCCGGAAGCGAGATGGGCGATTTTGAGCTACCACTCGCTCGAAGATCGCATGGTCAAGCGCGGCTTTCAGACGCTTGCGCGGACCGGCGAATTCCAGATACTGACGAAGAAAGCGATTCAGGCGGACGAGGCGGAAGTGCAGGCGAATCCGCGGGCGCGCAGCGCGAAGTTGCGAGTGATTGAGAAGCGCGCTGCGGCTGAAGCGAACGAGATTGAAGCGGTTGAAGAGAGGCGAGCATCATGACTGAGTTTTATACTTCCAAGCGCATTGACAATTCACGGCTGAACCGTCCGCCGGTGGCGCGCTGGCGCGAGTATGCGCAGCGCATGGCGTGGGCGGCGGCGCTGGCGTCGTGCGCGTTGCTGTACACGTGGCAGCATTTTCAAGACATTCAGCTGCGCTATCAGGTGCAAGAGCTGCAGGCGCGGCACACGCAGGCGGTGGAGCTGAATCAGCAGCTGCATCTGGAAGCGGCGGCGCTGACTTCGCCGATGCGCATTGACGCGATTGCGCGGAATCAGCTGGGCATGACGGTTTCTATGCCGGCGCAATACGTTCCGGCGGCGGAGACGAATGCGCGGGATGCGTATTTGGCGCAGCGGACGCCGGCAGCGCCCGTTCAGCCGTGAAGAGATCCGGCCAGCATTGCTGGGAACTGAAGCACTCAAGAGGCTTCGAGCAAACCGCCGAACGGCGGCGCGAGGCAATGGGCCGCCGAGTTGCGGGCTGAAAAGTTTACTCGAAGCAGGCCAGAGTCCATGGCGCAAAGCAGTTCCCGTCTCCGCTTAGGTGTTGTTTTCGCGTTTGTATTGCTTTGGACGTTCGCCGTTGTAACCCGCCTGGGATACCTCCAGCTTTACCGTTACCGCGATTATCTGGAACGCGCCAACCGCCAGCAGGAGCGAATCATCGAGATGAGCCCCATGCGCGGGCCGATTTACGACCGCAACGGGCGCGAGCTGGCGATGAGCATTCCAGTGGATTCGTGTTTCGCGGACCCGCAGGAGATTACCGATCCGGACATGGTGGCGCACCTGCTGTCGCACGTGCTGGGAACACCGGCGGAGGAAATTGAGCAGAAGCTGGCGCAGGGGCGGTCGTTCGTGTGGATTGCGCGGAAAATCACGCCGGAGCAAGCGGGGCGTATCCAGGCGCTGAATCTGCGGGGGATTTATTTCCAGAAGGAGAATAAGAGATTTTATCCGGAGCATACGCTGGCGGCAGCGGTGCTGGGTTATGTGGACGTAGATGAGCACGGGCTGGGCGGCGTGGAATATTCGCTGGATAAACAGATACGCGGGAAGCCCGGGCGAGTGATGGTGCTGGCGGATGCGCGGCGTCAATGGCTGGACCGGAGCGAAACGGCGGCGGACCGCGGCGATACGGTGGTGCTGACGATAGACCAGACCATCCAGTACATCGCGGAAAAAGCGCTCGCGGACGGAATAGAGAGAACGCACGCGAAGGGCGGCTCGGTGGTGGTGCAGGATCCGAATACCGGGCAATTGCTGGCGGTGGCGAATTTTCCGACGTTTGATCCCAACGATGCGCATTCGTATCCGGCGGCAGATTTCGTGGACCGGGCGGTTTCGTCGGCGTACGAGCCGGGGTCGATTTTCAAGACAATTCTGTTCTCTGCGGCGCTGCAGGAAAATGCGGTTCAGCCGGCACAGATGATTGATTGCCAGATGGGGTCCATTTTCGTGGCGGGACGGCTGATTCATGACTGGCACCCATTTGGCGTGCTTAGCGCGGCGGAAGTGCTGGAGCACTCGAGCGATGTGGGGTCGATCAAAATTGCGCTGCGACTGGGCGAGCAGAAGTACTACCGATACATTCGAAATTTCGGATTTGGGCAAGCGACAGCAATTGACCTGCCGGGAGAGAACCATGGTCTATTGCGGCCGCTGGATGGTTGGACGGCGAGTTCGATTGGCTCGGTTGCCATTGGACAGGAGATCAGCGTCACGCCGGTGCAGATGATCTCGGCCGAGTCAGCGATTGCCGATGGGGGCGTACTGCGGAAGCCGCAAATCGTGCTGAAGGTGATGCGCGGGGG
>DAIRCW010000215.1:0-1366 GCA_036796475.1 Candidatus Acidiferrales bacterium | reverse complement strand
AGTGATTGTGCAGCCGAACCCCGACGGGCGGCGCGTGATTGACGAAAACACGTCGGCAACGATGCGCCAGATCATGCAGCAGGTCATCCTGGTCGGGACAGGCAGGCTGGCCCAGCCCTTGGGCTATACCGCTGCGGGAAAAACGGGGACGGCACAGAAGATTGATCCCACAACGGGCCGGTATTCACGGACGCAATACAACGCTTCGTTCATCGGCTACGCGCCGGTGAACAATCCCAGACTGACGATTCTTGTCAATCTCGATTCGCCTACCGGGAACGACGCTATACATTACCGCGGGCATGAGGGTGGATTTACCGCGGCGCCGATATTCAAGGACATCGCTGAGCAGGCTCTTCCGTACCTCGACGTGCCGCATGACATGCCGGAGATACCTTCGCTGAAGGCGGCTTCGCTGAAGAAGCCGAAGCGGCGGATGGGGGATTTGGAGTTCACGCCGGCGCGGAAGCAGAAGACGGCGAAGGAAGCGGCAGACGAGGCGAGCTTGGTGACTGTGCCGGAATCCACCACGGTGGCGATTGCGGAGGGGCAGGCGGTGACCGTTCCGACGCTGACGGGCAAAAGCGTGCGGGCGGTGATTGAGGCGTGTTCGAGGCTGGGGTTGAGTCCGGTGCTGGTGGGGAACGGGATTGCAGTGGAGCAGAATCCGGATGCGGGGACGAAAGTTCTGCCCGGCGCGAAGGTGATTATCCGCTTTGGGACGGGCGAAGCGACGGCGCCGGGAAGCAACAATTGAAGCATGCGGGCAATCACAACTGAGTGAAATTCGGGGGCCGAGTAAATTTGAAGAGTGATAGCGGAGGAACGGCAGAGCCGCTCGTTGAGCATTCGATGAAAGCGAAGGACTTATTTTTTGGAACGGAAATTGCCGCGATTTCCGGTTCAGGTGAACCGGAAATTAACTCAATTGCTTACGATAGCCGGAAGGTAAACGAAGGGGCTCTGTTCTTCGCGCTGAGAGGCGAGAAAGAGGACGGGAACAAGTACGTTCCTGACGCGCTGAAACGCGGGGCGGTGGCGATAGCGAGCGAGGCGCCGCCGGAAGTGGCAGTTCCCATCGAGATTAGTTTGGCGCTGATTCAGCCTGGGGCGCAGAGAAGGGTGCTGGCGGCGGTTTCGTCGAATTTCTACGGAAAGCCGGCCGAGGGTTTACAGCTGGTTGGCGTGACGGGAACAAACGGAAAAACGACCACCACGCACCTGATTGATTCGATCCTTCGGGCGAGCGGGATGCGCACGGGGCTGATTGGGACAATTGGCTCGCGGACGCCGCGAGGGGCGCGGGAGGCCATCAATACGACGCCTGAGTCGCTCGATTTGCAGCAGATGTTCGCGGGAGTGCGCG
>DAIRCW010000214.1:0-5020 GCA_036796475.1 Candidatus Acidiferrales bacterium | reverse complement strand
AGCAATCGAAGTAAGCAAGTGTCATTTTGATTCGGCGAAACGAATGCGCGAGCCGAGCGAACCGCGATTCTGTGCCTTCCACGCGAAATTGCGAACAGAAGATACTAAGCTGCGCTGAAACGACTGTCAAACAGCCCAATTCGACGAGGCAGATTGAATGAGACGGTCAGTTTCGAATGTAATTTGAGGATTCCCTCACAGCATTCAGTCCGCCGATGCGAGCGAAGACTCCGCCCGTTTCGCCGGAGTTAGTGCGATGAGGACAAGGCCGATCACGACAAGGACCGCCGAGCCGATGACAAAACCGTTGCGCTCAGTCGGCATTTTTAACCCCAGAAGGGACATAACGCAGGCGTGCGCGAAGCTCGACCAGGCGGCGAAGGCGATAACCGAGCGATGCGCGGACGGATTACGCACCGCGAGCAGCAGGAAAACGCCCAGCGTGGCGTAGATGCTCATCATCATGGTGTCGCCTGTGTCGGAGTGCTCGGGATGCAAGACGCCCCCTACGGCAGGAAGGGCTGCGGCGAGAAAGAGCAGCCCCACCAACACCAATACGACTTGCAACATACGTTGTCGCTTCATCGCGCCCTCCGGCTGACACTTTGAACGAACTTGACGCGAAATCTTAGGGTTTGAAGGAAATGAAGTCAACCAAGACAAATTGAAACCATCAGTCGTTTACGTTTTTGTGAGAAATTCGGCAAAATTCTGAGACACTGCTAGCGTAATTCAGAACAGCAAGCCACGAGAAAAGAGGACGGGTGTATCAGGCAATCGAAAAACGGGTGCGCGAGGCGCTCGCAGCGTTCATCGCTGCTAAGTATGGCGAGGCCGTGAGCGTCACCACGTCGCGTCCGCCGAAAATCGAGATGGGCGAAATTGCTTCGCCGGTGTGCTTCGAACTCGCGAAGCGTCTCAAGCGCGCGCCGCGCCAGCTGGCGCAGGAGATTGCTTCTTCCATCGGCGCGATCGAGGGCGTTGAGCGCGTCGAAGTTGCCGGCGGCGGATACTTGAATGCCTTCGTCGAGCGCGCCGCGTTTTTCCGTGCGGCGTGCGAAAGCGCGGGGAGAGAAGCCGTCGGCGCGGCCGCCGATTCGCCCAAAGCCATCGTCGAGCACACCGCCATCAATCCCAACAAAGCCGCGCACATCGGACATCTGCGCAACGCGGTGATTGGCGACACCTTCGTGCGGCTGCTGCGCGCGGCGGGGCGTCGCGTCGAAGTGCAAAACTACATCGACAACACAGGCGTGCAGGTCGCCGACGTGGTGCTCGGATTCATCGAGCGCGACAGACTTTCTCCGGACAAAGGGCGGGCCCTCGAGCAGGTGCGCGCGCTGGCGCAAAAAACAAATCCCCGATTCGATTATTACTGCTGGGATTTATACGCCTGGGTGACGCAGTGGCTCGCGGAAGACAAAGCGCGCCTCGAATTGCGCGGCAAAGTGATGAAAGAAATTGAAGAGGGCCACGGCGCGACGGCCGAAATGGCCGATTTCATTTCCACGGAAATTTTGCGCACGCATTTGCGCACTATGGACCGCCTCGGCATTGATTACGATTTGCTTTCGCGCGAGAGCGAAGTGCTGGGAATGAAATTCTGGGACGCGGCATTTCGCATGTTGAAAGAGCGCGGCGCGATCCGCCTCGCGTCATCGGGCAAGCAAGCAGGCTGCTGGATCATGCCGCTGGGCGATGCGGAGGCGGGCGAAAACGCGGAGGAAGGCATCGCCGACGCGAAAATCATTGTGCGCTCGAATGGCACAGTCACGTACGTCGGAAAAGATATTGCGTACCATCTGTGGAAGTTCGGCTTGCTCGAGCGCGATTTTCACTACGCGAAATTTCACACGCATCCTGACGGGCACATCGCCTGGGCCACCACCATGGACGGCGCAAGCGGCGGCACCGACGGCGTGCCGAAATTCGGAAACGCGCAGGAAGTTTTCAACGTAATTGATTCACGGCAAAAATATCCGCAGCAAGTGGTGCGCGAAGGTTTGCGCGCGCTAGGATTCGAGAAGCAGGCCGATCATCTGACGCACATCGCCTACGACGTAGTCGGCCTCACGCCGCGCTGCGCCGCGGAACTCGGCTACACGCTGAGCGACGAAGATGCCAAGCGTCCCTACGTGGAAATGAGCGGGCGCAAAGGCCAGGGCGTTAAGGCCGACGATTTGCTCGACCAGATGGAGAAGCAGGCGCTCGCCGAAGTCGAAGCGCGGCACAGAGATTTTACCGGCGCGGAGCGCGCCAGTATCGCGCATGCGATTGCCATGGGCGCGCTGCGTTATTTTTTACTGAAGTTCACGCGCGGCACAATTATTGCATTCGATTTCAAAGACGCGCTCAGCTTCGAAGGCGAAACCGGTCCGTACGCGCAGTACGCCGTGGTGCGCGCGCGCAGCATTTGGCGCAAGCGCGACGAAAAAGAGCACGGCGGAAGCGCTCACGCACAGACAGGCGAGGCAGCAGGCGGAGCGCACGCAGAATCCGCGAAAAATGTTGGCGCGATACTCTCCAGCGTGGCGACGAAGTTCTTAGCGCCGCCCGCAGGAAATGATCTCTGGGAACTCGCGCTGCTCGCCGGTTCGCTCGACGCGCGCGTGCAAGCCGCCGTGGACGCGCAAGAGCCTGCGTTCGTGGCCAAATATGCGTTCGAACTGGCGCAGGCCTTCAACGTGTTTTATCACAAGCATCACATTTTGTCGGAAGAGGACGCGGAGAAAAGAGCGTTTTTGTTGCGCCTCACAGAATTGGTGGAACGCCAGCTCGTCGCCGCGCTGGACTTGCTGGGGATTGAAGCGCCGGAGAAGATGTAGCTAAGGGCAGTGACCAGTGACGAGTGGCGAGTGACGAGCAAACAACGTTAGGAAACATCTTCGATACTTTGTCGATTCTCTCGCCAAATGCCTCGCACAAAGTCACCCAAAGATTCTCGAGGTTCTGCCAAAACAAGCAGCTGATGGGCGCCGAAAAATGGTCAAAAATCCCGCGCGTCAAATTTTTCGCAGCGCTCGCGTTATTTCCGCAAAATAGAGCGGCAGCCGCAGACAAACGCACGGTATATGCCGAAAATGATCGAGTTGGAATCCGGACGAAAATCGCCACTTTTCGCGCGCATATCGCGACAAAATGGGCACGTTTCGCCGCAAAAGCCTCGCGCCGAAAACCAGTTTGAAAAGTGAGAAGTCCTGCTCGCGCCCGGTCTCTGGCTCACATCTTTGTGCCATTGGCGGACGGGATAACGGAGAGCATTTCGCGGAATCGAACGGCATGAGGGTGGTGTCACAGCGCCCAACGAGCCAGATGCCCGCCATGGAACATTGGGTGGCAAAGCGGCGTCCCGCAGAATCGTCCGGGATGCAAGATGCGCATCGAGCCCTCGCACTCCGAAAAGAAAAATGCCACGGCACAACGCGAGATGTGCGGCGCGTCGAATCGTCTTAGCGGTGCGGGCATCCATTCATTTAGGATATAGCCATGGGAACTTCCACAGCGCCGGTTCGCGACGTGCCGCCGCAGCCGGGCGAGACGGCTCCCGATTTTGAGCTGCCGGATTCGACCGGGACGCCGCGGCAACTCTCGGAACTTTGCGCGTCGAGTCCGCTGGTGCTGCTTTTTTATCGCGGGCACTGGTGACCGTTCTGCCTCCGCCAGTTGGCGGACTATCGCGAGCAGGATGCGGCGATTCGCGCGGCGGGCGCAAAGCTGGTCGCCATTTCCGTGGACGCCCCGGAAAAATCGCAGGCGGTGCGTGACGAGCTGCGACTGCCGTTTGCAATCCTGTGTGACACGCAGCGGACGGTGGTGCGCGAGTGGGGCGTCTACAACGCGCGCGAAAAAGGCGGCATCGCGAAACCGGCGGTGTTCATTCTGGATCCCGGGCGCGTGGTCCGCTGCGTTTCGGTGGATGAAGTTGCTTCGCGCGTCCCGGCTTCGGAGATCGTGCGCTTGCTCCGAGGAGAAACACCCGCTTTGCCGGCGCAGCGGCGGGCTGTGATCCCGCGGCCGGGCAATTTTTTCAGCGCGGTGAGCAATTCGATTCACTTCGGCGTGCGGCAGAGGGCAGATAAGCCTAAGTAGGCGGCGAGGGCGCTTTCCTGCGACGTGAGGAGGCGTTCGAGGCAGCATCGTGGACGGCCAAACGGTCGCGGCAAAGCGGCGTCGAGTTCCGTTCGCGGAAGAACGCGACCGGAATCCGCACAGCGGACCGCCGCACTCCCAAAAAACAGCGGGGCTCAGTTATTCCATGCAAGTCGGTGGCGGGCGGCGCAAAAAGCTGCCCCTACAGTCTCGTTCGGGTGATCACTGCTGACGCATCGCGAAGTCGATGAGGGTGCGGATGGCGACGCACGCCCTCAAAAGCGACACTATTGCTTCATGGCAAAGTCAATTAGCGTCCGAATCGCGACGCCCGTGGGGCCGGAGGCGGACCACGGCTTCGCGTCGTCGCGCCAGGCGGTTCCGGCGATGTCGAGATGCACCCACGGCGTGTCTTCCGCGAATTCCTTGAGGAACCACGCAGCGGTGATGGAGCCGCCGCCTTTGCCCGACCCGGTGTTGCGAATGTCCGCGATTTTGCTCTTGATCATTTCTTCGTATTCGTCGTCGATGGGCATGGGCCACATTTTTTCTCCGGCGGCGCGGGCGCTTTCGAGGACGCGGTCGAGAAATTCGCGCGGCGTGCCAAACGCGCCGACGTGTACGTTGGCCAGCGCCACGACGATCGCGCCAGTGAGCGTGGCGGCGTCAATCAGATGCGTGGCGCCGAGTTTTTTCGCGTAGCAGATCGCGTCGGCGAGAATCAAGCGGCCCTCCGCGTCTGTGTTAATCACTTCGATGGATTTCCCGGACATGGCGATTTGCACGTCGCCGGGCTTTTGCGCGCGTCCGCCAGGCATGTTTTCCGTGGCGGGCACCACGGCCATCACTTCAATGGACGGCTTCAGCCGCGCGAGAGCGCGAATCACTGCGAGCATGGTGGCGCCGCCGCTCATGTCGGTCTTCATTTCTT
>DAIRCW010000213.1:0-5023 GCA_036796475.1 Candidatus Acidiferrales bacterium | reverse complement strand
GCCTGGATCGGCCGCTCCATCGCTCTCACCGAAGCAAAAACGCAGCCTTCTCTAAGACCCGAACGCACCACGTAACGCCGAATTCGGTGTTCCGTCCGCACGAAACTCGCGCACAATCCGGAATGCAAAAAAAGCCGGCGTGAATTTTTCCACGCCGGCTCCTCTGCTTGTCTTTTTTATTCTGCGTTTACGGGTTGTTTGGCTTGATCAGAATGTAGACCGTCTGCGTTGGCGCTCCCTGGGGAATGACCAGCAGCAACACCGGTTTATTTCCAGCATTGTCCAATGCCGACCGATACTGGTCCACGTTGCTCACCGGCTTGCGGTTCACTTCCAGAATCACGTCGCCGCGCTGCAACCCCGCATCTTGCGCCGCGCTCCCTTGATCCACGCTATTAACCACCACGCCGCGCGTGGAGGCCGGCAGTTGCAGTTGATCCGCAATGTCCGGTGTGAGGTTTTGTACGCGAACGCCTTGCAGCCCCTGCTCTCCATTCGTCCCATTTTCCGAATTGGAGGACGGGTTCTGCTGTCCCTGCTGATTCGCATACGCGCTTCCCGGTGCCAGCGTCACCGGCACATCAAATGTCTTTCCGTCCCGAAAAATCTTCAGGTGAATTGTTGTTCCAGGCGGCTCGTTAGCGATTCTGGCGGAAAGCTGTCCAGATCCGGTGATTGGCTCACCGTTCAGCGCGAGAACAATATCTCCCCGCTTGATTCCTGCCTTGGCGGCCGGGCTGTCAGGATTCACTTGTTCAATCAACGCGGCGTTGCCTCCACCGGTGTACCCAAATTCCTGGGCCATGTCCGGAGTGAGCGACTTGATGCCGATACCGATGTGCCCGCGTTCCACTTTCCCGTGCTGAATCAACTGCTCCATCACGCTGCGCGCCATATCAATGGGAATCGCGAATCCGATTCCCTCGTTTCCGCCTTCGCCGTTCATTCCCGAGCTGCTGGTCAGAATCGCCGTGTTGATTCCAACCAAATTTCCGTGCAGGTCAATCAGCGCGCCGCCGGAATTGCCCGGATTGATGGCCGCATCCGTCTGAATGAAATCCTCGTATCCTTGCGGCCCTTCGATACCCAAACTACGCCCGGTTGCGCTTACGATTCCCATCGTCGCCGTTTCGCCGATGCCAAACGGATCGCCAATGGCAAACACCACGTCGCCGACTTGCATTTTCGAAGAGTCTCCGAAAGTCAGCGTCGGCAGCCCCGTCGCATTAATCTTCACCACCGCCAAATCCGTTTGGGCGTCCGTGCCCACCACTTTTCCGGTATAGCTCTTGTTGTTCCACACCACGGTGATGTCTTTTCCATGCGCCACCACGTGGTTGTTCGTCAAAATGTATCCGTCCGCATTCACAATCACGCCCGAGCCCAGGCTCGTTTCTTTCTGCGTGATCGGCCCCTGATTGCCGAACTGGTTCCCGAAAAATTGCCGGAAAAACGGATCGTCGAAAAATCCCGGCATGTTGCCTTGCACTTTCACCACGTGCGTCGTCGAAATGTTCACAATCGCGGGAAGCGCCGGCTTCACCACCGATGCAAATCCGTTGGCGAACCCGCCCAGCCGCACTGGATCCACATTATCCGCCACTTTTACTGGCACCGCCGGCGCGCCGAACACTTTGTGCCCGGCCCAATACACCGCCCACGTGCCGAACACCGCTCCGGCTACCAGCGCCACCACCAAAATCGCAATGGCGACTCCTCGTCGCATATGAACTACTTCTTTGCTCATTTCAGTCCCTCCTCCAAATCCCTTTAAGCATAATTCCTCTGTATGAATCTATGGACGTGCTAAACCCCAAAAAGTTTTCTTTCCATCAACTGCCTGCCGTGCCCCCTGGACCCTCTCAAGGTAACTTTGCCGGGCGCGATTTGCGAAACGGCTGCTGCTCGCTTTGAGGAACGAAGGATGCCCTCGCATGGGGCCCCAAACATCCGCCTCGTTGACGCTGTGTGTTAATGGATTTTTCTAGCCACTAGCCACCAGCCACTGACTTTTCAGGCGGGAATCCAACTTCTCTAGCAGAACAGCGTGCACTTCTTCGCGCGGTTTCCCGCCCGTCAGCTGCCGACCTTCACATTTTTGTCGCGAACCTTGGGCAACAACTATTTAGATGCATCCCCGCCGCTTCGCGTTCTCAATGCTATTTTACTCCTTTTCGTTGCGAACGGGTCTGTGCTCCCCGTCACTTCTTCGCCCTATTAGTCTGCTTCGATGCGCCCTACAACGATAACCACTCCGCTCCATAAATTTCCCCGCGCCCCCGCCGCTTTTTGGAAGTGCGGCTTGCCCTGAGCGACAGCCGAAGGGCGGCTCGACGCCGCTTTGCCACGAGCTAATCATTCCGTCGCGGTTCGCTCGTTCGGCTCAAATTCCCCGCGGCACGGATGTCAACAGCCCAGTGTCCGTCCAGCCTTGCGAACCCTATAGGCTTCTGCAACAATGTCCGCGCTCAATTCGCCGAATTTCAACTGCGCATCCGCACGGCAAGAATTCTCCGCGTTTGATTCGCGGCTCTCTTTTCGCGGCGCGCAAAAAAAGGATTCACAAAAATGAAACGCCAGCCTCTCGCCATTCTTTCTCTCGCGATTTTCGCGCTGTGTATCGCCGTTCTGCCGGTCGCGCTCGCCGCGAAAAATCCGCCGGCGCCGCAGGACCCCGCCGCGCACTCCGCGCTCACCGACGGCACCGGCCCGGCCCTCGCCGCCATCGCCGGCCAGGGCATGATGGACTCCCACGCCTACGAATATCTCGAGCAGCTCAGCGACGACGTCGGCCCGCGCCTCACCGGCTCCGAACGCTGCAATCAAGCCGTCGCCTGGGGCGTCGAAACGATGAAAAAAATCGGCCTGCAAAATGTCCATGCTGAGCCCTGGCAAATTTTCCGCGGCTGGTCGCGCATCTCTGCCTCCGCCGAAGTCGTCTCGCCCTCGCGGCATCCGCTGATGATCGACTCCATGGGCTGGGTCGGCTCCACTCCTCGCGGAGGCGTCACCGCCGACCTCGTCGCGGTCAACGTCTTCGATCTCGACAACGAACTCGCGCACAATTCCTCCAATTGGCGCGGCAAAATTCTCATCGCCATTGAAAAAGGCCCGCGCCCCGAAGGCGACGGCATGTCGGAATTCGCGAAGTTCGGCGACGTCCTCAAGAAAGCCCATGAAGTCGGCGCCTATGCCGTCATCGGCGGACAGGGCGGCGCGAAGTCCCAGGGCATGCACCTCACGCACACCGGGGCGCTCGGCTTCAACACCTATTTCGACATCCCCGTCGTCAGCATCTCCGCCGAAGACCAGGATCTCCTAGAACGTTTCCTCGATCGCGGGAAACAAGTGCGCATCCACATGGACGTGCAAAACGCCGTCACTGACGGCCCCGCCAACACCGCCAACGTCGTGGGGGAGATCGCTGGCACCGAGCATCCCGAGCAAGTCATCGTCGTCGGCGGGCATCTCGATTCGTGGGATCTCGCGGAAGGTTCCACGGACGACGGCGTGGGCGTGGTCACCACTCTCGGCGCCGCCGAAGCCATCGTGCGCTCCGGATTCAAGCCGCGCCGCACGATTCGTTTCGTGCTTTTCACGGGAGAAGAGGAAGGCCTGCTCGGCTCGCTCGCCTACACCAAGACGCACAAAGCCGAAATGAAAAATCACGTCGCCGCGGTGATTCTCGACAATGGCCAAGGGCCCGTTACCGCGCTCAACATGGGCGGACGCGACGACACCGTCGCCGCCGCTTCCGAGCTCGCCGCGAATCTCTCCGCATTCGGAAAAATCACCGCGAACGACAACACCGAATTTGGCACTGACGCCGGCCCGTTCATCCTCGAGGGGCTCCCCGGCATCAATCTCGATCAGGACTCGCCCGAGTACCGCTACACGCACCACTCGCCGGTGGATACGTTCGACAAGGTGGACGACGCCATCCTGTCGCGCGACGCCACCGTGCAGGGCCTGGTGGCGTTCTGGATCGCCGACCGCCCCGAGCGCCTCGCTTCTCCGTGGCCCGCGGACCGCACCGCGCAGATGCTCATCTCCAAGGGCGACGACAAGTTCCTGAAGCTCTTCGGCGTCTGGCCCTTCGGCAACCAGTAGCTCGTTCGTGTAGCGCAGAATCGCGCGTCTCAGCGAATCTGCGGCTTCCGAAGGCCCGCGCATTACCGATTTGCGCTGGCGTGCGCGAAAACGTAAAAGCCGCAGACTCTCAATGAGCGAGAGTCTGCGCTACACGAAAATTACACGAAACCTGCGCCGTCCGCTGCTACGCGCCTTGAATGTTGGTGACGTGAATGGTGTTGGTGCCGGTGTCCAGCGTCCCGGTGACCTTCACATCTTTGCCGACGAATTTCTTGGCGTTGTTCTGGTCATCGAGGAAGTGCCCGGAGTAACCCTTGTCCGTTTTGCCGGTGATTAGCGCCAGCTGGCCGTTCTTGAGCTGCATGATTTTTCCGGTGAACTCCTGCGACGCCGCCGGGGGCGGCTGCTGTTGCGCTTGCGCCTGCGGACCGGCATGCAGCGCGGGCAGCGCGAAGCTGTACGGGGAGAGTCCGAATGCGAGAAACACACCCAGCAACGCCGTAAGGAGAGCGTTCTTTTTGGTCTTCATTTTTTATCCTCTCATGGCTTCTCCCTCTATACCCCCACACGGGTTGGTTACTTTTCACGCTACCGGGGCCAGCGCAAAAGTCAATGCGGCGTTGTCGCCCGTTCGCTGCGGGTGATTGTGTAGGGCCAACTGACTGCTCCGCCCGCACAAGAAAACGCAAATGCGAATACATCGCGCCCTTCGCCACTTCACTCAGGACAGGCGGATGAAGCGCGCGACAGGAAAAATGCGCAGCGGCGTTTTAATGTCGGAGCTGAAGCTCCGACCCCCTAGAAGGCAGTAGGAACGCTCCTTTTTTTTTCGCCTCCGCTGCGGCGGGCAGGCTCCGACACCTAAAAAGGCATTCGGAAAAGGCCCGCCAACTTTTTATGTTAGAGCTGACAGGGCTCCGACCCTCCTAAA
>DAIRCW010000212.1:0-5031 GCA_036796475.1 Candidatus Acidiferrales bacterium | reverse complement strand
AGTGAAGCAGGATTCACGAAACAGGAGTGCAGATGGCCAGTGAAGCAGCAGCTACCGGAGCGCAGGCTCCGCAAGAGCGAGGCAAGCGCCAGGAACTGATCGGCGTGGTGACCAGCTCCAAGATGCACAAGACCATTGTGGTGAAAGTAGCGCGCACGGTGCAGCACAGGCAGTACCTGCGCGTGATTCGCAGCAACAAAAAATACTACGCTCATGACGAGCGCAACGAGGCGAAGCCGGGCGACACGGTACGAATCGTGGCGAGCCGGCCGCTTTCGAAACTGAAGCGCTGGCGGCTGGCCGAGATTCTGGCCCGCTCGACGCGCGTGGCATAAGGAAGAGGGAGCACAAGCATGGTGCAGATGCGGACATGGCTGACGGTCGCCGACAATTCCGGCGCGCGGCGGCTCACGGCCATTCTTCCGTTGGGCGGCGACGCGGGACTGGTGGCCGGATTGGGCGATGTGGTTACCGCTTCGGTGAAAGAAGCGGCTCCGGACAGCCAGGTGAAGCAGGGAACTGTGGTGAAAGCGGTGGTGGTGCGGACGAGGAAAGAGCACCGGCGCAAGGACGGGACGTACATCCGATTCGACGACAACGCCGCGGTGCTGATTAACGATGCCGGCGAGCCGGTAGGAACGCGCGTATTCGGGCCAGTAGCGCGCGAATTGCGCGAGAAAAAGTTCACCAAGATCATTTCGCTGGCTCCGGAGGTCTGGTAAATGCACGAGCATCACAAAGCGGTAAAGCCGGCGCCGATGATGATCCGACACGGAGACACCGTGAAAATCATGACTGGACGCGACAAGGGCAAGACCGGGCGCGTTCTTTCGGTGGATCCAGCGAAGCGCAGCGTGACCGTGGAGCACGCGAATATCATCAAGCGGCACACGCGTCCGAATCCGTCGAAGAACATTCGCGGCGGAATTTTGGACAAGGAAGGGCCGATTCACGTTTCCAACGTGATGATTGTCTGCCCGGCGTGCGGCAAGCACAGCCGGCTCGGTTCTACCGTGAGCCAGGACGGAAGCAAACTGCGCGTGTGCAAGCGATGCAACGCGACGTTTGAGAGTTAGAGCGAGAACTGGAAAAAGATTTCGAAGAGGATCAGGCAAAAATGCTGAGCCGTTTACATGAACGCTACCGAAAAGAGACCATGCCGGCGCTGGCAAAGCGCTTCGGGTATTCGAACAGCATGGCTGTGCCCAAGCTGAAGAAGATCACCGTGAACATCGGCATGGGCGAAGCGAGCCAGAACATCAAACTGCTGGACGTGGCCGTGCAGGAGCTGGGGCAAATCACCGGGCAGAAGCCGGTAATCACCCGGGCGAAGAAGTCCATCGCGAATTTCAAGATTCGCAAGGGAATGCCCATCGGCTGCATGGTGACGCTGCGCGGCGAGCGGATGTACGAGTTTCTGGACCGGCTGTCGAATATCGTTCTGCCGCGCGTACGCGACTTCAAGGGATTGCCGGGGAATTCGTTCGACGGCCGCGGAAACTACACGCTGGGATTGAAAGATCAGCTGGTGTTTCCGGAGATTGATTACACGCGCGTGGACAAAATCAAGGGCATGAATATCACGCTGACAACCAGCGCGAAATCAGACGAGGAAGGGCGCGAACTTTTGAAGCTGATGGGCGTGCCGTTCCGCAGCTAAGCGGGAGAGTTTTCGAGGAGATCCAAGGAGAAACGATGGCGACTACAGCACGATGCGCCAAGATGAACAAGAAGCTGAAGTACAAGATCCGCGTGCGCAACCGCTGCCGGATTTGCGGACGGCCGCGCGCGTTTCTGCGGAAATTTGAGATGTGCCGCATTTGTTTTCGCGGCCTGGCGCTCAAGGGCGAAATTCCTGGCGTGACCAAGGCCAGCTGGTAAGGACTGAGATGAATACTGATCCTATTGCCGACATGCTGACGCGGATTCGCAACGCGGTGCGCGCAAGACATCCGCGCGTGGATTTGCCCGCGTCCAATTTGAAAGTGGAAATCGCCAGAATCCTCAAGGAAGAAGGCTACATTTCCACCTACAAACTCATTGATGAGAACAAGCGGAAAGTGCTGCGTCTGAATTTCCGCTACGCCGCTGGAAAGCGTAGCGTGCTGACGAATTTGAAGCGCATTTCGCGCCCGGGCTGCCGGCGCTACGTGGGAAAGAGCGAGATTCGCCCGGTGGTAGGCGGAATGGGCGTTTCGATACTGTCCACGCCTCGCGGAATCATGACCGGGCAGACGGCACGCAAAGAAGGCGTGGGCGGCGAACTTTTGTGCGAGGTCTGGTAGGCCATGTCACGAATTGGAAACAAACCGATAGCCATACCGCAGGGCGTGAAGGTGCAGCTTGCCGAGAGCGCGATTGACGTTCAAGGACCGAAGGGCAAGATGCACGTCCCGGTGCCGGGGCGAATCAAGTTCGAGCAGAAGGACGGGCATCTGATTGCCACACGGCAGAGCGAAATGCAACGGGCTTTGCACGGGTTGGCGCGCGCGCTGGTGGCCAATGCGGTCAAGGGTGTGACGGAAGGATTCAAGAAAGAACTGGATATTGTTGGCGTCGGCTACCGCGCGGAAGTGAAGGGCAAGAACGTGGTCTTTACGCTGGGCTACTCGCATCCCATCCAGTTTCCAATTCCCGATGGAATTCAAATCGCGATTGAGAAGCAGACGCATCTGGCGGTGAGCGGCGCGGACAAGGCGCTGGTGGGACAAGTGACCGCGAACATTCGTTCGCTTCGTCCGCCGGATCCGTACAAACAGAAGGGCATTCGCATCGTGGGCGAGCGGCTCAAGAAGAAAGCGGGCAAGGCCGGAGCGGCGAAGACCGCGGCGTAAAGTTGGAGGAGAGAGAAAATGGCAGTTGTTCCAGCAAGAAAACTTTCGCGCGACGCGCATCGGCAGCGGATTCATCGCCGCATGCGCCAGGCGCTGGCAGGTTCCGCGGAGCGTCCGCGGCTTTGCGTGTACCGTTCGGTGAAGCACATTCGCGTGCAGGTGATTGACGACGCGAAGGGGCACACCATCGCGTCAGCCAGTTCGCTGGACGGGGACGTGAAGAAACAGATCAAGGGCGGAGGAAACATCGCGTCGGCGAAAGTGGTGGGCAAGATCATCGCCGAGCGCGCGAAGGCTGCGGGAGTTGAACGCGTGGTGTTCGACCGCGGCGGTTATCAATACCATGGCCGAGTGCAGGCGCTTGCCGAAGCGGCCCGAGAGGCGGGACTGAAGTTCTGACGCTTATGCCGAAACAAGAGCTCAAAGATACGTTAGCAATTCGCCGGCAGATTGACGCTAATCCCGCGAATGTGAAGGACCAGGTAGTTTCCATCAACCGCGTGACGAAAGTGGTGAAGGGCGGAAAGAATCTGAGTTTCTCGGCGCTGGTGGTGGTGGGTGATCAGCAAGGACATGCCGGATTTGGCATGGGCAAGGCGCGCGAAGTGCCCATGGCCATTCGCAAGGCCATCGAGCAAGCGAAAAAGAATATGGTGCGGGTGAATTTGAAGGGCACAAGCATTCCGCACTGGGTTTTGGGGCGCTACGGTTCGGGGCAAGTGCTGCTCAAGCCCGCGCCGGAAGGCACGGGAATCATCGCCGGCGGCCCGGTGCGCGCGGTGATGGAAGTGGCGGGAATTCAGAATGTGCTGACGAAGTCCATTGGCACGTCGAATCCGCACAATGTGATTAAGGCCACGTTCGACGCGCTGTTGCATTTGAAGGACGCAGCGAAGGTGAATGAAGAGCGCGGCAAGATCGCCGAGGCCGCAACCACGGCATAGAAGCGGGCGAAAAAAGAGGGCAGGCAATTCGAGAATGGCGACAAAGAAAAAATCATCAGGGACGCTGAAAATTCGCTGGGTGCGCAGCTTCATCGGCTGCCCGCGCAACATGCGCGAAACGATTCGCGGGATGGGCTTTCGCCGCATGAATCAGGTGATTGAGCGGCCGGACACGCCGAACATTCGCGGAATGATTGCGCGCGTGCATCATCTGGTGGAAATCGAGGAGTAGGACGGAACCATGAGCGTGAAGCTATCGAATTTGAGGCCGCCGCGAGGCTCGAAGCACCGCAAGGTGCGCGTTGGGCGCGGCATGGGCTCGAAAATGGGCAAGACCGCGGGCGCGGGAAACAAAGGGCAGCAATCGCGGCGCGGCTATTCGCGGCGCGCCGGATTCGAAGGCGGGCAGATGCCGCTGCACCGGCGCATCCCCAAGCGCGGATTCCACAGCCCGTTTCCGAAGCGCTACGCCATCGTGAATATTGAAATGCTCAATGCGTTCAGCGCGGGAGAAACGGTCACGCCGGAAGCCCTCGAGGGCCGCGGGATCATTCATCCACGCAAAGACGGAGTGAAAATTCTGGGCGACGGCAATTTGAAAGTGGCGCTCACCGTTCACGCGCACAAGTTCAGCAAATCGGCGCAGGAGAAAATCGCCGCCGCCGGGGGTAAGGTCGAAGTTCTGCAATGAGGAAGCTGGCCGAAGCATTTCGGAATATCATCACCACGCCGGATCTGCGCAATCGGTGTCTCTTTACGCTGGCGATTCTGGCGGTGTACCGTCTGGGCGCGTTCATCACCACGCCGGGAATCAATGGCCAGTTGCTGCTGCAATTGTTCCAGCAGAACCAGAATTCGGTGCTGGGCATCGTGGATCTGTTCAGCGGCGGGAATCTGCGGCGGCTCTCGATTTTCGCGCTGGGCATCATGCCTTACATCACGGCGTCGATTATTTTGGAATTGATGGTGGTGGTCTGGCCTTATTTGGAGCGCTTGAAGAAGGAAGGCGATCTGGGGCGCAAGAAGATCACGCAGTACACGCGCTACCTGACGATTATTTTGAGCATTTTCCAGTCGCTGGCCATCGCCTTCACTCTGCAGCACGAGAATCTTTCCGGACAGATGCTGGTGTTCAATCCGGGCATCCGGTTCATTCTGATGACCGTGCTGACGCTGACCACCGGTTCGGCGTTCATCATGTGGCTGGGCGAGCAGATCAGCGACCGCGGCATTGGCAACGGAATGTCGCTGAT
>DAIRCW010000211.1:0-5056 GCA_036796475.1 Candidatus Acidiferrales bacterium | reverse complement strand
AACCACAGTCCCAAACAGTCAAACTACTGAAAACAAATCACATAAAAATTTCTAATCGAGACAAAAATCGCATTTTTTGCATCAGTGACTTTCGGCTGGTTTTCAGCAAGAAACGAGGAGTTTTATCGTTCAGAGGATCTGGATATTCGGCGATGCCGCAGCCGCCCGGCTCTGGTCAGCCAGACGCGCCTCCAGCGCCCGCGCCACGGCAAAAATGCTCTTCGCGCCCGGAGCTTCTTCGCCTTGCGATGCCACCGGCTTTCCCGTGTCGCCGCCAATCCGAATCTGCGGATCAATTTCGATCTCGCCGAGCAGCGGCACGCTGAACGTCTTGGCCATGCGCTCGCCTTCTCCGTGGCCAAAAACGTCAATGCGCCCTTCGCAGTGCGGGCAGGAAAAATAGCTCATGTTCTCGACGATGCCGAGAATTTCGACGTTCACCTGGCGGAACATTTCGATCGCCTTGCGCACATCGGCCAGCGCCACGATGGAAGGAGTGGTGACAATCACCGCGCCCGATAGAACCACCGTCTGCACCAGCGAAAGCTGCACGTCACCTGTGCCGGGAGGCAAATCGATAATCAAATAATCCAATTCGCCCCATTGCACGCTGCGCAAAAATTGTTGCATCACGCCGTGCAGCATCGGCCCGCGCCAAATCACGGGACGGTCGCCGGGATTGAGCAGCCCCATGGAAATCATCTTCACGCCGTAGGCTTCTACGGGAATGATGATGTTTTCGGCCAGCGCTTGCGGCGGCGCGCTTGTTCCCAGCATCAATGGGACGTTCGGGCCATACACGTCGGCATCGAGCAGCCCGACCTTCGCGCCCATTTCTTTGAGCGCGATGGCCAGATTCACCGCAACCGTCGTCTTTCCGACGCCGCCTTTGCCGCTGCCGACCGCGACCAGATTTTTCACACCGACGATGGGCTGCTTTTCTTGCAAGCGCCGTCCGCCGGGGGTAGTGGCTTCGAATTTCAGTTCGAGCGATTGCACGCCCTGCAATCGCGCGAGGGCGCCGCGAATGTTGCGTTCGAGGACTTGCCGATACGATTCTTCGGGCCGCAAAAGCGAAACGACCAGCGAAATTGCGCCATCGCGCACGACGAGACTGCGCACAAGATTTAGCGAAAGAATGCTGCGATGATGTTCGGGGTCTTCGGCGGCGCGCAGCGCATCGTAGACGACGCCTTCGGTAAGTTTATTCGGGCCGGGATTGCTGGAGTCAGGAGCCAAGCGCATCCTCTCAGTGAATCATTTGCGCCGCAGCGCGAACATTCATCATAGGACGCCCGTGCTGCGAGAGCAACCTGCACAAATAGCGGCTTTTGCGCGAAGCGCGGCGAACGCGTACAATGATTCTATAAGCGATGATAAAAACGAGAATGCGAGGGGACGTATCCCGCATCTAATCCACTAGAATGTAGGAGACCTGCCTGGTAGCAGGTTGGAACCAATCCGTGAATCAGCGAAATCTAAGGGCGCACACACGCGATGGATGCAGATAAGTTTGTTGAAAATGTAATAGCGGTATTCGTCGGGACGAAGCACGAGCGCGACATCAAGAAGCTCGAGTCCACGATTGCCGCGATCAACGCGTTTGAGCCGGAGATGCAACAGCTCGATGACGACGATTTCCGCCTGCGCACCGCGGAACTGAAGCAGCGCGTCACTTCGGAACTCGAAGGCCTAGACCTTCGCGACGAAACCTACCGCCCCAAAATGCAGGAGGCGCTCGCTAAAGTTCTTGTGCCGGCATTTGCGCTGGTGCGCGAAGCGGGACGCCGCAAACTTTCCATGCGTCACTTCGACGTGCAGCTCATCGGCGGCATCGTCCTCAACGACGGCAAGATCGCCGAAATGAAAACCGGCGAGGGAAAAACGTTGGTCGCCACTTTGCCGGCCTACCTGAATGCGCTGACCGGACGCGGCGTGCACATCGTCACCGTCAACGATTACCTGGCGCGGCGCGACGCCGAATGGATGAGCCCCATTTACAAATTGCTTGGGCTCACCGTCGGTGTGATTGTTCATGACTTGGACGACGTCCAGCGGCGCGCTGCCTACGAAGCGGACATCACCTACGGAACGAATAACGAATTCGGCTTCGACTACCTGCGCGACAACATGAAATACGATTTGAAAGATTGCGTGCAGCGCGGGCACAACTTCAGCATCGTCGACGAAGTGGACTCCATTTTGATTGACGAAGCCCGCACCCCGCTGATTATTTCTGGCCCCGCGGAAGAATCCACCGACAAGTATTACAAGATCGACAAAATCGTTCCCAAGCTGATCAAAGACATTGATTTCACGCTGGACGAAAAACACAAGACCGCCACACTCACCGAAGAAGGCGTGGCGAAGTGCGAGCGCTTGCTGAGCCTCTCGAACATGTACGACCCACAGAATCTCGAGACCATTCATCACGTGTATCAGGGCTTGCGCGCGCACACGCTGTTTACAAAAGACGTGGATTACGTGGTCAAAGAAGGTGAAGTGGTCATCGTCGATGAATTCACCGGCCGGCAAATGCCCGGGCGCCGCTGGTCCGACGGTTTGCACCAGGCCATCGAAGCCAAAGAAGGCGTGAAGATCGAGCGCGAGAATCAGACCCTTGCCACCGTCACCTTCCAGAATTATTTCCGCATGTACAAAAAACTTTCCGGCATGACCGGAACGGCGGAAACCGAATCGAAAGAATTCGGCAAAATTTACGGTCTCGATGTTGTCGTGATTCCCACGAACAAGCCGCTCATCCGCATCGAGAATCCGGACGTGGTCTACCGCACGGAGGCGGAAAAATTCGAAGCGGTGGTCAACGGGATCATGCAGGAAGACGGTTCGTACGCCGCAGGCATCAGGCAGTTGCACGAGAGCGGCCAGCCGGTGCTTATCGGCAGCATCTCCATCGAAAAGTCGGAAAAAATCGCGGAGCTGCTGAAGAAGCACGGCATTCCGCATCAAGTGCTGAACGCCAAGCAGCACGAGCGCGAAGCGAAGATCGTCGCGCAGGCGGGACGCAAAGGCGCGGTGACCGTTTCCACCAACATGGCCGGACGCGGAACCGACATTCTGCTCGGCGGAAATCCGGAAGCCATGACGCGCGAGTACTGCCTGAAAAACAAATTGGCGCTGCCCTATGCGCCGGCAGGCTCGGTCATTGGAAATGGCGACGAAGCGGCCCCACAAAATGACGCGGAAGCAAAACCCGCCACTGAAACGGCGGAGGAAGCTTCGCAATCAAATGCCGCGCCCGCCGCAGGCAACGGCGCGAGCGCCGGCAGCGTGCCCATGGTTTTGTTCCAGCAGGAAGGCAGAATTTTTCAGGTGCCGCTCGACCAGTGGAAACCGGTCTACGATCAATTTGCCGAGCAGTGCCGCACTGAACACGACGAAGTGATCGCGCTCGGCGGTTTGCACATTCTGGGGACGGAACGCCACGAAGCGCGACGCATTGACAATCAGCTGCGTGGCCGTGCGGGACGTCAGGGTGATCCCGGCTCTTCGCGTTTTTTCCTCTCGCTTGAAGACGACTTGCTGCGAATTTTCGGCGGCGAGCGCGTGCAAAAGTTCATGTACATGCTGGGCATGAAGGAAGGCATTCCCATCGAATCGCGGCTGATTTCCAAGCGCATTGAAAACGCGCAGAAAACCGTCGAGGCGCAGAACTTCGAAGCGCGCAAACACCTGCTCGAATACGACGACGTGATGAACAAGCAGCGCGAAACGATTTATTCCATTCGCCGCGCGGTGCTGGAAGGAAAAGATCAGAAGGAAGACATACTCGCGCTCACGGAAGATTTAATGAGCGAACTGCTGGATGAATTTTGTCCGCGCGAGCAGCACGCCGATCAGTGGAACGTGCAGCAGCTTTCCGTCGAAGTGCTGAATCAGTTCGGACTTGACATGAAGACCGCTGGGATTGACGCCTCGCAGATGAATCACGATCAGTTGCTCGATGCGCTCATCGAAAAAGCCAAAGCCCGCTATGAAGACAAAGAAAAACAGTTCGGCACGCAAATGCTGCGCTGGCTGGAGCGGCACATCACTCTCGACATCGTCGACGCGCAATGGAAAGACCATCTGCTCACCCTCGACCATTTGAAGGAAGGCATCGGCCTGCGTGGCTACGGTCAAGTGGATCCGCTGGTCGAGTTCAAAAAAGAGGGATTCAAGCTTTTCGAAGACATGATGGGGCGCATCGACACGGAAACGATTCGCTTCCTCTACCTCATGCAGCCCGCGCGTCCGGAAGAAGAAGCCAAACAGATCGAGCGCCGGCAGCGTCGCGCGCAGCAGGATTTGCAGTTCCAGACCGGGCGCGAGAAAGCGGAAGCGCCTAAGCAGGTCCGCACCGGCGCGAAAGTCGGCCGCAACGACACCTGCCCCTGCGGCTCCGGCAAAAAGTACAAAAAGTGCTGCGGCCGCGCCGCGTGATGTTCCAAGCTTCGAGTCAACTGACACGACGGAGAGTGTTATGGCATACCACTTCACGGTCATTTTCGAAAAAGAGGAAGAGGGTGGCTATCACGTTTTCTGCCCTACTTTGCCGGGGTGCCACACGCAAAGCGGAACGATTGAAGAAGGCACAAAAAACATTCGCGAAGCCATTGAGCTCTACATCGAAACGCTCATCGAAGATGGCCTCCCAATTCCAACCGAAGACATTCTGATCAAGCCGATTGAGATTTCGGCGTGACCGAAAAGCTGCCCGCGGTCAAAGCGAGGGAGCTTGTCCGTGTCGTCGAAAAGCTGGGCTTTGAATTTCGCCGTCAGCGCGGCAGCCATGCCATATATATCAGGCCCAAAGACCAGAGTCGCGTTGTAATTCCCATGCATACTGGAGATTTAAAGCGCAAGACGTTGCGTTCAATTATCGAGGACCTGAAAATTACTGTCGAAGAATTTCACGCATTGCTGTAGTTTCACGCTGTTTATGGCTCCTGTTTCCCTGCTAACTGTTTCTGTTCTCGTGCGTCTGAACAATTTGGTGGCTGTCTGCGTATTTCATTCAGGGCACATTGAATGCAATCCGGCTCAGGCGAGCCGC
>DAIRCW010000210.1:0-5080 GCA_036796475.1 Candidatus Acidiferrales bacterium | reverse complement strand
CAGCCGATCCGGATAATCGCTCATAATCCCATTCACGCCCATTTCCATCAGCATGACCATCTCTTCGGGACGGTTCACCGTCCACGTCGCCACTTGCAATCCCGCATCACGCGCTCTGCCCAGCAACTCCGGCGTGACCAGATCCGCGCGTGGCAGAATCTGTCGCGCCCCGATTTTCATCGCACGCTCAATCACGTTCGGCTCCGAACTCTCGAACAAAAATCCCGTCAATAACGCCGCATCCAATCGACGCAATTTTTCGAGCAGTCCCGGATCGAACGAAATCACCACCGTCCGCGCCGGCTCTTTCGCCGCACGCAGCGCGCTGACGATCCCGTGATGCACGCCCCAGCCGAATTCGTGCTTGATCTCCAGATAAAAAACCACGTCCGCTTCGCGCGCGAATTGCAGAATTTCGTCGAGCGTGGGGATTCGCTCGCCCGCGAATTTCTGTCCGTACCACGCGCCCGCGTCCAGCTCCCGCAACTGCGCCAAAGTAAAATCGCGCACCAGCCCGCGGCCGTTGGTGGTGCGGTCGAGCGTCGGGTCGTGCATGGCGACAAAACGCGCATCGTGCGACAGTCGCAGGTCCGTTTCAATGAACGTCGCTCCAAGCTCCACCGCCTTGCGGAACGACGCCAGCGTATTTTCCGGAGCGTACCCCGGCGCGCCTCGATGCCCGATGATCCATGGCCGTGGCATGGTAGTCGTATCCTACCAGATTCGATTCGCGCGTCTGCATTTCGCTCCTATGCATCCGCGCGACGGGAGACGCTTCAAAATGTGCAAAAGTTTTCCACTTCTGCCTGATACGAGACCCTTACGATGCTCGTAAGCCAATGAATCGCAATAACTTATCGTTACAGATGGTACTCTGCCTCCTGGCGCGCCAATTGCCAAAGAAACAGTGGGTCATCTTAAGCGAACTCTCATGGCGCTGTTCACCATTTTCGTCGTAGCACTCGTCGTCGGGCTCACCTGGTGGGACTGGCGCGAGATCCAGCGCAAATCCGGCTTCCCCCAGTGGGTTGGCACTCTGGCGCTGGCCGGAATCGTGGCCGCCTGCGTCACCAGCTTCGGCTCGATGAGCTCTGTTCTCTACGCGCACACGCTCGGCGAATTACAAAGTGGGTTCGGTTCGCCCGCGTTTTGGCCAGAGGCAGCCTTCCTCCTCTGTGGACTCGGCGTGATTGTCGCCGCTGTGCGCAAAAAGAGCGCGCGTTCTCTACTCGTGCTCGCCGCGGTGCTGATTTTCGGCGTCGTTCTCGGTATCGCCCTCTACGCCTGACCACCTGTACCTTCGTCCACTGACTGACCCGGCACCCGCTTGGCCCTCCAGCTTGCCGCCGTGCTACCGCCTTGCCATACTTTAAGCAGAGAAGAAGATGAGAACTGCACGCCTGCTATTCGCGATTCTGCTGACGTTCGGTTGCCTCGCCGTGCGCGCGGACGAACTGCATTTGAAGGACGGCTCTAAACTCATTGGCACGATTGTCGGTTATCAGGGCAGCGCGTTTCGCGTGAAGACCAGCTATGGCTACGCGCTCGTCGAGCGCAGTTCCGTCGCTTCAATTACCGTCACACCGAATAGCCCTTCGTCCGAGAAAAAATCCGGAACAGAAGAGAAAAGTGCGGCCAAAGTCAGCGCGCGCGAACAAGATCCAAAGGATCCTCACGCTAAAAGCGGTGAAGATGAATCAGCGGCTTCGCATAAGTCCGCGCCGTCCAATTCGGCGACTGCGAGCAATGGCGCAAACGTTTCGGCTGCAAGCCACGAGCCGCAACCTGCGCCATCGAACCAAACTGCGACTTCGCCCGCGCAAACTTCCGCTGCGCCTGCGAACGCTGCTGGAAATTCAGCTGCTCCGAATGCCGCGCCAGCATCAGCGCCAACACCGATGCGCGAACGAGTGCTCGACAATTCCTACGTGAACGATACTTACGGCTTCCAAATCTACCGGCCGCCGGATTGGCAAGTGATTCAGGGCGCGCGCGCGGCGCTTCCTGGCTCGGTCGCCGCTCTGGGCACCTCTGATCAGTCCACGTATCTGATTATCGGCATCGAACCCGCGGACGATACTCTGCTGGCGCACGTGACCGTGACAAACGACCGCCTCGCTGACTCGTTCGATAATTTCCGCCCATCCGCGCTGCGCCAGACGCTGATCGGTGGATTCCCTGCTTGCGAATATCAGTTCGAAGGAATGGCGGAGAATCAATTGTGGGCAGGAACGGTTGCGCTCGTTCGCCATGGGCAGGACACCTTCACGATTTTCGGAGTGACCACCGCAAAATCAGATTTGGTGCAAATTCAGCAAAACGTAATTTCCCGCGCCATCGCCAGCCTGCAATTCACAACGGCACAGGCAAAATAAAATTTCGTCAGAATTTTGTGACTTCGGTGAAGTGGAAGTTGCGGACCTTCATCGCGGGGACAACCATATCGAAGGACTCTTCGCCGGAGGCACGCACGGCGGAGCCCATCATCTCCACGTTGGCGAGCATTTCGATGATGCTCTGATTGAAGCGGAAATTGCGCACCGCGCCGGCGACCCTGCCATTTTCGACGAGGAATGTGCCGTCGCGCGTCATGCCGGTGAGGATTTTTTTGTACGGATCCACTTCGCGGATGTACCACAGCCGCGTGATGAGCAGGCCGCGCTCGGTCGAACGAATCATTTCTTCCGTGGATGCTTGGCCGCCGGAAAAAACCAAATTGAACGGGGCTTCGCCATCTTCCGTGGGCAAAGAAAATCCGTGGCCGGTGGCCTTCGCTTTCATTTTTGCGGCTGTGGCACGGGAGTAAACCAGATTCACGGGAATTCCGCGGTCTACTAGCCGCACGCGCTCGCGCGGCAGGCCTTCGCCATCGAACGGCGGGCCAAGCTGCAGCGGATGGTACACGTCATCCCAAATGGAAATGTTTTCGCCGAATAATTTTTTGCCCATCCGCCCCGTGAAACACGAACGCTGATCGAGCACCGAAGTTCCCGCGAAGTCGTAAAACAAAAAACCGACAAGATCGAGAACGGCCGGCGGTTCCAGAATTGCGGTGTAATGCCCGGCGGGAATTTCCTTCGGCGCGCGCGAATCAGCAGCCTTTTGGCTGGCGCTTGCAGCGAGCGCCTCCGGATCAATATCTGCGATATTCCCCGAAGTAGCCTTGGCCCAGCCGGATGAATCTTTTTCCAGCATGGTCACGGAAAATTCTGCGCGCGTGTCTTCGTAATACTCGAAGAGACCGCGCGAATTCGCCAGCGCAAATTCCGAAAGCCCTGTGGAGTAAATTCCCGCGGTGGTCTGCCTTTTTTCGTCCGCCATTTTGCAGACACGAGTGACGGCGCGCGCACGGTCGGCGGGAGTGGCCACAGCGGTCTTTGCGTTGAACCGCGCAACTTTTTGCAATTTTTGCTGCCCGAGCATCGGAAGCAAATCCGGATTGCGCGGCTGCACCTGCGCGAGTTCGAGCGCAGCAGCAGTAACGCGGCGCAGCGATTCCTCGTCGATTTTATTTGTGGACGCGCGTGCGGTGCGGCCGTCTACCATCGCGCGGACGGAAATGCTGATGCCCTGCTCGGCGACATTTTGATGAATGGTGTTGTTTGCGAAGCGCGTGAGCGCGCTGGTGACGGCGCTGACGTCCACTTCGGTTTCGTCCGCTTCGCTCAGCTTGAAGATTCGCTCCGCGATGCGGCGCAATTCAGACGCACCGAGACGATGGTCCGCAGCAGCAAGGCCTTTGCTGCCGCTGCTAACGCGCTTTCGAGGCGCGGCTCGTTTTTTGTTTTTCGCCGGCATTAGTCCGAGGAAGCGATGCCCACTTTCACGTTGCGGAAGCGCGCCGGCGACGCCCCGTGGCCCGTGCCCATGGTTTGCATCGGCTGGCCTTTGCCGCAATTGGGCGTGCCCCACAGCGTCCAATAATCGCGCGAACAGATCGCGTCGCAACTGTTCCAGAATTCCGTGGTGATTCCGCTGTAGCTCGGCGTTTTGATCATGCGCGTGCGCTTGCCGTTTTTGATTTCCCAGCCGATTTCCGTGGAGAACTGAAAATGATAGCGGCGGTCGTCGATGGACCACGAACGGTTCGTCTCCATGTAAATTCCGTCGTCGGTATCGGCGATGAGATCTTCGAAGCGGCGGTCGCCGGGCATGATGCTGATGTTGGTCATGCGAATAATTGGCAGGCGGTTCCAGCTTTCGGTGCGCATCGTTCCGTTGGAGCGCGACTGGCCGATGGCCGCGGCGGTTTCGCGATTCGTCAAATATCCAGTGAAAAGGCCGTTGGTGATAATCGGCGTGCGCTGTGCGGGAACGCCTTCGTCGTCGTAGCCAAACGTGCCGAGACCGGGACCATGGTCCAACCGCGCATCGGCGACGACGTTCACAATGTCTGAACCGTAGCGCAGCGAATTTAATTTCTCGAGCGTCAAAAAACTCATGCCGGCGAAATTCGCTTCCATGCCGAGCACGCGGTCGAGTTCGATGGGATGGCCGATGGATTCGTGAATTTGCAAGCCGAGTTGCGAACTGTCCAAAATAATTGTGCGCTTCCCTTCCGGGCATTTTTCCGCGCTGTGCAGTGCGACGCACTGCTCGGCGATGCGCGGCGCGTGGCGAACGAGATCGAGTTCTTCGATGAGTTCGTAGCCGCGCAGCATGTGCTGCCCGCCAAAACTATTCGGATACGAGCGCTTCTGAATTTCCTCGCCGGCGAAACTCGTAGCAACGATTCCGGCCCCGGATTGCATTTTCACCTGATGAATCGACGACCCGATGCTGGAAACAAAAAGTTGTTCGATTCTCCGGAAATCCATGGATCCTTCGGCGAGCGTTACGCCCTTCACTTTGCGCATTTCGGCGTCGGCGGCGAGGAGTACAGCAATTTGCGATTCAACAGGAATGCGGAACGGATCTTTGACGAACGGATTTTGCCAGGTGTCCACGAAGGGCTGCTCGGGGGCCATGACCACATCGTGGCGTTTGGCCAGGGCGGAGGCCCTGGCGATGGCGATGGCCTCGGTGACGCAGGATTCGATGCCCTGGGGGGAGAGGCGGTCAGTGGAAGCGAAGCCCCAGG